>NZ_BPQL01000084.1 GCF_022179225.1 Methylobacterium goesingense
CCCTCCAGGGCCAGCGCCCCGAGGGAGACCCCGAGGCTGAGCGAGAGCTGCTGCGCTACGCTGGCAAGGCTCGTTGCGGCGCTCATCTCCCGGCTCTCCAGTTCGGCATACGCGATGGCGTTGACGCAGGTGAATTGCAGCGAGCGCACGCAGCCGCCGATCAGCAGAACGCAGATGATGACCGCGTGCGGCGTCTCGGCGGTGAAGAGGCCATTTACCGCTAGAAAGGCCGAGGCGACGAGCGCGTTGACGAGCATCACCCGGCGGAAGCCGTAGGCGCGCAGGATGCGGGGGCCGATGATCTTGATCAGGAGCGCGCCGGCCGCCGCCGCGAAGGTGATCAGCCCCGACCGGAGGGGGTCGAGCCCGAAGCCAATCTGCAGCATCAGCGGCAGCAGGAAGGGGATCGCCCCGGTGCCGATCCGGAACAGGCTGCCGCCCGTCACAGCCGCCCGGAAGGTCGGATACCGCAGCAGGTCGAGGCGGATGACCGGATTGGCCAGGCCGCGCGAATGCCGGAAGTACAGGGTGAGGAACACGCAGCCGGCGCCGAGGCAGATCCACGACAGGCCCTCCGGCAAGAGCTCTCGACCTGTGGAGGCGAGACCGAGCATCAGCGTGGCGAGCCCTAGCCCGGAGAGCAGGAAGCCGAGAACGTCGAGGGGCGGACGCTCGGCCTCGCGGATGTTTTCGAAGTAGATCGTCGACAGCACGATGCCGGCGATGCCGATCGGGATGTTGATGAAGAAGATCCAGCGCCAGTCGAGATAGGTGGTGATGAAACCGCCCAGCGGTGGACCGAAGATCGGTCCGATCAGGGCCGGGATCGTCAGGTAGGCCAGCGCGCTGACGAGTTCGCTCTTGGGTACGCTGCGCAGGATCACGAGGCGCCCCACCGGCACCATCATGGCGCCTCCGACCCCCTGGAAGAACCGGGCCGCGACGAAGCCGACGAGCGAGTTCGAGGCCGCACAGGCGAGCGAACCGGCCATGAACACCCCGAGGGCGATCCGGAACACGGTGCGGGCCCCGAACCGGTCGGCCATCCAGCCGCTGATTGGGATGAAGATCGCGAGGCTGACGAGATAGGCGGTCAGCGCGAGCTTCAGGGCGATCGGGTCCTCACCCAGACTCCTGGCGATGGCCGGGAGCGCGGTGGCGATCACGGTGGAATCGGTATTCTCCATGAAGAGCGCGGTGGCGACGACGAGGGGGACGATCTGGGACGTGCGCATCGGCGTGACATAGGTCCGGTCAAGCCGCCCGAGTGCCTCCTGGCGGCGAAAAGTGAAACGCGGCCCGTGCGCGCTCGGTGACGAAACGCACGGGATGAATGTGGCATGTCGCACGTGCACGGCCGGGCCCTCCGGGCGGCGTGGCCCTGCGGCCACATCGGACCAGCAACGGACTAGGACCGGCGGCGCGCGCCTTTCCACAATGTTGCTGGAGCCGCTAAGCTCGGCTGCATGATCGGTCGCCGCTCGACTCCGCTTCGGAGTCGTGCCGGGCGCCCCCTACCACGGCTCCAAGAAAGTCCCCGATGCTTCCGAGGTTCGAACATCGACGCAGGCTGGCCGGCTTCGTCTCCTGCCTGGCGCTGGCGGTTGCCGTCGCCGGCTGCGGCACCGTCGTCCTGACGGAATCGGGCGCGCTGACGCGCTACGACCGCCTCACCGCCAGCGACGAGACGGCCAGCTCCTCGCGAATCTTCGTCGATCCGGCTGTCCTGACGGCCACCCGGACCGTGCGGATCGTGCCCACCACCTTCTCCGAGGTCGTGGCCCCGGGACTGACGCCGGCCGAGCGCAAGCTCGTCGCCAACGCGGCCGACCGGGCGCTCTGCTATGAGCTCTCCCTGCGCTACGACGTCGTCACCGGCCGGAAGGCCGACCTCACCGTGCGCTCGGCGGTGACCCGGATCGACCTCACCAACGTGCCGGCGGCCGGCGCCACCGTGGCGACCTCGGCCGGCATCACCATCGCGTCCCAACTCGGCGCCGGCTTCGCGACGGCGGTGGGCCGCGTCCCGATCCCCCGCATCCCGATCGGGCTCGGCAGCCTGACGGTCGAGGCCGAGGCCCTGGACAGCCGCAACGTGCAGCGGGCCGCGATGGTCTGGGGCGGCGCCAGCAACGCCTTCACCAATCAGGCCCGGTTCTCCCCGGCCAGCGACGCCTACGACCTCGCCGGCGAATTCGGCCAGGATTTCGGCTACTACCTCGCCACCGGCGAAGACCCGTTCAAGGCGCCGGTCACGCTGCCGACCTACGACCGCGTCCGCATCACGACGCTGGGTGAAGCCCCCCTCGATCCGGATTGCGAGGCCTTCGGCCGTGCTCCCGGCCTCGACGGCATCCTGGGCGACTATGTCGGCGCCCCGCCGGAATGGACCGACAAGGGACCGGCCGAGGGCCTGCCCGGCGCCCCCCGGGGCCTGCGCTAGGCGCAACCCCCACCGGACGAAGGCTCATCCGGCGCATTTTCCTGTGTCGGTGGGCCCGTGCCGGCTTTGCGTGGCGTCCCGGCGCATGATACTGGCCCGTGCCAACCCGATGACGCCGGACAGCCCGAATGGGCCCGGCGCAGCACCCGTTCCGGAGTTGGTACATGGCCCGCATCACCGCTGATTCGATCATCGAGGGCCTGACCTTCGACGATGTCCTGCTGCGTCCCGCTGCCTCTTCGGTGATGCCCAGCGACGTGAAGATCGCGAGCCGGCTCACCCGCTCGATCCACCTCAACCTGCCGATCCTGGCTTCCGCCATGGACACCGTCACCGAAGCGCCGATGGCCATCGCCATGGCGCAGAACGGCGGCATGGGCGTCATTCACCGCAACCTCGAACCGGCGGAGCAGGCCGAGCAGGTCCGGCTCGTCAAGAAGTACGAGTCGGGCATGGTGCTGAACCCCATCACCATCCACCCGGACGAGACCCTGGCGGACGCGTTCTCGCTGATGAAGCAGAACCGCATCTCGGGCATCCCGGTGGTTGAGCGCGGCCCCAACGGCTCCCGCGGCAAGCTGGTCGGCATTCTCACCAACCGCGACGTGCGCTTCGCCACCAACGCCTCGGAGACCGTTGCCGACCTGATGACCCGCGACCGGCTCATCACCGTGCGCGAGGGCGTGAGCCAGGACGAGGCCAAGCGCCTGCTGCACCAGTTCCGCATCGAGAAGCTGCTCGTCGTCGACGATCACTACCGCTGCATCGGGCTGATCACGGTCAAGGACATCGAGAAGCAGGTCGCCTATCCGGGCGCGGTGAAGGACGAACAGGGCCGCCTGCGGGTGGCCGCCGCCACGACCACCGGGGACAGCGGCTTCGAGCGGGCCGAGCGCCTCATCGATGCCGGCTGCGACGTCATCGTGGTCGACACCGCCCACGGCCACTCGATCAAGGTGCTCGACGCCGTGCGCCGGGTGAAGCAGCTCTCCAACGCCGTGCAGGTCGTGGCCGGCAATGTCGCGACCCGCGACGGCGCCCAGGCCCTGATCGACGCCGGCGCGGACGCGATCAAAGTCGGCATCGGCCCGGGTTCGATCTGCACCACCCGCATCGTCGCCGGAGTCGGCGTGCCGCAGCTCACCGCCCTGATGGAGGCCGTCGAGGCCGCTCATAGCGCCGACGTGCCGGTCATCGCCGACGGCGGCATCAAGTATTCCGGCGACCTCGCCAAGGCGATCGCGGCCGGTGCCTCCGTCGCCATGCTGGGCTCGCTGCTCGCGGGCACCGACGAGGCCCCCGGCGAGGTGTTCCTGCACCAGGGCCGTTCCTACAAGAGCTACCGGGGCATGGGCTCGGTGGGCGCGATGGCGCGCGGCTCCGCCGACCGCTACTTCCAGGCCGAGGTCAGCGACACCCACAAGCTCGTGCCGGAGGGTATCGAGGGTCAGGTCCCCTACAAGGGCCCGGTGGCGGCCGTGCTGCACCAACTCGCCGGCGGCCTGCGGGCGGCAATGGGCTATGTCGGCGCCCCGACGATTCCGGACTTCCAGGAAAAGGCGCAGTTCATCCGCATCACCAATGCGGGCCTGCGCGAGAGCCACGTCCACGACGTCACCATCACCCGCGAAAGCCCGAACTACCCCGGCCGCGCCTGACCCGCGCGGCGCGGACCCAGCCCGCGCGGGCCCGCGCCGGATATCCGGCCGGGTCGTCGGGCGAAGGAGACGCCGTGACCGTCCAAGCCATCCTGGCCCCTGACTTCGCCCAGATCTTCCTCACCTTCGCGCTGCTGTTCTGGACCGGGCATAAGCGCCTCTCCGCGCTGCGCAGCGGCGGCACGAAGGGCTGCGAACTCTCGCTCGGCCAGCGCGACTGGCCGGCCCCGGCCCAGCAGGCGGCCAACACCTTCGCGAACCAGTTCGAGATCCCGGTCCTGTTCTACGTCCTGGTCGGCTTCGCCATGGCGACGCGCAAGGCTGACCTGCTCTTCGTGGTCCTGGCCTGGGTCTTCGTTGCGACGCGCTTCCTCCACGCCCGAATCTACCTCACCACCAATCACGTCCCGTCGCGGTTCCGGGCGTTCACCGCCGGGACGCTGGTGCTGCTGGCGATGTGGATCGTCTTCGCGGTCCGGATTTTCCTGGCGCCGGCCGGCGTTTGAAACGCTACCAAGGCGCACCATCGGCGGTCGATGCCCGGAATGGGCGGTGACCCGCGAAGAACGAAGTGGAGGACATCATGCGCGTGCTCGTTGTCGGCGCCGGAGCCACCGGCGGATACTTTGGTGCGCGCCTCGCCGAGGCCGGCCGCGACGTAACCTTCCTCGTCCGTCCGGCCCGCGCCGAGACGCTCGCGCATGCCGGCCTGAAGGTCGAGGGTCCGGCCGGCAATCTGCACATCGCGGCGCCACAGACCGTCACGGCCGCCGATCTCGCGGCCGGAAAGGCCGGCGCCTTCGACCTCGTGCTGTTCTCCTGCAAGGCCTACGACCTCGACGGCGCTATCTCGGACGTCGCGCCGGCCATCGGAGCCGAGACCGCGATCCTCCCCCTGCTCAACGGCATGCGCCACCTCGACGCCCTCGACGCGCGGTTCGGGGCGGAGCGCGTGCTCGGCGGGTCCTGCGCCATCGCGGCGACTCTGGGCCCGGCGGGCGAGATCCGACAAATGAACCAGCTCCACACCCTGACCTTCGGCGAGCGGGCCGGCGGTCGTTCCGCGCGGGTCGAGGCCATCGAGGCGCTGATGCGGGGCGTGAATTTCCAGCCGCGCCTCAGCGAGAGCATGGTCCTAGAGATGTGGGAGAAGTGGAGCTTCCTGGCGACGCTGGCCGGATCGACCTGCCTCATGCGCGCCACCATCGGCGACATCGTCGCCGCCCCAGGCGGGCTCGGCTTCATCGAGGCGCTGATGGAGGAGTGCCGCGCCATCGCCGAGGCCGCCGGCTACGCGCCGCGCCCGAACGTGGCGGACAACACGCGCAAGACCCTGACCGCCGAGGGCTCCGCCTTCACCGCCTCGATGCTGCGCGACATCGAGGGCGGCGCCCGGATCGAGGCCGACCACATCATCGGCGACCTGATCGCCCGGGCACCCGACGCGGACGGGCATCCGATGCTCGACCGCGTCTACACCCACCTCAAGGCCTACGAGAACCGCCGCGCCCGCGAGGCGGCGGCCAAGACTCAGTAACGCGGCCCGGGGGGCGGCGGCGCGCCGTACTCGAGCTGGGTCTTGGCATCGAGGCGGCGCGGCGGCGGGGCCGACAGGTCCGGTGCGGCCGGCGCCGTGGAGCAGGCCGCGACCGCCAGCATGAGGAGGCCGGCGAGGCTGAGATGGATGACGGGAGACATGGGGTTCTCTAAAGCTCCATGGGTCCGCTCCGCGCGGCACCCTGGCTCAAGCTGAGCCGTGAAGGCGCCGGAAGCTCGACCGTATTGTGACGGGCGACCGCCCGAAGCGTGGCCGTATCGCGGCACCCGCCGAGAGCGGCGCCGAGAACTCCGAGGACTTTGCCCTGACGCCCCCCGCCCGCCTGTCCGCCGCCATCGAAGTCCTCGCCGATATCGCGGCGCGCCGCCGCCCCGCTGCCGATGCCCTCAAGGATTGGGGCCTGGCCCACCGCTTCGCCGGATCAGGCGACCGCGCCGCCATCGCGAGCCTCGTCTACGACACCCTGCGCCGCCGCGCCTCCGCTGCCTGGATCATGGCCGACGAGAGCCCGCGCGGTCTCGTCATCGGCATGCTGCGCCTCCAGTACGGCCTCGCCGCCCCCACCATCGCGGAGATGTTCAGCGGCGAGCGCTTCGCCCCGGATCCCCTGACCGCCGACGAGTGGACGCGCCTGACCGAGGGGACACTGGCGGACGCGCCGCTACACGTCGCCGGGGACGTGCCCGAATGGGTGCTTCCCTCCCTAGAGGCTATCCTGGGGGCCGAGACCCGCGACGAGCTGCGCGCCCTGAGCCGGCGCGCGCCCCTCGATATCCGCATCAACACCCTGAAGCACAGCCGCGCCGACGCCCTGGCGGGCCTCGCACACCTCACCCCGGAACCGACCCCGCATGCGCCGAACGGCCTGCGCATTCCCATCGGCGAGGATGGACGCGGCCCGGCCCTTCATGTCGAGCCGGAATTCATCGATGGGTGGTACGAGATCCAGGACGAGGGCTCGCAGCTCGCGAGCCTGTTGAGCGGCGCGCGGCCCGGCGAGACCGTCATCGATCTGTGCGCCGGCGGCGGCGGCAAGACCCTGAGTCTGGCCGCGATGATGGAGAATACCGGCCGGCTTGTGGCCAGCGACGACGACCCGCGCCGTCTGGCCCCGATCCACGAGCGCCTGCGCCGCGCGGGCGCCGTCGCGGAAATCCGCACGCCCCGCGCCGGCCGGGCCCGCGCCGACGTGCTTGGCGACCTCGATGGCGGCGCCGACCGCGTCCTCGTCGATGCCCCCTGCACCGGCTCCGGAACCTGGCGGCGCAATCCCGACGCGAAATGGCGGTTGCGCCCGAACGCCTTGAGCCTCCGCGTCGCCGATCAGGCCGCGGTGCTCGACCGGGCGGCGCGGCTGGTACGGCCCGGCGGGCGCATCACCTACATCACCTGTTCGCTTCTGCCCGAGGAGAATGACGCCGCCGTCGCCGGCCTCCTGGCGCGACGCCCGGACGACTTCGCGGTCATCCCCGCTGCCGACATCGTAGCGGCGTACGCCCCCGGAATCGCGCCGTCCGTTCGTTTCACCCGGCATGGCCTCCAGATGAGTCCCGCCCTGACCGGCACGGACGGCTTCTACGTGGCCACCCTGGCGAGACGGGGCTGAAACGAGACGGGGCTGAAACGAGAAATGGCCCCCGACGGGGGCCATTCCGTATCCGTGAGCGGGGACGTCCGAGCGGTGCCCGATCGGACGTCGCACTGCTCGAATTTCAGAAGCAGCGGCGCTTGCGCACCACGACGACCCGACCCAAGGGGCCACGGCGCTTGGTGACGACCGTCTTGCAGCGGGGGCCGCGGATCACCGTCCGCTCGACGACGCGCACCTGTTCGATGCCACTGGCCGGGGCGACACCCGCCGGGACGGGCAGGGCGGAAGCAGCGGTGGTGCCGAGACCGGTGAGGGCGAGGGCGGCGATCCCGAAGATGGTGGCTCTCATGGCTGAGGCTCCTGTTCGTTGCTGGGGGCGTCGGTTTCGGGGCCGCGCGGTGAACGTTCGGTTAACGCGCCGGACCTCCCCATCCCCAGCCCGGTGCCGATCGCGTGACCGCTCTGCGAGCCGATCCGTTGCACAGGATCGAGGCCTCGTCTAACTCCGGTTCCATGACGACAGAACACGACAAAATCCTCATCGTGGATTTCGGCAGCCAGGTGACGCAGCTCATCGCGCGCCGCGTGCGCGAAGAGGGGGTCTATTGCGAGATCGTCCCCTTTACGAAGGCGGCCGAGGCCTTCGCGGAGACGAAGCCCAAGGGCGTGATCCTCTCGGGCGGCCCCGAATCGGTGACCACCGAAGCCTCGCCCCGGACGCCACAGGTCGTGTTCGATTCGGGCGTGCCGGTCTTCGGCATCTGCTACGGCCAGCAGGCTATGGCGGCCCAGCTCGGCGGCGAGGTCGAGGGTGGCCACCACGCCGAGTTCGGCCGGGCCGAGATCGAGATCCTGTCGGAATGCCCTCTGTTCAAGGGCGTGTGGCATGTCGGTGAGCACTACCCCGTCTGGATGAGCCACGGCGACCGCGTCACCAAGCTCCCCAACGGCTTCACCACCGTCGCCATGTCGAAGAACGCCCCCTTCGCGGCAGTGGCCGACGAGGCGCGCGGCTACTACGCGGTGCAGTTCCACCCGGAGGTGGCGCACACGCCGCACGGTGCCCTGCTGATCCGCAACTTCGTCCGCGACATCGCCGGGTGCTCCGGCGACTGGACCATGGGCGCCTACCGCGAGGAGGCGATCGAGAAGATCCGCGCGCAGGTGGGCCGTGAGCGGGTGATCTGCGGCCTGTCGGGCGGCGTCGATTCGGCGGTCGCGGCGGTGCTTATTCACGAAGCGATCGGTGATCAGCTCACCTGCGTCTTCGTCGACCACGGTCTGCTGCGGATGGGCGAGGCCGAGGAGGTCGTGCGCTTGTTCCGCGACCACTACAACATCCCCCTCGTCCACGTGGAGGCGCAGGATCTGTTCCTCGGAGAACTGAACGGCGTCAGCGACCCGGAGCAGAAGCGCAAGACGATCGGGCGCCTGTTCATCGACGTGTTCGAGGCCGAATCGAAGAAGATCGGCGGCGCCGCCTTCCTGGCCCAGGGCACCCTCTACCCGGACGTGATCGAGAGCGTGTCGTTCACCGGCGGCCCGTCGGTGACCATCAAGTCGCACCACAATGTCGGCGGCCTGCCCGAGCGCATGAACATGCAACTGGTCGAGCCCCTGCGCGAACTGTTCAAGGACGAGGTGCGGGTGCTCGGCAAGGAACTCGGGCTGCCCGAGGCCTTCGTCGGACGCCATCCCTTCCCGGGCCCGGGTCTGGCCATCCGCTGCCCCGGCACGATCACGCCCGAGAAGCTGGAGGCCCTGCGCAAGGCCGACGCGATCTACCTCGACGAGATCCGCAAGGCTGGGCTCTACGACACGATCTGGCAGGCTTTCGCGGTGATCCTTCCCGTGAAGACCGTCGGCGTGATGGGCGACGGCCGCACCTACGACCACGTCTGCGCGTTGCGCGCAGTCACTTCGGTCGACGGCATGACGGCGGATTTCTACCCCTTCGACATGGCGTTCCTCGGCCGTGTGGCAACGCGGATCATCAACGAGGTCAAGGGCATCAACCGGGTGACCTACGACATCACCTCCAAGCCCCCCGGTACCATCGAGTGGGAGTGATCCAGCGGGGCGTCAGGACGAATGGATCCGATGGCGAGATCCTGCGTCACCCGCTCCGGTGAAGGTTCGCAGATTCTGATCTAGCGGACGATCCGCACCGCTGCGCCGTCGACGCGGACACGTCGTGTCCGACTCCGAGGCGCAATCGAGACCCCACGCAGATCATCCGTATCGCCTGCCAAGTCGTTTTCCTCGGCGTGGTAAGGCGCGCCGGCGTCCCCCAGCATTCGCTCGTTCGGCAATGGGGCTAGATCGGCACTTTTTTACAAAAAACCTTCGCGGCCGGTTCGCCCGTGAGCGCCGCACGCCCGGCGCATCGATGCCGTTCCGGTATCGATCCATCCAGCCTTTGAGTTGGACGCTGCCTCGCGGCGGGCCCTAGGCTCGACCCTGCAAATGGCCGCCGTGTCCGAAAGGATCTGAGAACGGCCGATGTCCGCTACGGCAATAGCCGGGCGGGTCCGCTTTCAGGGAGAGACGCCATGGGCGCCGGTCTGGTCATGACCGCGGCGAAGCGGAGCCGTGTACGGCTCCTCATCGTCACGATGCTGTTCTTCGCCACCACCATCAATTACGCCGACCGCGCGACGCTCTCGATCGCCGGCCCGTCGCTGGCCAAGGACCTCGGCCTCGACGCGGTCTCCATGGGCTACGTCTTCTCCGCCTTCGCCTGGTCCTACGTGCTGGCACAGCTTCCGGGTGGTTGGCTGCTCGACCGCTACGGCGCCAAGTGGGTCTATGCCGGCGCGATCTTCCTGTGGTCGGCCTTCACCCTGATGCAGGGGGCCGTCGGGTTCTTCACCGGCTTCACGGCGGTCGCGGTGCTCTTCAGCCTGCGCCTCCTGGTCGGGCTCGCCGAGGCGCCGGTCTTCCCCGCCAACGCCCGCATCACCGCCGCGTGGTTCCCGACCTCCGAGCGCGGCACTGCCTCGGCCTTCTTCAACTCCTCGCAGTACTTCGCCACCGTGCTGTTCACCCCGCTCATGGGCTGGGTGGTGCACCATTACGGCTGGCATCACGTCTTCACCCTGATGGGCGCGCTCGGCATCGCGTTCGCGCTGCTCTGGACACAGGTCATGTACGGGCCGAAGGAGCACCCGTCGATCAATCAGGCCGAGCGCGACTACATCGAGGCGGGCGGCGCGCTGCTGGACATGGACGGACGCGGCGCCGCGGCCCCGGTCAATGCCGGGCGCACGATCCGGCAGTTGCTGTCGAACCGCATGCTGCTCGGCATCTATATCGGCCAGTACTGCATCACCACGCTGACGTACTTCTTCCTGACCTGGTTCCCGGTCTACCTCGTGAAGGAGCGTGGGCTCTCCATCCTTCAGGCGGGCTTCGCCGCCGTGCTGCCGGCTCTCTGCGGTTTCATCGGTGGCATCCTGGGCGGCTGGATCTCCGACATGCTGCTGAAGCGCGGCTACTCCCTCACCGCATCGCGAAAAATTCCGATCGTGGGCGGCATGCTCCTCTCCATGTGCATCATCGGCTGCAATTACGTTGAGGCCGACGCCCTCGTGGTGGGGCTGATGGCGCTGGCCTTCTTCGGCAAGGGCATCGGGGCGCTCGGCTGGGCCGTGGTCTCCGACACCTCGCCGCGCGCCACCGGCGGCCTGAACGGCGGCCTGTTCAACACCTTCGGCAACACCGCCGGCATCACGACCCCGATCGTGATCGGCTACATCGTCCAGACGACCGGCTCGTTCAACGGCGCCCTGGTCTTCGTGGGGCTCAACGCCCTCGTGGCGGTGTTCTGCTATCTCGTGATCGTCGGTGAGATCCGCCGGGTGGAGTTGCACTGATCCCATCCCCGTCACAACCGTGAGACGATCCGTGGCCGTGGGCATCCGCCCGCGGCCATTCCCGTGCGAGGCCAGATGCTCGATTTCGGCCAACTCCGCTGCTTTGCCGCCGTCGCCGAAGAACTGCATTTCGGCCGCGCCGCTGCCCGGCTCAACATGACCCAGCCGCCGCTTTCGCGGCAGATCCAGGTGCTGGAACGCGTCCTCGACGTCCAGCTCCTCGACCGGACCAGCAGGTCCGTCCGGCTCACCGCCGCCGGGCGAAGCTTCCTGCCCGAGGCCCTGCGCATCCTGCGGCTGGCCGAGACCGCCACCCATATCACCCGGCAGGTGGCGGCGGGCCGGGCCGGCGTGCTCAAGCTCGGCTTCACCGCCGCCTCGGCCTACGATTTTCTGCCCCGCCTCGTCATGGCCTGCCGGAGCGCGATGCCCGACGTCACGCTCTCGCTCCGCGAGATGGTGACCAAGGATCAGGTCGAGGCGATCCTGTCCGGCCAGATCGATGCGGGCCTCATCCGGCCGCCCGTGAACCATCCTGAACTCGAATCGGAGCAGGCCCTGGCCGAACCGCTGATCGTCGCGCTCCCCGACGGACACGCCCTCGTCGGCCGCGACGCCCTGACCCTCGAGGACCTCAAGGGGGAGGCGCTCGTCGGCTACGCGCCGCACGAGGCGAGCTACTTCCACGATCTGCTGATCGGCCTCTTCGCCGGCACGGACCTTCAGCCCCGCATCGTCCAGCGCCTGACCCAGATCCACTCGATCCTGGCGCTGGTCCGCGCACGCCTCGGCATCGCCATCGTGCCGGCGGCGGCCGAGCGCCTTCGCTTCGAGGGCGTCGCCTTTCGGCCCCTGGAATTGGCCCAACCGCGCCCGGCGGAACTGCACCTCGCCTGGCGCCGCGGCAGCGACGACCCGCTCCTGGCGCATCTGCGCAAGCTCGCACCGGACCTGCACTGAGCCGCCGATCGATACGCTTCAGGCATCGATCGATCCAGCCTTTGGCTTGGACCAACATCGCCGGTCTGCCCTAGAACCAGACCCGCAAGACGATGCGCAGACATCGCTGCGACCGGTTCGGGAGAACGCTCATGGCCCAGGATTCCAGCACGTCGACCGCGCGCGGCTTTTCGCGCACCCCCACCATCACCGCCATCAAGGTCGTGCCGGTGGCCGGCCGCGACAGCATGCTGCTCAATCTCAGCGGCGCGCACGGCCCCTTCTTCACCCGCAACCTCGTGATCCTGACCGACTCGACCGGCGCCACGGGTCTCGGCGAGGTGCCGGGCGGCGAGCGCATCCGCGCCACCCTGGAGGAGGCTGGCGACCTCATCGTCGGCCGCCCCATCGGCGACTGGCAGGCGGTGCTCAACGCCATGCGCACCCGCTTCGCCGACCGCGATGCCGGCGGACGCGGTCTCCAGACCTTCGACCTGCGCGTCACCATCCACGCCGTCACGGCGATTGAATCCGCGTTCCTCGATCTCCTCGGCCAGTTCCTCGAGGTGCCGGTGGCCGCCCTCCTGGGCGAGGGGCAGCAGCGCGACGCCGTGGAGATGCTGGGCTACCTGTTCTATGTCGGCGACCGCCGCCGCACCGATCTGCCCTACCGCGAGCCGGAGGCCCGCGACGGCTGGTTCCGCCTGCGCGACGAGGAGGCCCTGACCCCCGACGCTGTCGCCCGTCTGGCGGAAGCCGTTTATGAGACCTACGGCTTCAACGACTTCAAGCTGAAGGGCGGCGTCCTCGCCGGCGAGGAGGAGATCGCGGCGGTGACCGCGATCCACGAGCGCTTCCCGAAGGCCCGCGTTACCCTCGATCCAAACGGCGCCTGGTCTCTGAAGGAGGCCATTCGCCTCTGCAAGGGACGCGGCGACGTGCTCGCCTATGCGGAGGACCCCTGCGGCGCTGAGGAGGGCTTCTCGGGCCGCGAGATCATGGCCGAGTTCCGCCGCGCCACGGGCCTGCCCACCGCCACCAACATGATCGCCACCGATTGGCGCCAGATGAACCACGCGATCCAGCTCGGCTCGGTCGACATTCCGCTCGCCGACCCGCATTTCTGGACGCTGGCCGGCTCGGTGCGCGTCGCGCAGCTCTGCCGTGATCACGGCCTGACCTGGGGCTCGCACTCGAACAACCATTTCGACGTCTCGCTGGCGATGTTCACTCACGTGGCCGCCGCCGCCCCCGGCCGGGTCACCGCCATCGACACTCACTGGATCTGGCAGGACGGACAGCGCCTCACCAAGGAGCCGCTCCGGATCGAGGGAGGGCTCGTGCGCGTGCCCGAGCGCCCCGGCCTCGGCATCGAGCTCGACTGGTCGGAAGTCGAGGCGGCGCATGCTCTCTACAAGAGCCACGGCCTTGGCGCCCGCGACGATGCCTCCGCCATGCAGTTCCTCATCCCGAACTGGACCTTCGACAACAAGCGCCCCTGCCTCGTCCGGTGATTTGCCTCGTCCGGTAATTTCCCCTGGTGCGCCGACCCCCAACTCCGGAGACGCGACGATGACCGATATCCTCACCAACCGCTTCAAGGCGGCGCTCAATGCCGGCCAGCAGCAGATCGGCCTCTGGTGCAGCCTCGCCAGCCCGATCTCCACAGAGGTCGTGGCCGGCTCGGGCTTCGACTGGCTGCTCCTCGACATGGAACACTCCGCCAACGACCTGCGCGACGTCTATGCGCAGGTTCAATCCATGATGGAGGGCTCGGCCAACGCCATGGTGCGGATGCCGAGCGACGAGCCTATCGCGATCAAGCGCATCCTCGACACCGGCGTGCAGTCGCTGATGATCCCCAACATCGACGATGCCGACCAAGCCGCCCGCGCGGTCGCAGCCACCCGTTACGCCCCGCGCGGGGTGCGCGGTTTCTCGCAGGCCCCGCGCGCCGCCCGATTCGGTCGCATCCCGAACTATCACGCCCGCTGCGAGGCCGAGATCTTCGTGGCGGTCCAGATCGAGTCGCGCCGCGCCCTCGACAACCTCGAGGAGATTGCGGGCGTCGAGGGTGTCGATGGCGTCTTCATCGGGCCCGGCGACCTCTCCACCAGCCTCGGCTACATCGGTCAGCAGAACCACCCCGACGTGGTCGCGGTCGTGGAAGAGACGATCGCCCGCATCCGCCGCACCGGCAAACATGCCGGCATCCTCACCGCCAACGAGGACTTGGCCCACCGCTACATCGCGGCAGGCACCCGTTTCACCGCGGTCGGCTCGGACATGGGTTTGCTGGCCCGGACCTCCGAGGCGCTGGCCGCGCGCTTCCGCTGACGCCTTCACCCCGGAGACAGATATGAACGTCGGATTCATCGGCCTCGGCATCATGGGCGCGCCCATGGCCGGCCACCTCATCGCGGGCGGTCACAGCCTTGCCCTGAAGACCCGCCGACAGGTGCCGGAGGTCCTCGTCTCGGCCGGCGGCCACGCCTGCGCTACCGCCGCCGAGGTGGCCGAACGCTCGGACGTGATCATCCTGATGCTGCCCGACACCCCCGACGTGGAGGCCGTGCTGTTCGGCGCCGACGGCGTCGCAGAAGGCGTGAAGCGCGGCGCCGTGGTGGTCGACATGAGCTCGATCTCGCCGATCGCCACCCGCGATTTCGCCGCGCGCCTTGCCGAGCGTGGTGCAGAGTACCTCGACGCGCCGGTCTCCGGTGGCGAGGTCGGCGCCAAGAACGCCGCGCTCTCCATCATGGTCGGCGGCAACGAGGAGACCTTTGCCCGCGTGAAGCCGCTCCTCGACCTGATGGGCAAGACCGTGACGCATGTGGGCGAGGTGGGCGCCGGTCAGGTCGCCAAGGTCGCCAACCAGATCATCGTCGCGCTGACCATCGAGGCAGTGGCCGAAGGGCTTTTGTTCGCCTCGAAGGCCGGTGCCGATCCGGCCAAGGTGCGTCAGGCCATCACCGGCGGCCTCGCCACCTCCCGCATCCTCGAACTGCACGGCGAGCGCATGATCAAGCGCACCTTCGATCCGGGTTTCCGCATCGCCCTGCACCAGAAGGACCTGAACCTCGCGCTCGAAGGCGCCAAGTCCCTCGGCCTCGCCCTGCCGGGCACGGCCCTGGCCCAGCAGCTCTTCTCGGCCTGCGTGGCCAATGGGGCCGGCGACCGGGACCATTCGGCCCTGGTGCGCGCCCTCGAGATCATGGGCAACCACGCGGTCGCGGAGGGCTGAGATCCGGCGGCGGCCGTCTGCGCTCGGGGCGTCAAGTCCGGGCGTAGGCGGCCGCGTCCGCCACTTGCTCAGGGGTCGGTGTCACGCCGGTGTAGCGGATGAACTGCTCCAAACCCTGAAGCACGAGGACCGCGTGTCCGGTGATGCAGGATTTACCGGCGCGCTCGGCCGCGACCAGGAAAGGCGTGCGTGCCGGCAGTGCCACGACGTCGAAGGCGATCGCGCAGGCCGCGACCGCGTCGAGCGGGAATGCCAGTGCATCCGCGTCCGGCCCGTCCATGCCGATCGGGGTGACGTTGACGAGAAGGGGGGCCGTCCGCCCGTCGAGATCGGTCGCGAACGCGTACCCGTAGCGTTCCGCCAGGGCGGCGCCGGCCTGCGTGTTGCGCGCGAGGATCGTTCCGTTCCGAAATCCCCCATCCCGCAAGGCCGCGACAACTGCCTTGGCCATGCCGCCCGAGCCACGCAGCAGGCACGGCGTCGCGGGATCAACCGCATGTTCCGTGAGAAGCCGCCGGACCGCGACGTAGTCGGTGTTGAAGCCCGTCAGGCGACCGTCGTCGTTGACGATGGTGTTCACGCTCTTGATCGCCTGCGCGGAGGGATCGAGGGCGTCGAGGAGCGGGATCACCGCCTCCTTGAACGGCATCGAGACTGCGCATCCGCGAATTCCGAGGGCGCGGATGCCGCCGATGGCGCCTGCCAGATCGGTGGTGGTGAAGGCCTTGTAGACGTAGTCGAGCCCGAGCAGGGCGTAGAGTCGGTTGTGGAAGCGCGAGCCGAAATGTCCCGGCCGGCCGGACAGCGACATGCAAAGTCGCGTGTCCCGCCCGATCGGCGGGCGCGGGGGCAGGTGTTCGACTGGGCGTTCCTGGGGACCGGTCACGCGCTCAGGGCTGGGAGCCGGCGAAGAACTTTGGGTCTAGGGCGGACAGCGCCAGCAGGGGCGGCGGCATGATCACGCCGGCGACCCGCATGGTCCGGGCGGCGGCACGGCAGGTCGCCTGATCGTTGGCCGCGGCCGCTGCGTCGATCTTGGCGATCAGCGCCTCGTCCGGCTTTGGGCTCGGAGCCGGCGCGGCGGGGGGCGGGGGGTTCTTTGCGGCAGCGTTGGCCTGGGCCAGCACGGCCATGCCGTCCTTCAAGGTCTTGTCGCCCCCTGTAGACTTGTCGTCCCGTACGGTCTTGGCATCGCTCGCCGTCGCAGCCGGAGCCGGGGCTTCGCTGCCCGGTGCCTTGGCCTGCGTGGTCGGCGGTGCGCTGAGGCCGGCGCTCTGCTGCGGCTGGCCGCCCGACGCGGAGGGCTGACCCTCGCTCTTGCCGGACGGATTGGAGACCGCCGTGGCCTGCGACGCCGGGGTCGCGGCCTCTTGCTTCTTCTCCTCGGGCTTCTTCACGAAGGCCACGAGTTCCTGGCAGAGGTTCGCCGGCCCGGCTGAGGGCGCCGGGGCCGGAGCGGCATCCTGCGCGAAGGCGCTCGGCGCCATCAGTGTCGACGAGAGCAGAAGCGCGACGAAGGGCAGGCGATGGATCATGCTCGGTCCCCTGGAATCCAGGCACAACGGAAGGGCTGTCGGCCCAAGTCGTGGGTCGACGCGCGGGTCTCGTGCCAAATCCGCTCGATCTACAGGATGGCGAATTCGGATCTTCGCTCCGAACGCCGCAAGGACGCGTCGGATTAGGCCACCGCTCGGACCGAGCGGCAGCTGGGTCAGGAGCGCTTCGGGTGCGACGGCTCGCCAGTGGCCTTGCCGTGAGCCGACTCACTCGTGTCGTTGGTGCTCGGATTGCCGGTCCACTTCTCGCCCACGAGGTTGGCGCCCGGCTCCGAGACGCGCGCGCCCGTGGTGGCGAAGGCCTGATAGGCGAACTTCTGGTTGCTGGTCAGGGCATACATGGCCGCGACACCAAGTCCGATCGCGGCGATCACGGCGACGATGAAGGCTTTCATGAATCGTATTCCTCGCCGCCGCCGGTGCGGCCCGATTGCGTTATTCGGCCGGGGCCGGGTGACGACGGCCACCGCCGATTTGCGGTCCGCTCAAGGTCTTGGCCTGCTCCTGCTCGACCCAGAGGTCGTGGTGCGCGCGCGCCCAGGCGAGATCGACCTCGCCGCTGCCCATGGCGTCGTAGGCGCCTTTCATGCCGAGGGTGCCGATGTAGATGTGCGCCAGGATGCCGGCGATGAAGACGATGCCGATCAGCGAGTGGATCACCTGCATGACCTGCATGCCGTTGATATCGAGGAGCGCGAAGGGGAACAGCATCATCACGCCGGTGAGGCTCATGGCGGCGCCGAAGCCGGCGACCATCCAGAACACGCCCTTCTGGCCGGCGTTGAAGCGGGCCGCGTGGGGGTGCTTCTTGCCGATGAATCCGCCGCCGGCCTTGATCCAGGCCCAGTCGATGCGGTTGGGTATGTTGTCCTTGATCCAGACGACGAACATCATCGCGACGCCGAACATGAACGGCCAGGCGAGATAGACGTGGCTGTACTTGGCCCACTGGGCCAGGGCACCGAAGGCCTCGGGGCCGATCAGCGGCATCAGCAGGCGCTTGCCGAAGATGTAGTTCAGGCCCGACAGCGACAGGATGATGAAGCACACCGCCGTCATCCAGTGCGTGAAGCGCTCGAAGGCGTTGAAGCGCAGGATCTTGCGCCCCGATTCCTGGGTGTCATCGGTGAGGATGCGGCCGCGCCAGAGGAAGAACGCCCCCAGCGCCGCGACCATGCCGAGGATGAAGATCGCGCCGATCCAGGGCAGGTAGCCCTCGCGGAACGACTGGTACTCGCGGCCCTGCGGCTGGATCAGGTTCGCGGCCTTGCCGTCCGGGATGCTGACCCGGCCAGTGATCTTGTCCGCGTTCTTGAAGAGAAATTCCTCGTTCACCGAATCGGCCGTGGGCTTGGCGCCCATCGGGTTCTGGCCGTCCTTGGTGATCGGGTTCTGCGCCTGGACGGGCGCAAACGCCCCCGGCGCGACGAGGAGCGTCGTGGCGAGGACGAGGGTGCTGAGAAGCGTGACTGCCCGCCGCATCGGCGTTCCTTTCGCGTGTCGTGTCGTCCGGGAAAGCCGCGTGGGCGGCGATCCCTTGTGCATGTCCGTGGCGATCAGATCGCGACGGTCTCGCGGTAGGCCGTCTTCCAGCCCCAGGCGCCGGAGCCGTAGCCGCGCTTGATGACGCGCTGCTTGTAGATCTCGGCGATCATCTCGCCGTCGCCGGCGAGCAGGGCCTTGGTCGAACACATCTCGGCGCAGAGCGGCAGCTTGCCCTCGGCCAGACGGTTCGAACCGTACTTCTCGTACTCCGTCACCGACAGGTCCGGCTCCGGGCCGCCCGAGCAGTAGGTGCACTTGTCCATCTTGCCGCGCGAACCGAAGTTCCCGACGCGCGGATACTGGGGTGCGCCGAACGGGCAAGCATAGAAGCAGTAGCCGCAGCCGATGCAGATATCCTTGGAGTGCAGCACCACGGCATCCGCCGTGGTGTAGAAGCAGTTCACCGGGCACACGGCGGCGCAGGGCGCGTCGGTGCAGTGCATGCACGCCATGGAGACCGAGCGCTCGCCCGGCTTGCCGTCGTTCAGCGTCACGACGCGACGGCGGTTGATGCCCCAAGGCACCTCGTGCTCGTTCTTGCACGCGGTGACGCAGGCGTTGCACTCGATGCAACGGTCGGCGTCACAGAGGAACTTCATACGGGCCATAATGGATGCGCTCCTCTCACGCGGCCTTGATCTGGCACAGGGTACACTTCGTTTCCTGCATGCCCGTCACAGGATCGAAGCCGTAGGTGGTCACCGAGTTCACGCTCTCGCCGAGCACCACCGGGTCGGTGCCCTTCGGGTAGTAGTCGCGCATGTCCTTGCCTTCGTACCAACCCGAGAAGTGGAAGGGCATGAAGGCGACGCCCTTGCCGACGCGGTCGGTGACCAGCGCCTTCATCTTGGCTTTGGAGCTGTTCTCCGCGCCCGTGACCCAAACCCAGGCACCGTCCTTGATGCCGCGCTCGGCGGCGTCCCCGGTGTTGATCTCGACGAACATGTCCTGCTGCAATTCGGCGAGCCAGGGGTTCGAGCGGGTCTCCTCGCCACCGCCCTCGTATTCGACCAAGCGACCCGAGGTGAGGATGATGGGGAAGTCGCGCGCGATGTTCCGCTCGACCGCCGCCTTCTGCACCGAAAAGCCGATATTGGGCATGCGGAGCTGACGCTCGTCGGGGCGGGTCGGGTATTTCGCCACGAGATCGGGGCGCGAGGTGTAGACCGGCTCCCGGTGCACCGGCACCGGGTCGGGCAGGTTCCAGGCATTCGCACGGGCCTTGCCGTTGCCGAACGGGATCACGCCGTGGTCGAGGCAGACCCGCTGGATGCCGCCCGACAGGTCGGTGGCCCAGCTCACGGTGTCGGGCTTGTCACCACCGATCTTCAGGATCGTGGCGAGTTCGTCCGGCCGAAGGTCCTTGTCCCAGCCGAGCTTCTTGAACACGCCGAAGGTGAATTCGGGGTAGCCGTCCGTGAGGTCGGACCCCTTGGTGAAGCTGTCCTCGGCCAGAAGCGTCTGCCCGTTGCGCTCGGTCCCGAAGCGGGCGCGGAAGGTGCTGCCACCCTCCTTCACGTGCAGGCTCGTATTGTAGAGGATCGGCGAGCCGGGGTGCTTGAGTTCGGGCTTGCCCCAGCAGGGCCAGGGAAGGCCGTAATACTCGCCTCCGACCTCCGGATCATCCTTCGGGGCGCGCAGGGTGATGAGGTCGAACTTGGCCTGATTGCGCATATGCGCCTTCAGACGCTCCGGGCTCTGCCCGGAATAGCCCGTCGACCAGCCGCCGCGGTTGATCTCACGCAGGAGATCCTCGGCGTCGGGGACGTTGTTGTTGACCTTGATGCCCTTGAACAGGGTGTCGGCGAAACCGAGTTTCTTGGCCAGGAGATACAGGACTTCGTAGTCGTTCTTCGACTCGAATGCCGGCTTCACGATCTGCTCGCCCCACTGGATCGTACGGTTCGAGGCGGTCCGCGAACCCTCCATCTCGAGCGAGGTGCAAATCGGTAAAAGGTAGGTGTTGTCCTGGCGAGCGTCCAAGGCCGCGAACGTGGTCGGGTGGGGATCGGCCACGACCAGCAGCTCGAGCTTGTTCATGCCCTCGATCGCCTCGGGCAGACGCGTGACCGTGTTACCGCCGTGGCCGAAGACCATGAAGGCCTTGACCGGGCTGCGCTGGTCGATCTGCTCGGGCGGCAGGTTCACGGCATCGAACCACCGGGTCGAGGTGATGCCGGGCGCCTCCATGTTCTCCTTGCGGGTGCGCGCCTTGCGGCCGGCTTGAGCGGGCACTTCGTCGAAGCGGGATTGCAGCCACTCGTAGGGCACGTCCCAGACCCGGGCCCAGTGCCGCCAGCCGCCTTCGACGAGGCCGTAGTAGAGCGGCAGCGACGTGACATCGAGGCCCATGTCGGTGGCCCCCTGCACGTTGGTGTGCCCGCGGAAGATGTTGGCGCCCGTGCCCGGCTTGCCGACGTTGCCGGTGGCCAGACACAGGATGCAGAGCGCGCGCACGTTGGCGGTGCCGACCGTGTGCTGGGTCGCGCCCATGCACCAGATCAAGGTGGCGGGCTTCTCCTTGGCGAACATCTCCGCCACGCGGCGCAGTTGCTCCCCGGGCACACCGGAGACGCGCTCGACTTCCTCCGGATTCCACTTCGCGACTTCCTTGCGGACGTCGTCCATCGCGTACACGCGCTGGGCAATGAACTCCTTGTCCTCCCAGCCGTTCTGGAAGACGTGCCAGAGGATGCCCCAGACCACCGGGATGTCGGTGCCCGAGCGGATGCGCACGTACTCGGTGGCGTGGGCGGCGGTGCGGGTGAAGCGCGGATCGATGACGATCATGTTCGCGCGGTTGATCTCCTTGCCCGACAGCACGTGCTGCATGGAGACCGGGTGCGCCTCGGCGGGGTTGCCGCCCAGGATGATCATCGTCTTGGCGTTGCGGATGTCATTGTAGGAGTTCGTCTGGGCGCCGTAGCCCCAGGTGTTGGCGACACCCGCCACCGTGGTCGAGTGGCAGATGCGGGCCTGGTGATCGACGGAGTTCGTGCCCCAGAAGGCGCCGAACTTGCGCATCAGGTAGGCGGCTTCGTTGGTGAACTTGGCCGAGCCGAGCCAGTAGACGGAATCGGCGCCGTTCTTCTCGCGGATGGCGCCGAGCTTGTCGCCGATCTCCTCGATGGCCTGCTCCCAGGACACCCGCTGCCACTGCCCACCGACGAGCTTCATCGGGTATTTGAGGCGACGATCCGAGGAGACGAGCTCACGGATCGCCGCGCCCTTGGCGCAGTGCGTGCCGCGATTGATCGGGCTGGCGTAGGATGGCTCCTGGCCGACCCAGACGCCGTTGACGACTTCGGCCGTCACGGTACAGCCGACCGAGCAGTGGGTGCAGATGTTCTTCTTCACCTGCACGTCCGGCCCCGTCGCTGACGAGCCGGCCGCACGCGCCTGCCGCACGGCGCCGAGCTGGATCGTGCCGGCCGCCGCCAGGGCCCCGGCGGTGAGCCCGGACTTCTTCAGGAAGCCGCGACGGTCGAGGACCCCGGCGGCGAGGCCGGCCGCGACGGCCTGGTGCTTGGTGCGGCTCGCCTCGCCGCTCTTGCGCTTGGTCAGCATCGCAGACTCACTTCTTTCCGGCGGCGTTGGTGCTGTTCTGGATCGTTTCGTAGCCGTTGGTCCGGTAGAACGCCTTCACCTCGTCGCTGAGGCGATAGCGCGACCGGGTCTCGTCCGTGCCCGGATCGTAGGCCTTGGCCTCGGTGGCGGTCATCGGCGCGGTCGAGACGCCGACCGCCGCCGCCACCGTTCCGCCGCCGAGCGCCCGGAAGAACTGGCGACGACCGAGCTGGTCCTTCTGTTCCTGTCCCATCGTCGACACTCCTCAGGAAGCGGCAGCCGCGAAGGCGCGCGCCTCGATCAATCGGTCTACGGATGCCGCCTCAGGCATCCATGGCGAAGGCCGCAGCCTCGATTTCCACGAAGGCGCGCCCGAGGGCGCCCACCGCACGATAGACATGCGCCGCGCGGGCGCGTTCCAGATCCGCGAAGAAGCGCCCCGCCCAGGGGGCGAGGTGCCGCTGGAAGAACGCCCGCTCGGCTCCGGCCTCGGCCGGAAAACGTCCGGCCGCGAGGCCGGCCATCACATCGAGGAGGATCGCGAGGTGATCCTCCGGTTCGGTCATCGCCTCGTCGCGCTCGATCCCGAGGGACGCGAGGTCGTCCCGGACCCGGGCGAGGGGACGCTCGTTGAGGAAGCCGGTGAGGTAATAGGAGGCGTAGGGGAGGAGCTCGCCGCGCCCGACACCGATGAACAGGTCGAAATATTCCCGCTCGACCGCCTTCACGGTCGCGGACTCCGCCAGCGCACCGAGCGCGGCGACTTCCCGCCCAAGCACGCTGTCGCCGCCCTTCAGGCCCGCGAGTGCCCCGAGCAACGGCGCGTCCGGTGCCCGACCGAGCAAGACGGCGAGGAGATCATATTGCTGTGCACGCAGAAGATCGACGTCGTCCACGGTCAAGCTCACGTGACCGCCAGAGTGGATCGCCGCAGACATGCTGAGATCGCTGTCTGCCGATGCCTCTGAACGCGGCGCAACGGAACGCATTCCACTCCTCGATCCAATCCGTCCCGGGCCGGCCCTCTCGAGGAACCTGCTACTTTGTATCTATGATAAAAAGCGTTTGCATCGGCTGCAATCGCGAATCTGTCGTTCAGACCGGCATTGCCCCGCCATGGCGTCGCAGCCGCGATACAATTGCGGGCGATTGAAATGGCTCGACCTGATCCGGGGAGGGATTACGCGCCGGCTGCACGATGGGCTCGGCCATATCGGGCGGAGGTGCGGCCGGGAGCGCGGCGGGGAGTTCGGCCTCGGCCGCGACGCCGGATTCATCGGCCGGCTCGGTCTGGCTCGGATCGGGCGCAACCGGCGTCGACGGTGGGGGACCGGTGATCACGCGCTCGACCATCGCCTTGATGTCGTCGGTCAGCAGCATCGGACCGAGTCCCGGCACGCCGCCCGGCGTATTCCAGTCGTAGGCATAGTCCCGCGCCTCGCTGACGAAGTCGCGGATGCCGGAATCGACGGACCACATCTTGCGCAGCGCGGCATTCCGCAGGGCGGAGGGAATGCCGGCGCGCAGGAAGGGGGCGAGGTCGGTCTGCGCCGTCAGGTCCTCGAGCTTCGGCAGACGGGCGATCGCCTCGGCCAAGGCGTCGGCCTCGTCAGCGGCACCCGGCAGCATTGCGGGATCACCCTGCGCGGAGGCGGCGGGGAGGGACGTTTCCGCCTCGGGAGAGGGTAAAGCCGCCGCGCGGGCAGCCTGCTCGGCCTCCCGGTGCGCGGCCTCTTCGGCCGCCTGTCTCGCGACCTCTTCTGCCGCCTGGACCGCCCGCTTGCGCCGGGACCAGCGTGAGAGGATGCCGTCGCTCATTCCCCGCGCCCCTCGCCACGGCCCTTGCCCTGTCCGCCGCGCGCCAGGGCTTCCGGATCGGCCCGGTCGCGCTTGCGCTTCTCGAACTTGCGCTCGATGTGGAAAGCTTCGAAGAACGCCTGAAGCACGCCCTGCGACTCAACCGGCATCGGAACCGCCTCGACGATCTCGCCGATGCCCTCCGCCATCGATTCCCCTTCGTAGGGGTCCGCGGTCACGGCCGCGACCTCGTAGCGATCCTCGTCGAGCTTGCGCAGCGCGACCCACAGGGCAGGGCGGCCGGAGACGAGGTTGTCGCGGTAATGCGAGGTCTCGGCCGGATGGAGCAGGACGTCGAAGGCGCCGGCGTAGAACACCGCCTCCTCCTCGGTTTCGGAGAGTTTGGTCCAGGCCGCCACGGGTGGTGCTGCCGGCAGGACCGCGACGGGCATCCAGGCGTGACTTGCCCAGGGGCCGCGCAGGCGCCGGCGGGCCACCAGCACGCCGACTTCGAAGTGGTTCTCGGGCATCGCCTCTTCCTTCACGCGTCGGGACAATGCGCCGGGGCGCCGTTCGGGCCTCAGGAACCGGACGGGAGGCCCGCGAGGGGCAGCCCGACGATCAGGTTCTGCGGTTTCAGGGTGACGAGATTGGCCGGGCTGGCGGCAAGCAGCAGGTAGACCGGCCGGTCGCCGACCGCCGGGTCCACGCGCTGCGGGTCCGCGAAGGTCAGGCGAAAGATCGCGATCACCCGCGCCCGATCGGCCTCGTCCACCGCCTGTCCGCGCCAGAGCGCGTTGCCGATCCGCGTCGCCTCGGCGTCGAGGCCGACGAACCAGCGCCAGTCGGAATCCTCCAGCGCCTCGAGGGGTTCGACCCGGACCTCCAGGTTCAGCAGATGGCCGATGAAGGCCTCGATCACGCGGGCGAGCCCCGCACGGCTCGGGGCGCTGGAGCCGAGGTTCAGCGCCATCGAGAAGGCGTCCGAGCGGCTCCAGTAGCTCCAGGCATTCTCGGCGTTGAGAATGTCGAGCTCGTTGGCCGCCTCCTTGCCGAGCATCGTCACCAGGGGCGACAGCGGCGCCGAGCCTTCCCGCGCCTCGATCACCTCGGAATCGGCGAGGAGGACAGCCCCGTCGAGGCGGCTCACGCGCTGTGCCCGGAAGAACAGCTCGGCGGCGCGCAGGACGAAGGGGTCGTCGCATCCGTCGAGGGCGTTGCGCAGGATGAGGTGGACGAGCTGGTTCAGGAACAGCGAGGGCGTACCCTGCAGGCCGCCGCGCACGAGGTCGAGATAGGCCGCCTCGATGGAGCGCGCGGCGAGCAGGCGATCGCGGAAGGCGAGCAGCACCGCCCAGTTCTCGCGCGCGTCCGCATCGGCGATGGCCGCCACCGCCTCCGGCGGGACGGCCCGGCGCGGTTCCGCGCGCAGGTCCGCGTACAGCCGGCGCTCGGCGTCGCAGGCGTCCTCCGGTGGAATGAGTTCGGGCCGGGCGAGATACGCGAGGATGAGTTCGTCCGTCACGCCGAGGCCGCCACCCTCCGTGCGCCGGGTGAGATGATGGCCGCTCGAGACCCAGAACTCGGTCATCGCGCTGTCCTCGGCTGTCTGGTCGTGGGCATGGCTCAGGTTTCCGGTCGGGTGCGCGCGAGGCCGATCAGGTCCGCCCGCTCCTCGGGCTCCTCCTCATCGGTCTCGATGAACTGGAAGGCACGGGCATGGGCGTGCAGGCGGTCGGCTCCCGGCAGGGCGGGATCGCGCTGATGCAGGGTGCGGAAGGCTTCCGCGATCTCCCCGTCCCGCACGGTGCGGTGCATCGCCACGACGCTGCCGACGGGCAGGTTGCAGAGCGAGGCGGCGAAGGCGACCTCCTCGTGTGCCGCAGCCCGTGCGGCTTCGCGGTCCGGGGCGCCGAGGCGCTCGTGGATGTGCCGGGCGAGATCCTCCACGGCCGCGTCCCGCTCCGCCTCGCTGGCCTCGCTCACCACCACCAGCGTCGAGAACCCGAGGGAGGCGACCCCGACGAAGCCAGCGCGGAACGCCGCCCGGGCCTTGCCCTCCAACGCCGCGAGGTCCGCGTCCCAGAACAGGAACGAGCCCGTCACCGCCCACTCGCCGGGCTCCGCCGGGTGCGCGAACACGAAGGTGTCGGAGGGATCGAGGCGCAAGGTGCGCGGCAGCCTGAGAGCGCTCACAGCCGCACCGTCCCGGTCTCGGGGTCGCGCCAGGCCGGCTCGGCCAGGAGCGGCGCCAGCGGCCAGCGCTCCACGTCGTTCAGAATCACGTCGCCGCCCGGGTCGATCCGCGCGGCCACGCCCTGCGGCACCGGCAGATGGGCGAGGTAGCGCCCGGCCAGATCGCCGAATCCGGCCTCCGACCAGCCGTCGAAGGCCCGGATGAGGTTGCGGGCGAAGCTCTCGACGAGCGGCACCGCGATGCCGGCGGGAAAGCCCTCCTCGTCGAGGGCGGTCGAGTCCGGCGTCAGGCCGGGATCGCCCGCCGCCGCTTTCGACAGGATCAGCATGCCGGAAAAGACCAGCCATTCGGGCACCGCGTCCTCGGCGCAGGCGTCCGGCGCGGCGAGCCGGCCGCCGCCGAGACGGGCCCCGTCGAACACCAGGGTATCGGGCCAGCGGAAGGTGAGGGGCATCTCGGGCGGGCCATGCGCCCCGACCGCGTCGGCGAACGCCACCATTCCGGCGAGGAACGCGCGCCGCGCCGAGACCAGGGCCTCCTCGGGCGCCAACACAACCGCGAAGTCGAGCACGTCGGCGCGCGCGACAACGATCAGCGTGCCGGCGGCCTCCGATCCCTCGCACCGCGCGAGGCGCACGGCCTCCGTGAAGGCATCGGCTGGCGATGGGAGCACCCGGAGGCCGAAGGCGGGCGGCAGCACGGGCAGGAAGGTGGCGGCCTCGATCGAGGGAGAGGGCATGCGGCGCAGATCAGGGCTCGAAAGGGTCACGGGTCCGTCGCACGCACATGTTCCGGGAAAGCATGCGCCGCAATGGACAGGCGGCGCGGCAAGATGGGCGTCATCGGTGTCCCGCGATTGGCACGCGGGCTGCGCCGGTGTGTCGGATCGTCGTTTTGAACGTTTCGAGTCTATATAAGAGACCGACGATCCTGCGAAGGGCCCTCCGCCCGCGCCGCATGTTTCCCCCGAACGCAAGGTTTCCCGCGTGTCCGACCGTATCGTGTTCGCCTGTTCCTGCGAGAGGACGATGCCGCTCGATGCCGAGGTCATCGGGCGCGGCTGCGGGGGCCGGTTGAAGACCGCCGACCAGCTCTGCGGGCGTGAACTGGACCGGGTCCGCGAGGCGCTCGGCACCGGCGCGCCGGTCACGATCTCCTGCACCTTGCAGGCCCCGCTCTTCGACGAGGTCGCCGCCGAACTCGGAGCCGAGGATCGGGTCAGCTACGCCAAGATCCGCGAGACCGCCGGCTGGTCGAGTCAGGCCAAGGCCGCCGGCCCGAAGATGGCGGCCCTGCTTGCCGCCTGTGCGGAGCCGCTGCCGGATGCCGCCACGGTGGCGATCGAGAGCCAGGGCGTGGCGCTGATCTACGGTCGCGACGCCACCGCCATCGAGGCCGGGCGGCGCCTCGCCGAGCACCTCGATGTGACCGTGCTGCTCACCCGGCCCGAAGCGGTGGAGCCGCCGCAGCGCAACGACTTCCCCGTGGTGAGGGGCACCATCGCGGGCGCGAAGGGCCGCCTCGGGGCCTTCGACCTGCGCATCGACGATTACGCGCTGCCCGCTCCGTCTTCGCGCACCCACCTGGAATTCGGCGCCGGCCGCAGCGGCGCCACCTCCACCTGCGACATCCTCATCGATCTGACCGGCGGCACGGCGCTGTTTCCGGCCCACGAGGTCCGGCTCGGCTACTTGCGCGCCGACCCGCGCGACCCGGCCGCCGTCGAGCGAGTGGTCGGCCAGGCCTCCCACCTCGTCGGCACCTTCGACAAGACGCGCTTCGTCGACTTCCACGCCGACCTCTGCGCCCATTCCCGCTCGCGGATCACCGGCTGTACCCGCTGCCTCGAGGTCTGTCCCACCGGCGCCATCGCGCCGGCCGGCGACACCGTGGCGATCGATCCTTACATCTGCGCCGGCTGCGGCAACTGTGCTTCCGTCTGCCCGACCGGAGCGGCGGCCTACGCGCTGCCCCCGGCCGACGCCCTGATGCGGCGCCTGCGCACCCTGATGCTCGCCTACGGTGCGGCCGGGGGCCGCGCGCCCACGGTGCTGTTCCACGACGGCGACCACGGTGAACCGCTGATCGACGCGCTGGCCCGCCACGGCGACGGCCTGCCTGCCGATGTGCTGCCGGTGCGCGTCAACGAGATCACCCAACTCGGGCCCGAGACCTTCGCGGCGCTCCTCGCCTACGGGGCGACCGGCGTCCGCCTTCTGGCGCGCGCCCGACCGAAGCACGACCTCGAGAGTCTGCAGCGGGTCGTGGCTTTGGGCGACCTCCTGGCCCAGGGCCTCGGCTACGGCGGCCCGGCAGGCGCCCCGGTGGTATCGATCATCGAGACCGACGACCCGGACGCCCTGGCGGCAGCCCTGTCCGAGGCCGCGCCCGGAACACCCGCCCGGGCGCCCGCCCGGTTCATGCCGGTGGGGGCCAAGCGCGAGGTGCTGCGCTTCGCCTTCAACGAGATGCACGCGGCCGCCCCCTTGCCGGTGCCCCGGATCGCCCTCGGTGCCGGCGCGCCGTTCGGCGGACTGAACTTCCGCACCGAGGATTGCACGCTCTGCCTGGCCTGCGTCGGCGCCTGCCCGACCCACGCGCTCTCGGACAGCGCCGAGCGGCCCTTCCTCGGCTTCGAGGAGAGCCTCTGCGTTCAGTGCGGCCTCTGCGCCAACACCTGTCCGGAGAACGTGATCGACCTGATGCCCGGTGTGGACTTCGAGGCCTGGAAGGCGCCGCGCCGAGTGGTGAAGGAAGAAGAGCCCTTCGCCTGTATCACCTGCGCCAAGCCCTTCGGCACCCGCAGCACCATCGAGCGCGTGGTCGAGAAGCTGCGTGACCGGCACTGGATGTTCACGGGTCCGGCCGGCGAGGCCCGTGTCCGCGCCCTGATGATGTGCGAGGATTGCCGCGTCGAGGTCGCCGTGAACCAGGGCTTCGATCCCCATGCCGGCCCCGAACGCGACAAACCCCGCACGACGGAGGATTACCTGCGCGAGCGCGGTCCGCAGTGAGGCGAACGCACCGCGCATGATCGGCGCCCCGCACTGGCGGAGCATGCGGTCGGAGGATCTGCCCGGTATCCACCACCTCGCCACGGCGCTGTTCCCCGACCACCCGGAAGACGTCGCGCGCTTCGCCGAGCGGCTGGCGCTCGGGGGCGACCTCTGCCTGACCCTGGCGGACGCGGAGAGCAACATCGGCGGCTACGCGATCGCCTATCCGTGGCCCCTCGGCCGCATTCCTGCCCTGAACCGGCCCCTCGACGGGCTGCGTGGGTCGGGGGATGCGATCTACCTGCACGATCTCGGAGTTCATCCCGACTTCTGCGGCGCCGGGCACGCGCGCGCCGGCCTCGCGCTGCTCGTCGCGCGGGCGCGCATGGCGGGCGCTGGCACCATCGCCCTCGTGGCTGTGAACGCGTCGGCAGAATTTTGGTGGAGACGGGGCTTTATGCACACCGATGTCGAGCTGGCCCTGGCGGTAAAGCTCGCGAGCTACGGGGCCGGCGCCCGCTACATGGTGATGCCGGTTTAAAACGCCTCAGGGTGCCGCCGTCGCCCGCTCCAGGAACCGGACCAGAGCCTCGCGGTCCTCGGCGCTGGTAATGGTTTGCTCCGGCATCCGGGTGCCGGGCGTGTACCGCGCGGGGCCGACCTCGAACAGCCGCGCGATGGTGCGCGCGTCCCAGACGATGTCCATGCCCTTGAGGGCGTCCGAGTAGCGGTAGTCCGGCGCCGTGGCGATGCGTCGGCCGATGATGCCCGCGAGCGACGGGCCGGCGCGAGGGCCATCCTCTGGGCGCAGGGCGTGGCAGGCGACGCAGGCGCGGAAGACCTCCGCACCCCGGTCGCCGTGATAGGCCGCCAGGGCATCGGCGGGACGCGGCATCGCCAGGGGGCCGATCGGCGCGCCGGTTCGTGCGTCCCAGCGACGGATCAGGCGATCGCCGCCGCCGGTCAGGAGTTCGCCTCCCTCCGGACGCCAAGCGACGGACCAGACCGGCAGGCCGGGCCCGACGAGGCGGGTCAGGACCGTGCCCGCCGCGCGGTCGATCACCGTCACGGCGCCCCCGGCCGAGGCGGCGGCGATGCGGGTGCCGTCCGGGGAGGGCGCGAGCGCGATGACCGGGTTCGGTCCGACATCGATCTCCGCCCGAACGCGGCCATCGGGCCGCAGCAGCCGGACGACGGCATCGCCCCCCGCCGCCGCAATCTCGCCGTCCTGCGTCACCGCCAGGGCGTTCAGCACCGTGGGCAGGGTGAACAAAACGGGGACGGCACCGGCATCATCCGCTAACGGCCAGACTCGCACGGTGGCGTCGTAGCCCGCCGAGACCGCGCGCCCATCGGGCAGGAACGCCACCGCGTTGACGTTGCCGTGGTGCCCCGCGAGGACCCGCGCAGGACCGCCCGACAGGGCGCGGATGCGGACCGTGCCGTCCCACGAGGACGAGGCCAGGGCGAGGCCGTCTGGCGCCAGCGCCAGGGCCGAGACCGGACCGGCATGCTCGGAAAAGACCCGCTCCGGCTCCGGCTGGCCAGCGCGCCAGAGGGCGATGCGGCCATCCTCCGAAGCGGTGGCGAAGCGGCCATCGGGGAGGGCGGCCACCGCGTTCACCGCCCCGTCGTGGAAGCGCAGCACCGTCAGGGCCGTTCCGGTCTCGATGCCCCACAGGATCGCGGCCTGATCGAAGCCACCGGAGATCGCGAGCGTACCGCCCGCCGCCACGGCGAGCGCCCGCACGGGGCCGCCATGCCCTCGCATCTGCGCGTCGGCAGAGGCGCCGAGGCCGAGCAGGATCGCGATGCCGACGATCGGCCCCCATCGCCTCGCGGACATCGAATCTCCCCGGCCGAACGCGTTTGACGCGGATCGTCCCGCGCGGGCGAACCCTAATCGATCCCTGACGCAGGTGTCGCCCGGCCACCGGCGAGACCCGGTGACGCGGTCGGCGGCGAGGGTGCTTGATCCCGGACCGGCGATGGCGCATCGCTCAGCGCATGATCGTTCCTGCCCGCATCGCGGCCGAGAAACACGTTCCCGAGACCGGCCTGCGGCGCACGGCATCGGCGGCCCTGATCCCGCTCGCCGACGCCTTGGCCCTGATGGTGGGTCCTTTCGTGCCCCTGGCGATCCGCCTGGTCTCGCCGCGTGAAGCGGTCGGCCGGATCGCCGGGAGCGATATCCGCGCCGCGCGGGACGAGCCGCAGCACGCCATCGCGCTACGCGACGGCTGGGCGGTGCGGGCCGACGACGTTCTCGGGGCATCGCCCTACGCACCTGTGCTGCCGCCGCGCGCGCCCGCCTGGGTCGATGCCGGCTCGGCGATGCCCGGGGACACCGACGCGGTGCTGGCGTTCGAGGCGGTCGCGGGACGCGACGTCATCGACGATGCGGCGGCGGGCACGGGCCTGCGATCCGTCGGCGACGAGATCGGCTCCGGCGACTGTCTGGTCGCGGCGGGCACGCGGATCACGCCGCTCCACCGGCTCGCCCTCGAGGCGGCCGGCATCGCGGCGGTCCCGGTCCGCGTGCCCCACCTTCGGCTGGTCGCCGCCGCCACGGTGGAGCGGGACACGCTGTCGCCGTTCATCGCCGCGCTGATCGAGGCGGAAGGCGCCGTCGTGACGGAGGTGGTGCGCGCCGGCGCCGACCCGGAGGCGATCGCGGACGCGCTCACGGCAGACGTAGCCGACGCGACCTTGGTTCTCGGCGGCACCGGCTTCGGGCGAAACGATCACGCCGCGGCTGGCCTGGCCCGTGCGGGCAGCGTCGAGGCCCACGGCATCGCCCTGCGGCCCGGCGAGACGGCGGGGTTCGGGCGCGTCGGCGAGCATCCGGTCCTGCTCCTCCCCGGCCGGCCGGATGCGGCCCTCGCGGCCTTCCTCGCCCTCGGGCGTCCGCTGATCCGGGCGCTGACCGGTGCAACGTCCCCGGTTCCGGCACATGCGCCGCTCCTGCGCAAAGTCACCTCTACGATCGGTCTCAGCGAGATCGTCTTCGCGCGCCGCGAGGCCGACGGGCTGCTCCCCCTCGGCGGACAGGAGTTGCCCCTGAGCCGGTTGACCGCGGCCGATGCCGCCCTCCTCCTGGCACCGGACTCCGAGGGCCATCCCGCCGGGACACCGGTGGCGGTACTGCCCCTATGAGCATCGCCGGGGACGACTTCGCCACGCGGCTCGCCCAGGCGGCGCGACAGGAGCAATTCCTCAACGTGGTCAGCCGCGAAGAGGCGCATGCCCGCTTCCGCGCGGCAGTACCGCACGTCGCGCTCGGTGACGAAACGATTCCGCTCGCCGAGGCCCTCGGCCGGGTGCTCGCCCGCGACGTCGCCTCGCCCATCGACGTGCCGCCCTTCGACCGGGCCCTGGTCGACGGCTTCGCCCTGCGTGCCGCCGATACGGAGGGTGCCCGCGACGGCCAGCCCCGCGCGCTCACGCTGAACGCCGAGATCCTGGCCTGCGGCGTTGCCCCGGCGCTTGCCGTGGCCGCCGGGACCGCGACGCCGATCGCCACCGGGGGCATGATCCCGCGCGGGGCCGATGCGGTCGTCATGGTGGAACGCACCGAATTCGACGCGCCGACCCGGTCGGTCGAAATCGTCCAGGCGGCACGGCCGGGACAGTTCATCGGCTATGCCGGGGCCGACATGGCGGCCGGCGAGACGGTGCTGCGCCGGGGTGTCCCCATCACGGCCCGCGAGATCGGCATGCTGGCCGCCTGCGGCCTCGACACCGTCGCGGTCGTGCGCCGCCCGCGCGTGGCGGTGCTGTCCACCGGCGACGAGCTTGCGCCTCCCGGCGCGGCCCTGCCTCCGGGTGCGATCTACGATTCCAACGGCCCCATCGTGTGCGCCTCCGTCACCGAAAATGGCGGCAGGGCCATTCCCTTCGGCATCGTCCGCGACGAGGAGGCCGCCCTCGAATCCGCATTGCGCGCCGCGATGGCCGCGAGCGACCTCGTGGTGCTCTCCGGGGGGACCTCGAAGGGGGCTGGCGACGTCTCGCACCGCATCCTCCAGCGCCTTGGCCAACCCGGCATCGTCGTGCACGGCGTCGCCCTGAAGCCCGGCAAGCCCCTCTGCCTCGCAGTTGCGGATGGCACGCCGATCGTGGTGCTGCCCGGCTTTCCGACTTCGGCGATGTTCACCTTCCACGACGTGGTGGTTCCGCTGATCCGCGCCCTGGCGGGCTTGCCGCCACGCGAGGAGACCCACGTGGAGGCGACCCTACCGCAGCGTGTCGCCTCCGAGCAGGGCCGCACCGAATTCGTGATGGCTTCCTTGGGACAGACCAAGGCCGGCCTCGTCGCACTCCCGCTGCCGAAGGGCTCCGGCTCCGTCACGGCCTTCTCGCAGGCCGATGGCTTCTTCGCGGTGCCGGCGGCGCGCCCCGGCCTGGAGGCGGGCGAGACCGTCGCGGTGACGCGGCTCGGGGCGGGGGTGCGGCCACCCGACCTCACCATCATCGGCAGCCACTGCGTCGGCCTCGACCGTATGGTAGGGCGCCTGGCCGAGCGCGGCTACCGGGCCCGGACCCTCTGGGTCGGCTCCGCCGGAGGCCTCGCCGCCCTGGCACGGGGCGAGTGCGATCTTGCTGCCATGCACCTTCTCGATCCCGAGACCGGCCGCTACAACGAGCCTCTTCTGAGGGAGGGCATGGCGCTGGCGCCCGGCTGGGGCCGCCGCCAGGGTATCGTCCACCGCACGGGCGATGTCCGCTTCGAGGGCCGCCCTGCCGCCGAGGCGGTCGGCGTGATCCGCGCCGATCCGGATGCCGTGATGGTCAACCGCAATACGGGTTCGGGAACCCGGGCCCTGGTCGACGGTCTCCTCGCGGGTGCGCGGCCTCCCGGCTTCTTCAACCAGCCGCGCTCCCACAACGCCGTGGCGGCTGCGGTCGCGCAAGGCCGAGCGGATTGGGGTGTCGCCATCGCCACGGTGGCGCGGGCCTACGGGCTCGGCTTCCTGCCGCTCACCGACGAGCGCTACGATTTCGCCTACCGGATCGCGGACCGGGAGCGCCCGGCCCTGGCCGCTTTCCTCGACCTCCTGGACGAGCCCGAGTCCCGGCGGCTACTCGCGGAGGCCGGCTTCGCGCCGGCGGGCAGCGCATGAACCCGGCGCACCTCGACAATCCCGCCCGCGTCATCGGGCTCGCCGGCTGGAGCGGGGCAGGCAAGACGACCCTGCTGGCCCGGCTGATTCCGGCCCTGACCGCGCGCGGCCTGCGCGTCGCCACCGTCAAGCACGCGCACCACGCCTTCGACGTCGACCAGCCGGGCAAGGATTCCTACGTTCACCGGGCGGCGGGAGCGTGCGAGGTCATTGTCTCCTCGTCCCGGCGCTGGGTCCAGATTCACGAGGTCGGTGACGAAGTGGAGGCGCGCCTGCCCGACCTCCTGCGCCGCCTCGCGCCATGCGACCTCGTCGTTGTCGAGGGCTTCAAGCGGGAGGCGCATGCCAAGCTCGAGGTCCATCGCGTCGCCAACGGCAAACCGCCGTTGCATCCGGACGATCTCCGCATCGTCGCGGTGGCGAGCGACCGGCCGCATCCGGACGCGCGCGTCCCGGTGGTCGATCTCGACGCCGTCGATGTCATCGCCGACCTCGTGCTGACCCTGGCGGAGCCATTGGAGACGGCGCTGGCGCGCCTGGAGGGACGATGGCCCAGCTGACCGACGATTGCTTCGCCTTCGGCGGTGCGCTCATGCGCATCGAGGAGGCCGTGGCGCTGATCGGCGAACGCCTTCCCGTCCTGGCGGGCACCGAGTGGGTGTCCCTCGGGGACGCCGATGGACGCATCGCGGCCGAGGACGTGCCGGCGCTGCACGACGTACCGCCCTTCGCCAATTCGGCGGTCGACGGCTACGCCGTGCGCCACGCCGCGTTGTCGGCGGAGGGCGAGAGCGCGCTGCCCGTGGTCGGACGGCTCGCCGCCGGGGCATCCCCCGAAGGCCGGGGGGCACATGCGGGGGCGATCCGCATCTTCACGGGCGCGCCGATGCCCGCGGGGGCCGACACCGTTTTCATGCAGGAGGATGTCCGGCGCGAGGGCGAGACTGTCGTGCTGCCGGCCGGGCTGAAGCGCGGCGCGAATGCCCGCGCGGCCGGCGAAGACATTGCCACGGGTGCGATTGCGATCCCCGCCGGTCGCCGCCTGCGGCCACAGGACATCGCGCTCGCCGCCGCCGCGGGGCATGATCGGCTGCCGGTGCGGACGCGGCTGCGCGTCGCCCTGTTCTCCACGGGTGACGAGCTCACCGAACCGGGCCGTCCCCTCGGGCCCGGAGCGATCCATGATTCCAACCGGGTGATGCTCGCGACGCTGCTGAACCGCTTCGGGGTCAGCGTCACCGACCTCGGTATCCTGCGCGACGAGCCGGCCGCCCTGGCAGACCGCATCGCGGCCGCCGCCCGGGATCATGACCTCATCCTGACCTCCGGCGGCGTCTCGACGGGCGAGGAGGACCACGTCAAGGCCGCCGTCGAGGCGCGGGGCTCTCTGATGTTCTGGCGCCTGGCGATCAAGCCCGGGCGCCCCGTCGCCATGGGGCTGGTGGCGGGGACGCCCTTCGTGGGATTGCCGGGCAACCCGGGTGCCGCTTACGTGACGCTGCTGTTCGTGGTGCGTCCGCTCCTCGCGCGCCTCGGGGGAGCGAGCGCGGTTGCGCCCCTCGGCCAGCCGGTGCGAGCGGCGTTCGCCTACAAGAAGAAGGCGGGGCGCCGGGAATTCGTCCGCGCCAGCGTCGCACTCGCCACCGACGCCGTGCTGGAGGCCTCGAAGTATCCCCGCGAGGGGGCCGGGGTGCTCAGCTCGCTGACCGAGAGCGACGGCCTCGTCGAACTCGCCGATGCGGTCACGGCGGTGGCGCCGGGCGACATCCTGACCTTCTACCCGCACACCACGCTTTGGTAGGACGACCCTGGGTAGGACGACGATGGGTTCGCGTAGCCGAGCGTCGTCGCAGCGGCTTGCGCGATCGCGGCGAGGAAGAGGTCGAGGGTGTCCGGCGGCTCCGACCGCGCCAAGCCCGGAAAATCCGCCCGGATCGCCAGGAAATAGGTTTCCCACCCCACCGAGTGGAAGGCGAGGCCGAAGCGCTGCGCGACCGCCGGGGTGCCCATGCCCACGTCGGCGGCCCCCGTGGCGATCAGGGCGGCCACGGCCTGATGGGTGAATTCCTCGGTCTGCGCCCCCAGGACATCCTCCGGCCGGAGACCCGCCTCCGCGCAGAGCCGGGCGAACCAGATTCGCGTGCCCGCCCCGCGCTGCCGATTGACGAAACGCAGGCGCAGGCGCGCGATGTCGGTGACGGACGAGACGCCGCTTGGGTTGGCGGGCGGCAGCATGAAGCCCTGCTCCCGGTCGAACAGGGGGCGGACGACGAGGCCGGTATCGGCAAACACCGCGTCGAGCGGCACGGGGGGAACGCCACGCGCCCCGTAATGAAACCCCGCCGCGTCCGCGCTCCCCGCCCGCAACAGCGCCAGTGCGTCGAGACTGCCCGCCACCGCAAGTTCGATCCCGGGCCGGTCCGTCACCGCGCCGAGCAGCAGAGGGTCGTGGCTCGCCGCGATCCGCATCCGCGTCGGCGCTTCCAACCGGAGCGCACGTAGTGCGTCGGCTAGGCGGATTTCCTCTGCGGCCAGGGTCGGTCCAAGTCGGCGGAAGGTCGCCGCGAGACTCGCGTGCAACGCCACGCCGTAGGGCGTCAATGCCGTGCCGTGCCCCTTCGTCTTGATCGCGACCGGGCGCCCCAGCGCCGCCTCGATCGCGGCGAGCCGGCTCCAGGCGGAGCGATACGAGATCCCGAGGGTCCGGGCGGCAGCGAGCAGGGAGGGCGCCCCCGCGACGGCATCCAGGAGGGCGAAGGCTGGGCCCAGCGCCAGCCCGTCCGCCTCGCCCTCGACGCGCAGGCTGACTCGCATCGGAAACGCCTTTCCTATTGATCTTTCATAGGCGGACATATCATCGAAGCGCGGTCCCCGCAGCCCGAAGACGATGCTCCAAACGCTCGACGACACGTTCCTGCGCCTCGCGACCCTCGACCGCGACGTGCTCGCCATCGCGTGGCTGTCCCTGCGCGTCAGCATGAGCGCTGTTGGTATCGGCCTCGCCCTGGGCGTTCCGGCGGGCGCGTTCCTCGCGGTCGCGGCCTTTCCGGGGCGCGGCGGCGTGGTCGGGCTCCTGAACGCCTTCATGGGCCTGCCCCCCGTCATCGTCGGGCTGGTGCTGTACCTGCTCCTGTCACGGTCCGGACCGTTCGGGAGCTTCGGCCTGCTGTTCACGCCGACCGCGATGGTGGCGGCGCAGGCCGTGCTGGCGACGCCCCTGATCGCCGCCCTGACCCGGCAGGTGATCGCCGATTCGGAGGCCCATCTCGGTGAGCAGTTGCGTTCCCTCGGGCTCTCGGCGCCGCGCCGGGCGCTGGCCCTGATCCACGACACCCGCTTCTCCCTCGTGACGACGGCGCTCGCCGCTTTCGGACGGGCGATCTCGGAGATCGGCGCCGTGCTGGTGGTCGGCGGCAACATCGACGGCCACACCCGGACCATGACCACGGCCATCTCCCTGGAGACCCAGAAGGGAGACCTCAGCCTCGCCCTCGCCCTCGGCCTCGTACTGATGGGCATCGTCATCGCGGTGAACGGGGCGGCCGCCCTCCTTCGCGGATACGCCGTGCGGGCCTTCGGGTGAACGCGATGCCGAGCCTGCACCTCGAAGACCTCGTTCTGTGCCGCAACGGCACGACGATTCTCGACGGGCTGACCGCCATGATTCCGGCCACCGGCATCACCGCCCTCATTGGTCCGAACGGCGCCGGTAAGAGCATCACGCTCCGGATCATCGACGGTCTGATCGCCCCGACCCGCGGGCGGGTTCGGATCGTCGCCTCCGCGCCCGTGCGGCGCGCCTTCGTGTTCCAGCGTCCAGCCTTGGTACGGGCGAGCGCTCTCGCCAACGTCGCCCTGGCCCTGGCGCCCCTGCGTCTCAGCCGCGCCGAGCGCGAGGCCCGCGCCCGCGCGGCACTGGCACGCGTCGGACTCGCTGATCGGGCCGGGGATCCGGCGACGCGCTTCTCAGGTGGCGAGCAGCAGCGCCTGGCACTCGCCCGCGCCTGGGCGGTGGAGCCGGGCCTTCTCCTGGCGGACGAGCCCACGGCCAACCTCGACCCCGCCGTCACCGAACTCGTGGAAGCGCTGCTGGCCGAGATGGCCGCGCGCGGCACGAAGGTCGTGCTGGTCTCGCACAATCTCGGACAGGTCATGCGGCTCGCCGCCGACGTGCTCGTGCTCGCGCAGGGCCGCGCCGTCGAGCATGGCCCGGCCCGCGCCATCCTCACCGCCCCCCAGAGGCCCGAGACCCGGGCCTACATCGCCGGAGAACTGCCTTGGACCTCCTTCGCCGCCGTCTCGTAGCTCGCGGTCTCGCCGCCGCCCTCGGCCTGCTCGGCGCCGTCGGCTCCGCAGCAGTGCTCCGCGCGGAACCCGCCTCCATCGTGGTGGCCTCCACGACCTCCACCGAGCAGTCGGGCCTCTTCAAGCACCTGCTGCCCTTGTTCGAGGCCAAGAGCGGCATCGCCGTGAAGGTCGTGGCCCTCGGCACGGGCCAAGCCCTCGACGCGGCTCGGCGGGGCGATGCCGACGTGGTGTTGGTGCATGACCGCCCGGCCGAGGAGAAGTTCCTGAGTGAGGGTTTCGCCACGAAGCGGCAGGACGTGATGTACAACGACTTCGTCCTTGTCGGACCGAAGTCCGATCCAGCCGGTGTGAAGGGTCACGACGTCGTGGCGGCCTTCGCCAAGCTCGGCACCGCCAAGGCGCCCTTCGTCTCGCGCGGCGACCGCTCCGGCACGCACAGCGCCGAGTTGCGGACCTGGAAGGAGGCTGGCGTCGATCTCGCCGCCGCCAAGGGCGACTGGTACCGCGACGTCGGCCAGGGCATGGGGCCGGCCCTCAACGCCGCCTCGGCTCTGAACGCCTACATCCTGGCCGATCGTGGCACCTGGCTCTCGTTCAAGAACCGGGGCGAACTCGGGATCGTGGTCGAGGGCGACAAGCGCCTATTCAACCCCTACGGCGTCATGCTGGTGAACCCCGGGAAGCACCCGACCGTGAAGGCCAAGGAAGGCCAGGCCTTCATCGACTGGCTCGTCTCCCCCGAGGGACAGGCGGCCATCGCGAGCTACAAGATCGGCGGCGAGCAACTGTTCTTCCCCAGCGCCGGCAAGTAGCGCAGCGAAGTAGCGCCGCGCCGGCTACCGGCGCGATTGCCGGCGCCGGACCATGTACCAGACCGCGAAGACCAAGATCGCCACCACGAGGCTGGCCCAGATCCAGTTGAAATCCGTCGCCGCCGCGTTGGCGGCCGCGGAGTTCGAGCCGGGCGAGCCAGACTCGCGGATCGGCGGGGCCGGATTCATCTGCTGGGCCAGCGCCTGGCCCAGCGTGGCGAGCGAAAACAGGGCGGCACCCGCGAAGGTGCTTGCCCGCCTCCTTGTGAGACCTGCCCGCGCCGCGCTCACTTCTCGGCCTTCCGCGCGGCGGCGTCGTAGCTGAAGGCGGGGGCCGCCGTGAGCTGCGCCTTCGTCATGCGGACCTCCGCGTGCACCGGTGTCCCGCCGGCCATGACCGTCGCCGGCTCCGTCTTCGGTACCGTCGCGCCCGCCGTCGATCCGGTCGTGTCGCCGACCTTGCCGGCATGCATGTCCTCGACCGCGCCGAGCACGTCGCGGCTGGTGTCGGCCCCCGGCATGGTCTCGGGCGTGACCTTGGCGGCGGCCGCCTTGCTGGGCGCCGTCTCGGGCGTCGTCACCGAGGTCGGCCCGGAGGTGAGCGGGACGTCCTTCAGGTTCCAGGCGACCTGATCGAAGGGCACGGCCACGAGCTTCTCGCCGATCCCCAGGAAACCGCCGACGCCGATCACCACGGCGGCGATCCGCCCGTCGCTGGCCAGCAGGAGGTCTTCGACGGAGCCGACCCGGACATGGTCCATGCCGATCACGGGCAAGCCGATGACCTTCGAGCCCCGGAGCGACCCCGGCGCCGGATTGGCGAGCGTCTGGCCTGGGGCCTCGGCCGTCGCCTGGGCCAGGGCGGGAAGTCCGCCAAGGAGGGTGGTCGCGGCCAGGAAGGACGCGCCGAGCGCTGCTGTGGGCAGGCGGCTGAACATGGGGAAACTCCGTAACGACGCGCCGCGCGACGCACGGTGGGCGGGGGGACAACGCACGCCCGCGCGGCGAGGTCCATCGCGCGCCCGGATCGCCGTCCCCATCGCGATTTGACTCGCGCGCCCCGCCGTGGCGATCGTCCCCGCCAACGCCATGCTGTTCAACTGCCTCTCCGAAGACCTCTTCAAGCCCCTGGCCTCGCCGAGCCGCGCCTTCAACGCGGCCCTGCTGCTGCATCTCCACGCGCGGATCTTCGGCGACACCGCCGAGCCCCTGCGCAAGAGCGATGTCCTGGCGGCGATCGGCGACTTCGCGGCCGATTACGCGGCCAGCGAGATCGCGGACGACGACGCGACCCCGGCGGACCCGGCGGACCCGGCGGAGCGCCGCTCCGTGGTCTACCGCCGCCTGTTCGACGCGGGCTGGCTGGTGGAACGGCGCGAGCGCTACGTCCCCGTGGTGGAGTTCGACCCCGAGGCCCGCCTCCTGGTGGAGGAGCTGGCGCGACTGAACCGGGGCGAGACGCGCTCCTACGGCGGTGCCGTCCTCGACGTGCTGGGCAGCCTGGAGAGCGCCATCGCCAACCCGGCCGAGCGCTCCGAGGCGCTGGTCAATGCGGCCAAGTCGGCGCGCGCCTTCCTCAGCCACCTGCGCAGCCTCGCGGGGGCGATGCGCAAGAGCGAGGAGCGCATCCTGCGCGAGGCGGACCACGGCGCCGCCTTCCGGCTCTATTTCGAGGAGTTCGTCGCGCGCCACCTCGTGAGCGACTACCGGACTCTGCACACGCGTCTCAATCCCTTCCGGTTCCGCTCCGGCATCGTGCGCGAAGCCGGGCGGGCCTTACGCGATTCGCTGACCCTGCGGTCGCTCGCCGAGGCCGGTCTGCGCGAGGGCCGCGCCCCCACCATGGAGGCGTCCGAGCGCGCGGTCCGCGCCGATCTCGCCGAGATCCTGTCGATCTTCGAGGGGCTCGATCGGCATCTCGACGTGGTGGCCGATATCGTGGCCCGCCTGGAGCGGCGGATCGCGGCAGCGCTGCGCACTCTCGACCACCGCGATTCCGACCGGATCGAGCGCACCGCCGCCGCCCTGCGCGCGGTGGCGTCGGCGGATGACGACCTCGCGGGCCTGCCGGCCCCCCAGATCTCGCTCCTGCGCCCGCCCATCGGCGAGCCGCATTGCTATGCCCCGCGCCTGCGCCGGCCGCCGATCGAGAGCGAACCCCTGCCGGAATTCGAACTCGACCCGGCCATCGAAGCCTTCATCGCCGCCAAGGATGCGTTCCGCCTGCGGGTGGCGGTGACGCCCGAGCGGATGGTCGATTTCATCGAGGCGCAGATCGGGCGGGGGCGTGCGATCCGGGGCTCGCAGATCCGCATAGCCGACGTAGACGACTTCGTGGTCTTTCAGCGCCTGCGCGAGATCGACGTGCTTTTCGACGGCAGCCTGCGGCGCCGGTATCGCCTCTCGCGGGTCGATGGCCGCGTCGCCAACGGCTGGCTGGATTGCCCCGATTTCCTGGTGGAACGGGCCGGCACCGGCGCGTGCTGATCCGGCCCCGACCGACCTTCATGAATCAGCGTTAGATCAAAGTCTTCGCAGTGCAGTCAAGTCTTCGCGCCGCAGCATGGAATAGAACCCTTGCAAATTCGTGGGGTGGGTTCATCCTCTGCTCTCCGCCAGACACGCTGCGGAAGGCACGGGAGCGTACCCCCATGAATGCCGGCAAATGCCTGATCAAGAATGCCTGGATCGCCGCCGAGGTCGGCCGGGAGCGTTGCGAGCGCGTCCTCGTGGTCGAGACCTACATCGCGGTCAGTCCCCTGGAGCCGAACTTCGACGCGTCCCGCTACGACGCCATCGTGGCGGAGGTTCAGCGGGTCCTGGCCGCCAACCCCTCCCTCGACCGGGCCTCGATCCTGAGCATGCACCGCGACACGGCCTGTCTGTCGCTGTTCCGAGCCCAGCCCGCCGCGGCCGCCTGAGACCCGGGTTGGCGCCGCGCGGGTTCGCCGGGTAGAGACCGGAGCCTTCATGCGGGCCGCGCCCGCGCCGGCTCAATCGGGACCCGCCATGCTCGAACCCTTTCGCGCCATCGTGGACGGTGAGGAGCCGCCGCCGCCCGGCGCCCGCGCGCCCTCGGAGGAGGAGCTGACCCGCGCGCTGCAGGTGCTGCTCAAGAGCCAGTGCGTCTATGCCGGAACCCCCGGGATCGGCCGCTCCTACGAGCTCGCCCGGCACTACGCGCCGTTCTTCCAAGCCTATTTCGGCTGCCTCGGGTACCGCTTCGAGGTGGCGCACCGCGACCAGATGGTGTGCCTGCGCGTACCCCTCGACGGAATCCGTCACGATGCCCAGGGTGAGCGCTTGCGCAAGGACGAGACCCTCGTGTTGCTCTCGCTGCGGCTGGCCTACGAGGAGGGCCTGCGGGCCCACCAGGTCACCACGGAGGGCGTCGTCGAGTGCACCACCGACGACATCGCCGAATCGATCCGCACGGCGACCCGCAGCGATCCGCCCGACGAGCAGCGCCTGATCGACATCCTGCGCCTGTTCGCCCGCAAGGGTGCGCTGCGTCTCGGCGAGCGCGACAAGGTCGAGAAGATCACGCCCCTGATGGTCCTGCCGGGCATCACCGTGCTGTCGCCGGACACCTGGATGGACCAGGTCCGGTCCTGGGGCGCCGCGCGGGGCGAGGAGGCGTTCTGAAAGCGTCGCGCCGCCCCCGGTCCCCAGCCCCGGACCGGACGCGACTTGCATCCAGGCCCCGGGGCGTCCATGCGGTGTCGCTTCGACGCCGAACCGGGATCAGACCAGAGCCGCCGTGTACCGCCTCACCGACATCGTCCTGTCCAACTGGTACCTGATCCGCCGCGAGCAGATTCGGATCCGGGGTGCGGCTGCCCTGGTGGGCCCGACGGGCGCTGGCAAGTCGACCATCTTCGACGCGGTCGGCACCGTGCTGGCCGGCAACAACGCGAGCCGGTTGGCCCTGAACGCGTCGGCCTCCGGGCGCAGCGCCCGCACCGTGCGCGATTACTGCCTCGGCTGGATCAGCGACCCCGCCGAGGGCGGCCGACCCACCCGGGAGGCCTGCGAGAGCCTGATCGTCCTCGTCTTCGAGAACGAAAAGACGGGGCGCGTGGTCTCGTCCGGGCTTGCCCTCGCGGCGCGCGCGGAGGAAAGCCGCGAGACTACGCTCTCGCGGTTCGTCCATGTCGGTCACCGCTTCGAGATCGCCGACTACGTGCGGGAGGCGCCAGCCGGCAGTTTCGTGGCGCCCTGGGCGGAGATCGCCAAGGATCTGCGCACCCGCGGCACCACCTTCGACGAGTTCCGCGCCTCGGGCGAACGCTTCACGGCCGAGTTGCTCGGACTCCTGCGCGAGGGATCGGCGGTGCCGGAGCCGCGCCACTTTCTGCGCACTTTCTCGAACGCGGTGGCGTTCAAGCCGATCTTCGATTCCTCGGCCTTCGTGCGCTCCTTTGTGCTCGAGCCCGAACCCCTCGACGTGGCGCGCATCCGCCAGTCGGTGGAGAACTGGCGCCGCCTGCGCGAGACCATCGAGGAACTGGAACGGCGCCTCGCCCATCTCGCCCGCATCCTCGGGCGCTACGAGACCTGGGCCGAGGCTAGCCTGTCGGCCACGCTGCATGAGCTTCGGGCCGCCGACGCCGATCTGCGCCGGCGCGTCATCGACCATATCGGCGCGCGCCACGCCCTCAAGGATGTCGCCGAGCGCCTGCGCATCGCCCGCGAGAGCGTGGCGACCAGCCAGGGCTTCGTACGCGAGATCGATGGCGAGATCGCCACCAAGAAGGCGCTGATCGCCGGCTCGGCGGCGGAGGGGCGGCTTGCCGCCTCCAATGCCGGCCTCGCCATGGTGGCCCGCGACCGGCGGGATCTGGCCACCCGCGTCGCCGACCTCGTCGGGATCGTTCTCGACGCCGGCAAGCTCACGGCGGTGGCGGGCGAGATCCGGCGCGTTTCACCCGAGGCCGCCCGGCTGGTGGAGGCCTGTGCCCGCTCGGGCCTGCGCCGCGAGGCTAATCCGGAGGAGACCTTGCGCTCCGACGGCCCCCTGAACGGCCTGCTCGCCGGTCTCGCGGCCGCACCTGCGATCGCCACGCCCTTGGAGCGCGCGGCCGAGGACGCGGCTTTGCGTGCCCGGGCGCAGGAGAACGCGGCGCAGTCCCGCGCGCCGGCCCCCGGCGGGCGCACGCCCAGCGCGCCACGCCTGTCCTCGGACGTCGCGGCGTTCCGGGACGAACTCGCCCGCCTCGGGATCGACGCGACGCCGATCTGCGAACTCGCCGAAATCGTCGATCCGACTTGGGGACCGGCCCTCGAAGGCCTGCTGGGGGCCGCGCGCGAGGCCCTGGTCGTCGAGCCCGACCGGCTCAATGCCGCCTTCGCGCATCTGGAGGCGCGACGCAGTCAGTTCTACCGCTGCATCCTCGTGAAGACGACCGACACCGCGCGCCGTCGCGGCGGCCGCGACGATGAGGGTCCGCTGGCCCTGATCGAGACGCGCGATCCGCACGCCCAGGCCTTCCTCGGCGCACGCCTCGGCGGCTTCGATCTCGCCCCGAACGACGCGGCGCTCGCCCATATGAGCCGGGCCGTGGCCCCGAGCGGGCGCTCGACCTCCGGCATGGCCTACTCGGTGGTGCGCCCCGTCCAGCTGATGATGACGCGGGGCCAGCGCGGCCCCACGGCCGAGAGCCGGCAGGACTGGGAGCAGGCGGTCGCCGAAGCCCGGCGCCTGCGCGCCGAGGCCGACGTGCTGCGCGAGGCCGCCCGCATCGCCGCCGGTCTGGAGAGCCGCATGGCGGCGACCTCGCTCGACCTGGCCGAATTGCGGGCGGAGTCCGACGCGATCGAGGGCCGGCGCCGGAGCCTCGCGACCGAGCGCGAGCATGTCGAGAAGGCCGAGACCGGCGTGCTGGAGGGCGAGCTGAAGGAGCTCGCCAAGGAACGCTCCGCCTACCTCACCGAGCTGGTCCAGGTCCTCGAGCCCAAGCGCGACCTGTTGCTCGGCGAGGAGGCGGGACTGAAGGCCAAGGTCTCCGCCACCCGCGATCTCGCGCGGGCCGCGCTCCAGGCGCGCCGGAGCGCGCATGCCCGCTGGATCGGCGGCGACACCGTCCGCATCCGGCTCGTGCAGCCCGAGGGCTTCGACCCCCGCACCGTCGCAATGCTGCGGGTGAAGCGCGCCGAACTCGAGCCCAAGACCCTGGCGAACCTCGCTCAAGTCTCTCGCGCCGCCGCGCGCGAGGCGATGGAGACCGCCCGCACCCAGGGGCGCGCCGCCGAGCGGGATCTGGCCGAGTACTGCGTGCAGTGGCGCATCGAGAATCCCCTGGGCAACGGCGACGCCCCGGCCTCGTTCGGCTATGCCTGGGCGAAGCGTGCCCATGACGAGGTGGCCGGACACGAGTTGCGCCGCTACCGCGATCAGGCCCTGCGGGCGGAGGGCGAGATGCGCCGCCTGATGATCGAGGACCTGCTGACCCGGCTGGCGGACAAGTTCGAACGCGTGCGCGCCCGCCTCGACGCCCTCAACGAGCGCCTGTCGACCCAGACCTTCACCGGCCAGACCTACGCCTTCGAGGCGGAGGTGGACCGGCGCTATGCGGCCGTCCACGCGCTCGCCCTCGAAGTCGCGCGCTCGCCGGACGCCGCGCAGGCGATCCTGCCGGGGGAGGGCGCCTCGGGCGAGAACACCCCGCTGGAGGGCCCGCTCGCCGACGCCATCGCGGAGATCACCGCCCTGATCGGCGGCGACGAGAGTGCGGCGCGGCTGGCCGATTACCGCAACTACTTCGTCTACGAGATCGGCATGCGCGACCGGGCGGGTAACCGCACGACCATGTCGAACCGGGCTCTCAGGGGCTCCGGCGGCGAGGCCCAGGCACCGTTCTACGTGGCGATCGCGGCGTCGCTCGCCTCCGCCTACTATCCGGGCGACCGGCCGGGCGACGAGAATCCGGGGCTCGGCCTCTGCCTCCTCGACGAGGCCTTCTCGAAGCTCGACGTGCGCAACTCGCAGGCCCTCGTCGACCTCTATCAGGCCTGGGGCCTGCAACTCCTCATCGCCGCCCCGGAGGACAAGCGCACCACGCTTACCGAGGTGATGGACACCATCGTCACCGTCTACAAGAACCCGGACCTGACCTCCGTGCGCATCGAGGCCGAGCACCCGCTGGAGGCGGCCAAGCGGGCCCTTGCGGCCATCAACCCGGAACGCCAGGGCATCGAGGGGTTCCGCCGGCCGGGTGCGGCCGCCTGAGCGCGGCGGCAGCGTTTCTTCGGTTCCACCGATCAGGTTCTGGCGGAAGCCTGGGGGTCGACGATGCCGCTGTCCTGTTCCTGCCGGTCGTCCGCCGCTTCGTCGTAGGCCTGCGCCCAGGCTTGGTGGTCTTCGCTACCCTCCGCGTAGGGGTTGTTGTCCGGCTGCTTGCCGTAGAGGCGCGCGTTGCGGCCCTTGATGAAGGGGCTGTCGCTCGCGGTGGCGCCTTCGCTCATGTCGGTGACTCCCTCTCGTGCCGCGTGATGCGTGGTCCGATGACCGCCGTCGGCACGTTGCACTTCCAACACGAGCGAACGAGCCCGGGTTCAACCGCGGCGGGGACGGACGGTCACGATGCCGCGGCTTGCGCGACCGCACGCCGGAGAATGCGGGAGAGGTCTTCGACCGAGTAGGGCTTGCGCAGCAATTCGAAGCCATGCGTGCCCTGCTCGGCGATGACGTGGCTGTAGCCGGAGGCCAGCACCACCGGCAGCGCCGGCCATTCACGACGGATGGCCTGGCCGAGATCGATCCCGTTCATGCCCGGCATCACCACGTCCGAGAAGACGATATCGACGGTCCCGGCCGTCCCGCGCAGGGCGTCGAGGGCCTGCTCCGCGTCGGTCACCCATCGGGTCACGTAGCCGAGTTCCTGCAGCGCCTGTGTCGCGAAGGCGCCGACCTCCAGGTTGTCCTCCACCACCAGGACCCGGGTGCCGTGCCCATCGGCGAGTTCGGCCGGCTCGGGCAGGGGCTCGTGCGGCGCGGCGGTGCCGGCGACCCGCGGCAGGTAGAGCGTGAAGGTGGTGCCGCGGTCCAGGGCGCTCTCGACCAGGACCTCGCCCCCCGATTGCTTCGCGAATCCGAAGACCTGGCTCAGACCGAGACCCGTACCCTGCCCGACGCGCTTGGTGGTGAAGAACGGCTCGAAGATCCGCTCCAGCACCTCCGGGGCGATGCCCGAACCGGTATCGGAGACCGACACCGCCACGAAGTCGCCGCGCATGCGTGGATGCGCCCGCACCGCCGGGATGGTGAGCGTCCGCCGGACCCGGATGGAGAGGCGGCCCTCGCCGTCCATGGCGTCGCGGGCGTTGACGACCATGTTTACCAGCGCGGTGTCGAATTGGCTCGGGTCGGCATCGACGAGGCAGGTCAGGGGAGTTCCGTCCGGCGCGCGGCCCGGATCGACGTCGGTCTCGACCCGGATGCGGGCGCCGGTCAGCGTGCCCACCATGTCGGCCACGGAGGCGACGCTTCGGGCGACGTCGAAGACCTCCGGGGTCAGGGCCTGACGCCGGGCGAAGGCGAGAAGCTGGCCCGTGAGTTTGGCGGCCCGCGAGACGGTGTCGGAGATCGCGCCGATGTAACGCTGGCGGCGCTCCTCGGGCAGGTCGGGCCGTTTCAGGAGGTCGGTAGACGACTTGATGACGGTCAGCAGGTTGTTGAAGTCGTGCGCGACGCCGCCGGTGAGCTGGCCCACCGCCTCCAGTTTCTGGGACTGGCGCAGCTGATCCTCCAGGGCCTTGCGCTCCGTGACGTCGCGCCCGGCGGCGTAGAAGTGGTCGCCCTGCGGAATTGCGTTCCAGGAGATCCAGCGCACGTCGCCGTCCACGGTCTTCACGCGGACATCGAGGTTGTCGAGGATGTTGCCTTCGCTCAGGCGTCCGACGGCCGCGCTCGCGGCGTCGAGGTCCTCGGGATGGAGGAAGTCCTCGAAATGCGCGTCCGTCAGCCGCTCGGCGGGCCAGCCCAGCATCTCGGTCCAGGCCGGGTTCACGGCCCGGTAGATGCCGTCGTAACCGCAGATCACGAGGAGGTCGCGGCTCGCGCGCCAGACCAGATCACGCTCCGTGGTCCGTTCGCGCGCCGTGGTGCGCAGCAAGGTCTCGGCCTCGCGCCGCTCGGTGATGTCGTTGAACAGGATGGCGACGCGGTGCTGCACCGGCTCGCCCACGCGCAGGGCGTGCACGTCGAACCAGCGCCCGAGGGCGACGGCGCCGCTCTCGAACCGCGCCGGCTGCCCGGTGAGGGCGACCGCACCATAGGTGTCGAGCCAGCGGGGTTCGAGGCCGGGGATCACCTCGCTCACCCAGCGCCCGACCACCTCGCCGAGGCCCGCCTGGCGCTCGAAGGCGGGGTTCACTTCGAGGAAGCGGTAATCGACGGCACGTCCGGCGGAATCGAAGCGCATCTCCACGATGCAGAATCCGGCATCGATGGCGTCGAACAAGGTCCGGTAGCGCGCCTCGCTCTCGGCGAGCTTGCCCTCCTCGGTCCGGAAACGCGTCACGTCGAGCTGGCTGCCGAAGAAGTAGCGCAGCTGTCCGTCCGGTGCGTAGACGGGGCTGATGTAGAGCTCGTTCCGGAAGGGCGTCCCGTCCCGGTGATAGTTGACGATCTCGACGACGACGTCGCGCCGTGCCGCGATGGCGTCGCGGACCCGCGCCACCTCGGCCGGATCGGTTCGGGCCCCCTGAAGGAAGCGGCAGTTGCGGCCGAGGAGTTCGTCGGCACCGTAGCCGCAGAGGTCCTGGAACGCGCGGTTGGCGAAGACGATCGGATTGTCGGGCTGGTGCGGGTCGGTGATGATCATCGGCATGCGGGTCTTCTCCGCTGCCGTGAAGAGCAGATCCGACCCGGCCGCCGACGTGCGCTGGCCCGGATCGGGCGCCCGTACGCTGGCATCACGCTCCGCGCGCAGGCGCAGGACCTCCGCCTCCAGCTCCCGTTCCCTCCGGCGAAGCTGCTCCAGCGCGTCGTGCATGGGCTCCCGTTCGATCCGCTCGGCGTCAGGCTCCGGGTGGCGGGCCGGTCTCCGCGTCCACGTCGAGCGCTTTAACCCACGTCGGCCAGTCCGTCGATCAGGCCGAGGGGTCGTGGAAGCCCGGTTCGAAGCGCGCCGTCGCACGAAGGGGTTGTGGATGCCGGGGGCCACGCGGCCCGCCCCCTCGACACGGAACCATTCCGTGGACCATGGATTGCGCTCTGAGTTGCCGATCGATGAAATGCCCGGGCCGTCGCGTCGGGGGGCTTTGGAGAATACGTCCCTCGTGCCGAGCCGTGGACCGATCGCGTCGTATGACACCACCACCACGACCCTTCCGACGTTGCGTCGCGGCTCGCAGCTGCACGAGACCGAGCGACGCCTGAACGCGGTCCTGAACAACGCTTCCGTGGCGATCTTCCTGATGGATGACCGCCAGCACTGCGTCTACATGAACCGGGCCGCGGAGCTGCTGACGGGATTCAGCCTCACCGAAGTCCTCGCGCGGGACTGCCCGCTCCACGACATCGTGCACCACACCTATCCGGATGGGCGGCCGTTCCCCCTGCACGAATGCGCCATCGACCGGGCCTTCCCCGAGAATAACCAGGAACGGGGTGAGGAAGTGTTCGTTCACAAGGACGGGCACTTCTACCCGGTCGGCTTCACCGCCAGCCCGATCCGCGACGATGGTGCCAAGATCATCGGCACCATCATCGAGGTACGCGACATCACCGAGGAGAAGGCGGCGGCCGAGCGCCAGCGCCTCCTGACGAACGAGCTCAACCACCGCGTGAAGAACACCCTGGCGACGGTCCAGTCCATCGCCGCGCAGACCTTCCGGGGCCGGACCGACCAGGCCGCGCGCGCGATGTTCGATGCCCGCACGGTCGCGCTGTCCAACACCCACAACGTACTGACCGCAGAGAACTGGGAGAGCGCCGGCCTGCGCAGCGTCGTTGAGAGCGCCCTGGCGCCGCACGCGCTCGCGGAAATCGATACCGCCCGGTTCGACCTCGTCGGCCCCGATACACGCCTTCATCCCAAGGTTGCCGTGACCCTCGCCCTGGCGCTGCACGAACTCATGACCAACGCGGCCAAGTACGGCGCCCTCTCGGTCCCGGA
>NZ_BPQL01000085.1 GCF_022179225.1 Methylobacterium goesingense
CCCGCTGATCCAGCCGGAGGGTTTCCCGCTGATCCAGCCGGAGGGCTTCCCTCTGATCCGGCCAGAGGATTCGGGCCCCGGTTCCCCGTCTCAGTGACGCTGCCCGTCCGGTGCCTCCCGGAGATGGTGGGCGAGCTCGAAGCCGATCTCTACCATGACGCGGTCGAGGAGGCGGGTCAGCCCGGGGCGTTCGAGGGCCGCGGCGAGCCCCCGAAGCGCGATGGCGTGCTCGGCCATCCGGTTCACCCGGTGCTGGTCGCGGGCGTTCTCCGCCCGATCCTCCGTCAGGTCGAGGACGATCCCCCGCGCCCAGGTCGGGCGCCCGACGGGGTCGCGTTCGATGCGGCCACGCAGGTCGAGCCAGCGTGCGGCGGGCGCGGTCCGGAAGGCCACCGCGAAGGTGCCGCCCCGCGTGATGGCCGCGTGGAGTGCGCTCTCGAGGCGGACCCGGTCGTCCCCGTGCGTCGCCGCGAGGAGGTCCGCCAGGGGGCGCCCCCGCATCCCCGCCTCCGGCACGAGTCCCAGGAGCCGTGCCAGGGGGGCCGAGAGGGCAAGGCGATCCGCCCAGATGTCGTGGCGCCAGACGCCGACGACGCCGGACGCGGCCAGGGCCGCGCGCAGGCCGCCCGGATCGTCCGCGCCGTCCAGACCGAGGGAGGGAGATCGCGCCATGAGCCTCCTCGCCGGCAGCCACGGACCGGCCAAGCATTGACCTGAGGTTGAGAGGCCAGCGGCCCCGGGACCGCCCTCAGACCGCCACTTTAGAGGGCATCGCGGGTCGCGAAAAGGGGCCTGGGCACATTTGAGCGAGTATAAGGCAACTTGAGATTGCCAGGCGTGCCCGCATGTCCGCCCGCGGGCTTAACCGTTGGTTAACCATGATGGGTGACACCCGGATCGCAGCATCCTGGTGTCACAGGACGGGGGCCAGGGGCCATCCTCCGCCGCCGATCCGGGCCTGCCGGACCTGTCCGTCCACCTCATGTCACCCGGATTCGTCGACGCTCGCGAAGGGATGCCAGGATGAAAGCCATCACGTTCGTCACCCAGAAGGGGGGGAGCGGCAAGAGCACGCTCTGCATCTCGCTGGCGGTCGCGGCCCAGGAGCGTGGGCTCTCGGTCTGCATCCTCGAGATGGACCGCCAGGCCACGATCAGCGACTGGCTCGACCATCGCAGCGCCGAGGGTCCGGAGGTGGCGCAGATCGACGCCACCCAGATCGAGAGCGTGATGGCCCAGCTGCGCGAGTCCGCCTACGACTACGTCTTCATCGATACGCCCGGCGTGGATTCCGCCGGCACCCTCTCGGCGATCCGCGCCGCCGACCTCTGCATCATCCCGTGCCGCCCGACGCCGGCGGACCTGCGCGCCTTCAAGCCGACGCTGGCGGCGATCTACCGGCTGGAGAAGAAGTTCGCCTTCGTGCTCAACCAGACGCCGCCGCGCTCCTACCGCATCCGCGACGCCGCCGACGGGCTCGCCGTGCTCGGGATCCTGCCCGACATCAACATCGTCGCCCGCACGGACCACCAGGACGCCATCGGCGTCGGGCAGGGCGTGACCGAGTTCAATCCGAAGGGGCAGGCCGCCATGGAAGTGCGCAAGCTCTGGGGCTGGATCGAGAAGCGCATGCAGGTGAGCAAGCATGCCAAAGCCGCCTAAGCTCAGCCTCGCCTCCATCGTCGCGGCGTCGTCCGCGCCGGGAAAGCCCCAGCAGACTGCCGAGATCGTCCAGCTCGACACCGGTGCCCCGCCCCGCCGCACACCCGCCACCCTGAAGGAACGCGCTCGCCAGATGTCGGTCTATCTCGAGCCGCCGGTCTACGATCAGCTGCGCGATATCGCCCATGCCGAGCGCGCCAAGATGCACGGCCTGATGCTGGAGGCCCTCGACCTGCTGTTCAAGCAGCGCGGTGCCCGCTCGATCGCGCAGCTCAACGACCCGGGGGCCCGCTGAGGCCTCGGGTCCTTCGGAAGAAACTGAAAAAGAGAGCCCTGACAGTCTTTTGTCAGGGTGTCCGTACGCGCCGGATGAGGGCAAGGTGGATGCCGCGCTCGAATGGATGTGCAGGCTCCGACCGCCGAAAAATTCGACTTCCACGATAAGCGGTTACGCAGACATCCTGATCTGTCGCATCAGACTCAAGCCCCCGGCCGTACCCGCCGAGGGACAGGTCCGGCCTGGGATCGTTCAGCCTTCCTTTACGCCATCCGGACAATCCTCCGGCTCTCGAACGGAGCGGAAGCGCTCCCGCCGAGGGTCCGGCCGGTCCTGCTCTTGCCCGCCGGCGGGCCGATCCAGCGTGTGTGCGTATCGGGGCGAGGGCTTGGGGCGGATCATCGCGATGGCGCGTTCGACGAAGGCCGGACATCCGGGGCCGGCCCCGCTACCGCTGTGGCGACTGCTGGCCGTCTCGGCCGTGGCCCTGACCACCGCCAACTGCGCGCAGAACACCCAGAAGTTCGCCGGCGCCCCCGCCTCAGGCGGCTCGGGCCGAGATCCCAAATACGGCGTCAAGGCGAGCCCGCGCCTCTACAACGAGGGCGACGTGATCCCGAAGGGCGGCGGCCGCCGCTTCTCCGGAAAGCCCTACGTGGTGGCCGGACGCACCTACGTGCCGCGCGAGGATGCCAAGGGCTACGTCCGCGAGGGCTTGGCCTCCTGGTACGGCGCGGCCTTCCACGGGCGCCTGACCGCCAACGGCGAGGTCTTCGACCGCAACTCCATTGCCGCCGCGCACCCGACGCTGCCGCTGCCGAGCTACGCACGCGTCACCAACCTCGCCAACGGTCACTCGATGATCGTGCGGGTGAACGATCGCGGTCCCTATCACGCCAACCGCCTGATGGACGTCTCCGAGGAGGTGGCCCAAGCTCTGGAATTCCGCCGCAGCGGCACCGCCCGCGTGCGCGTCGAGTATGCCGGCAAGGCCTCAACTGCCGGCAGCGACGACCGCAAGCTGCTGGCCACCCTGCGCACCGACGGCCAGCCGGCGGCCATCCGCGGCCAATCCCCGGTGATGCTGGCCGATCTCGGTCCCGACGCCCCCCAGGTGTCCTCGGAGCGCCTGGCCCGCGCCACCCGCCCGGCCCTGGCCTTCAAGGAGGCCGGCGAGCGCGAGGCCGACGCCGAATCCGCGAACCCGGCCGCCGGCGCGGCCAGCGCCGAGGCGCCCGAGGCGGCACCGGCCACGCGCCCGGCCCGGCCCGCGCCGGTTCTGGTGGCGAGCGCCGCCACCGTGGCGGTCCCGGCCGCCCTCCAGCCCACGGCGAACCGCGACACGACCTTCCGGCCCGTGCGGCACGCGCCCGCCGAGCCCCAACGGGCCGTGGCGCAGGCCGCCCCGCTCAGCCTCACGCCGCCGCCCCTGCGGTTGGCCGGCGCCCGGCCGGAGCCCGGCCGGGCCGAGGTCGCGAGCCGCTTCGCCGCCGTGCCCTCCGCCGGCAAAGTAACCGGCAAGGTCCCGCTGGCCACCGCCGCATTCGCTCAACCCGCGCGGCCCGTGACCGGAAAGCCGGAGTCCGGATCGACCCGCGTGGCCGCCGCGGGCAGACCGCTGGCTCCGCTTCAGGCCTCCGCCAGATCCTCCGGGTCACACCCAGCCGCGACCCGGCTCGCCGCGCAGGATTCCTCCGGCCTCGCCTCGAAGGCGGGCTCGACGCCCAAGATGGCTCTGGCTCCCAGGACGGATCCGGCCTCCAAGATGGCTCCCCCGTCGAAGGCAGCCCTGGCCCGCCTCGCGGCCGATGCCACGGCACCCAAGGCGGGCGGTACCAAGGCGGCGTCCGCGACCCGGGCCGGCGCGGCCGACAGGACGTCCGTTGCCGCAACGCCCGCCAAGGCACAGGGGCGCGCCCGGGCCCAGTTCGCCGAAGCCCGCTGAAGTCCGGGCGCGAGCCCGGAGCCGCGCGGCGGATGGATCGTCGCGTGCTTGAAATCGCACGGGATTTGGTTCGATCTTGGCGGCGATTGCCTGTAACGTCACGCTTGATCGTGGGGGCGGTGACGGGGTCGGCGTGAGGCAGGACATGGGTTTGAGATCAGTCGTGGCAGGGCGCGCTTCGTTGCGGCGCGGCGTGATGTCGGGCGTCGTCCTCGCCGCCGCGATGGTGGCGCTGAGCTTGGCCAAGACGCCGGCCGCCCTGGCCCAGAGCTTCCAGACAGCGGCCCCGCACGCGATCCTGCTCGATGCCGATTCCGGCTCTGTGCTGTTCGAGAAGGGGGCCGACGAGCTCTTCTCCCCGGCCAGCATGGCCAAGCTGATGACCACCGAGATCGTGTTCAACGAGATCCGGCAGGGCCGGCTCACCATGGACTCGGAATTTCAGATCACCGAGGACGCCTGGCGCCGGGGCGGGGCGGGGGGCGGCGGCTCCTCGATGTTCGCCCAGCTCAACAGCCGCATCAAACTGTCCGACCTCCTGCGCGGCCTCATCGTGCAATCGGGCAACGACGCCGCCATCGCCATCGGCGAGGGCATCGCGGGTTCGGAGGAGAATTTCGGGCGAATGATGACGGCGCGGGCGAAGACGCTCGGGCTGACGCGCTCGACCTTCCGCAACGCCACCGGCTACTCGGCGCCCGACCAGAAGGTGACTGCCCGCGACCTCGCCAAGCTCGCCCTGCACCTGATCGAGGCCTATCCGGACCTCTACAAGATCTTCGCCGAGCGCGAGTTCACCTGGAACAAGATCAAGCAGCAGAACCGCAACCCGCTCCTGACCCTCGATATCGGCGCCGACGGCCTCAAGACCGGCTACCTCGAGGAGTCCGGCTACGGCCTGACCGGCTCGGCCGTGCAGAACGGGCAGCGCCTGATCATGGTGGTGAGCGGCCTGAAGACCGCCCGCGACCGGGCGGCGGAATCGCGCAAGCTGATGGAATGGGGCTTCCGCGCCTTCGAGCCGCGCCAGATCTTCACGGCGAACGAGACCGTGGCGGAGGCCTCGGTCTATGGCGGCGCGGCCGGCAGCGTGCCCCTCGTCGCCAAGAAGCCCGTGCGCGTGCTGCTGCCGCGCGGCTCCGGCGACAAGATCACCGCGAAGGTGGTCTACCAGGGGCCCCTGGTCGCCCCGATCGAGCAGGGCCGCGAGGTCGGCCGCCTGCGCATCACCCGCGGCGAGACCCAGGCCCTCGACCTGCCGCTCTATGCCGGCGAGGCGGTGGAGGCGGGCACCATCCCGCAGAGGGCCCTCGATGCCACCTGGGAGGTCGGCACCGGCCTGTTCCGCAAGGCTTTCGAGAAGGCCGGCGCGAAATCGTGACGGTGCGGGCGGGAGGAGCGGGCAGGGGGCGCTTCATCACCTTCGAGGGCGGGGAGGGGGCCGGCAAGTCGACCCAGATCCGGCGCCTCGCCGTGCATCTGCGCGCGCGCTCCGGCCGCCCCGTGGTGGTGACGCGCGAGCCCGGCGGCTCGCCCCGGGCCGAGGCCATCCGCGAGGCGCTGCTCGCGGGGGTGGCCAAGCCCCACGGCCCTTTCGCCGAGGCGCTGCTGTTCTGCGCCGCCCGGATCGACCACCTCGACACCCTGATCCGCCCGGCCCTGGCGGCGGGCGAGATCGTGCTGTGCGACCGCTTCGCGGATTCGACCCGGGCCTACCAGGGGGCGGCCGGCGGCCTCGACCCGGCCCTCCTGACGAGCCTGGAGGAGGTGGTCGTCGGCCAGACCCGGCCCGACCTGACCCTGATCCTCGACTGCGACCCGGAACTCGGGCTCGCCCGCGCCCGCGCGCGGCAATCCGCGGACGAGGGCGCCGAGGCGGGACCGGACCGCTTCGAGGCCGAGGCCCTGGCCTTCCATGCGCGGCTGCGCACCGCCTTCCTCGCCATCGCGGCGGCGGAGCCGGGGCGCTGCGCCGTCGTCAACGCGGCCCTGCCCGCCGACGCCGTCGAGGCCGCGATCCGCACCCTGGTGGCCGAGCGCCTGCCCGGGCTCTTCACCGAGACGCCGGGAGCGCACGGCGATGCGGCCTGAGCGCGCCCCCGAGGACGTCGAGCCCGGCGACCTGACCGAGGTCCCCCGCCCGCGCGAGCAGGCCGGCCTCGTCGGCCATGCCGAGGCAGAGGCCGCCTTCGCCGAATCCATCGGCTCCGGGCGCCTGCACCATGCCTGGCTCATCGGCGGCCCGCGCGGCATCGGCAAGGCGACCCTGGCCTACAGGGTCGCCCGCTGGCTCCTCGCCAACCCCGCCGCGCGGGATGCCCCCGCGCACCTCGCCGTCGATCCCGGCCACCCGGCGGCGCGGCAGGTCGCGGCCCTGTCGCACCCCAACCTCGTGGCCCTGCGCCGGACGCGGGCGCCCAACGCCAAGACCCTGGCGACCCGGATCTCGGTGGATGCGGCGCGCGGCGCCCTCGCGCTCTTCGGCTCCACGGCGGGCAGCGCCGGCGGCTACCGCATCTGCATCGTCGATAGCGCCGAGGACCTGAACGCCAACAGCGCCAACGCGCTCCTCAAGATGGTGGAGGAGCCCCCGCCCCGCTGCCTCTTCCTCATCGTCAGCCACGCGCCGGGGCGGCTCCTGCCGACCATTCGCTCGCGCTGCCGCGCCCTGACCCTGCGCCCGCTCGCGCAAGCCGAGGTGGCGCGGGTGATCGGCGGCTTTCCCCCGCCCTTCGTGCAGCCGAGCTCCGAGGCGCTCGCCCGGGCGGCGCAGCTCTCGGAGGGCTCGGTCGCCGACGCCGTCGCCCTCCTCGATCCGGCGCGGGCCGGCCTCGTGTCCGAGGTCGAGACCTTGCTGGCCCGCCTCGACCATCCGGACTGGCGCCGCATCCTCGCGCTCGCCGAGAAGCTCTCGGGACGCGAATCCGACGAGCTCTTCGCGGCGAGCCTCGACACGGTGTTCCGCTTCGTCTCGGCCGAGCTCGACCGGCGCCAGCACGAGCCCCCCGCCCGCCTTGCGGCCCTGGTCGAGGTATGTGACAAGATCGCCCGCGCCGCGCGGGAGGCCACGACCTACAATCTCGACCGCCGGCCGCTGGTCCTGTCCCTGTTCGGCGACCTGGCCGGCGCGCTCCGCGACGCCGCCTGAGCGGCATGGTAGGCTTCCGCCGTCCTGTGATCCCAGGACCCGATTCCGGGGCCTGATCCTGTGAACCCTGCATCCGGGGAACCCCTCGACGTGACCGCCACCGACCCGGCAAGCCGCAAGACCTTCGGCCTCTCCACCGCGATCTCCTATCCGAACGGCGCGCCCCATATCGGTCATGCCTACGAGGTGATCGCCACGGACGCGATCGCGCGCTTCAAGCGCCTCGACGGCTACGACGTGCTGTTCTCCACGGGCACCGACGAGCACGGCGTCAAGATCCAGCAGACGGCCGCCAAGGCCGGGATCGGCCCGCGTGAGCTCGTGGACGACATGTCCGCCCGCTTCCGCGCCGTGGCCGAGGCCCTGGGCTGCAGCCACGATCGCTTCATCCGCACCACCGAGCCCGAGCACTACGCCGCCGCCCAGGAACTCTGGCGCCGGATGGAGGCCAACGGCGACCTTTACCTGTCGAAATATGCCGGCTGGTACTCCGTGCGCGACGAGGCCTACTACGCCGAGGACGAACTCGAGCCCGGACCCGACGGCACGCCCGTGTCCAAGGCCACCGGCACGCCCGTGACCTGGATGGAGGAGGAGAACTTCCTGTTCCGCCTCTCGGCCTACGAGGATCGGCTGCTCGCCCTCTACGAGGCGCAACCCGATTTCATCGGCCCCGAGACCCGGCGCAACGAGGTGACGAGCTTCGTGCGCTCCGGCCTCAAGGACTTCTCCGTGAGCCGCACGAATTTCGACTGGGGCGTGCCGGTGCCGGGGCATCCCGACCACGTCATGTACGTCTGGGTCGACGCGCTCACGAATTACCTCACGGTGACGGGCTTCCCCGACGACGCCGATCCCCGGAAGAAATTCTGGCCGATGGACCTGCACGTCATCGGCAAGGACATCGTGCGTTTCCACGCGGTGTACTGGCCGGCCTTCCTGATGTCGGCGGGGTTGCCGCTGCCCAAGCGCGTCTTCGGCCACGGCTTCCTGCTCTCCAAGGGCGAGAAGATGTCGAAGTCGCTGGGCAACGTCGTCGACCCGATGGACCTGATCGCGACCTACGGCGTCGACGCGGTGCGCCACTTCGTGCTGCGCGAGGTGCCCTTCGGCGGCGACGGCAATTACAGCCACGAGGCGATCATCACCCGCTACACGGCGGACCTCTCGAACGGCCTCGGCAACCTCGCTCAGCGCTCGCTCTCGATGATCGCCAAGAACTGTTCGGGGCTGGTCCCCGAGCACGGCACCTTCACGGACGACGACCGCGCCTTGCTGGCCCTGGCCGATGCCCTGCCGGGCACCGTGCGGGAGGCCATGGATCGGCTCGCCCTGCACACGGCGCTCGCCGAGATCTGGGCCGTGATCACGGCCGCCGACCGCTACTTCGACGCGCAGAAGCCCTGGGTCCTGCGCAAATCCGATCCGGCCCGGATGGCGGCCTCGCTCTACGTCGTGGCCGAGACCCTGCGGGCCATCGGCATTCTGGTGCAGCCCTTCATGCCGGGCTCCGGTGCCCGTCTCCTCGACCTCCTGGCCGTGCCGGCGGACCGTCGGCAACTCGCCGATGTGGGGGAGGGCGGCCGCCTCGTGCCCGGCACGCCGCTCCCCGCCCCCGTCGGCCTGTTCCCGCGCTTCGTCGAGCCGGAGACGCCGTCCGCGTGAGCGACGGTGCCTCGCCCGCCCGACCGTTTTCTGAGCCCCCTGTCATGCTCGTCGATAGCCATTGCCACCTCGATTTTCCGAATTTCGCGGAGGATCTCCCGAGCGTCGTCGCCCGCGCCAAGGCGGCCGGCGTGAGCCGGATGGTCACGATCTCCACGCGGGTCGCCAAGGCCCGGACCTACGAGACCCTGTCCGAAGCCCACCCGGAAATCTGGCACACCATCGGCACCCACCCGGACGGGGCGGGCGATGAGCCCGACGTGCCGACCGAGGCCATCGTGGCGCACACGCACCACCCCCGCTGCATCGGCATCGGCGAGGCGGGCCTCGACTTCCACTACGACAACGCGGCCCCCGAGGCGGTGCAGGAGCGGGTCTTCCGGCGCCACATCGCCGCCGCCCGCGAGACCGGCCTGCCGCTGGTCATCCATTCCCGCGATGCCGATGCGGAGATGGAGGCGATCCTCGTCGACGAGATGGCGCGCGGCCCGTTCACGGCCGTCCTGCACTGCTTCTCGTCGGGGGCGCGCCTCGCGGAGGTCGGCGTCGAACTCGGTTTCTGCGTGTCCTTCTCCGGCATCGTCACTTTCCGGCGCTCGCACGACCTGCGGGCGATCGCCCGTTCGGTGCCGCCCGACCGCCTCCTGGTGGAGACCGACGCCCCCTTCCTGGCGCCCGAGCCGCATCGTGGCCGCACCAACGAGCCGGCCTACACGGCGGACACGGCCCGCTCCCTGGCCCAGACCCTCGACATGGACTTCGCGGAGTTCGCCGCCCTGACCACCGCCAATTTCCACCGCCTGTTCCACAAGGCCGCAGGGTGAGCGGGGCAGGGGGCCCGGGTCGGGACGTGACAGGCCCCGCCCCCCTCCGATACCAACGGTGGCGGAGGTGCCGATGGGTGCATTGACAGTGACGATCCTCGGCTGCGGCTCGTCGGGCGGCGTGCCTCGCGTGGGCTATGGCTGGGGGGCGTGCGATCCGGCCGAGCCGCGGAACCGGCGCCGGCGCTGCTCGCTCCTGGTGGAGCGTCACGATCGTCCGGGGGAGGCGGCCACCACTCTCCTCGTCGACACCGCGCCGGACCTGCGCGAGCAACTCCTGGCCCGGGCCGTCCAGCGCCTCGACGCCATCCTGTTCACCCACGCCCATGCCGACCACACCCACGGCATCGACGACGTGCGGGCGCTGGTGATCCACATGCGCCGGCGCATCCCGGTCTTCGCCGATGCCCGGACCCGGAGCCTGCTGGAGGCGCGTTTCGGCTACTGCTTCGAGACGCCGCCCGGCAGCGAGTACCCGCCGATCCTCGACATGAACGACTTGGCGGACGGGGCGGCGATGCAGGTGGAGGGGCCCGGCGGGACCGTGACGGCCCTGCCCTTCGGCATGGAGCACGGCAACGAGGCCGCGCTCGGCTTCCGATTCGGCCCGGTGGCCTACGCGCCCGACGTCAGCCTGATGCCGGAAACGTCGCAGGCGCGGCTGCACGGGCTCGACCTGCTCATCATCGACGCCCTGCGGGAGACCCCGCACCCGACGCACTACTCGGTCTCGGACGCCCTGGCGCTGATCGAGACAGTGCGTCCACGCCGGGCCATCCTGACGAACCTGCACACGGATCTCGACTACGCGACCCTCGCGGCCAAGCTGCCTGCGAACGTCGTGCCGGCCTATGACGGCCTGAGCGTCACGCTGGACCTGTGACACTTCCGGAGGAGGGCGGTCCGGCCGCCTCCCCGGTCCGGTCCTCTCAGTTCTGGGTGCTGGCGTCCTGCGGCAGGCCGGCATTGGCGAGGAGCTGCGCGGTGGCGGCACGGGCCAGGCGGTCGTAGCCGGCATCGGTCATATGCAGGCCGTCGGGGCCGATCATCTGGGTGGGCGACAGAAGCCCCTGCGCGGCCCAGGCCCGCATCATCGCGTTCCGGCGGATCACCGGCACGTTGAGCTCCGTGGCGATGGCGTGCAGGGCGGCGCCGTAGGCCTCGGCCCCCTCGGTGGTCGAGAGCTTCTTGCACCATTGCTGGTCCATCAGGACCACGTCGGCCCCGGTGGCGCGCATGGCGAGGATGCCGGCGCGGGTGAGTTCGGCGAAGCGCTCGACGCTGACGCCGCTCATCGGGTCGTTGCTGCCGGTCTGCCAGATCACGAGGTCCGGCTTGTCGGCGAGCACGTCGCGCTCCAGCCGCCGGGCCATGGCCTCGGAATCGTCGCCGCCCTTGCCCCGGTTGAGCACCGTGACGCTGGAATGCACGGAGCCCATCGTGCCGAGCCGCGCCGCGAGGTCGCGCTGGAGCTGGGCCGGGTAGGTCGTGGACGGCGAGGAGGCGCCGGAGCCCTCGGTCGAGGAGGAGCCGAAGGCCACGATGCGGATGGCCTGGCCCTGACTGATGAGGCCGGCAAGGCGGGGCAGGCGGGCAAGCGCCCGGCGCGGAATCGCCGGACGGGCCGCCGGCGCCGACCGCGTGGCCTCCGTCGCCAAAGCCTGCGGCAGCTGCACCAAAGCCTGCGGCAGCTGCACCAAAGCCTGCGGCGGCTGCACCAAGGCCTGTGGCGGCTGAACAATGGCCTGCGAAGGCTGCACCAGGGCGGTACGCTGCGGCTCGGCCCGCGCGCCCGTGGCGAGCGAAACGGACCCGATGGCCACAAGGGCCAGGCTCAGGACTGCGGAGGGGCGCGCAAAAATCGGCATCGCGTTCGCTTCGGAGTGGATCGATTCGGGCGGCTTACCGCTCGGACTGCGTCCGGTATCATGTATTATGGGGAGGAATTGTGACATCCGCCAGCGGTTTAGCACCGCCAGGACCTGTCGCGCACCTGAGACCTGCCGATTGCGTGAATCGGCCGTGTGGAGATTGCATGAACACGCGGTGTCGGGAATGGGTGAACTCTTCGTCAGCGTGAGGCCCCTGCCCCGGTTTTGCGGCTTCAGGTTCCATAATATATCTTATGCGAACGGTGCTCCGGGTGTGGAATGTGGGTCCTGGGGCGAGCGGCCGAACTTGGCGGCAGCCTGTCGCCGCTAATTGGCGGAGAGATCAATTTTACCTTTACAAACAAGGCTTTGCGGGATGCTGATTGAGCACCCCTGCCCCATCCATGTGTCATCGCCAGCTATGTGTAACCTGCTGGTGGGTATGGACTTTTTGGGGAACCCTATTGGGAAGGACCGTCGATTGGGGCACCCTTTGGGGAACCCCTGTCCTCATCCTCGTCGTTCAGCGGCTCATGAAGCTGCTTTTCACGCTCACGGTCGTAAGCTCGTGCGATGAAGTGAGCGACTGTTCCAGCATCCTTCCATAATACTTGTGAGGTGCGCTCCGGCCCAGAGTACGGAACCAGGCTCATCGACTGATCATCAAGAAAATCATGAGTAGGAAGTTGGTGTCCTATCGTATCAACTAGCGCCCTTCTCAGTGGCAAGTAGTCGATCTTGAAGCTTTCTTCTTTAACATAGAATGGATCAAGGCCGAGCTGCGCACATAACTTCAGATAGACTAGGGCTGGCATTTCGGTTCTACGAGAGAAATAGTTCTGTAGGGACCGATATGGCACACCTGTAAGGCGAGAAAGGTCTGTCAGCTTAACTGACCTTTTCTTCATCGCCTCTCGGAGCGTCGCTACGATCTCGACCTGCGACCAATCGGGCATTGCAAAGCACCACATTTGGTGTATGTGTGACCACATGCACCACATTAGACACACAATTACACTCACCATTCCAGCTTCTGAAGAGCTGGATAGGGCGGTGCGTGCTGCCTTCATCGCTAAAGGCACCACGCTCAATGCCTGGTGTACGGCCAACGGCATAGCTCGGCAAACGGTCGATAAGGCATTGAAAGGCCAGCGCCGTAGCGACCGATCCAGACAGATCGTGAAGCAGCTTCTTCGAGACGCACTCGGTATCGAAGAGCTGGCTGCGTGACAGACTTCTTGTCCACAACGGCGCTAGCATCGCTCGCCGGCATAACGCCGAGGGCGATGAAGAAAGCGCTTCGCTGCCTCTCGAAAGGCGAATGGGCCTCGTGGCGCGGCGCCCAGCTTGTAATCCGGCAGGTGCATGGTCGGGGCGGCAAGAGTGGTGCACGGTACGAGGTTCGAGTGGATAGCCTTCCACCCGAAATTCAACTGCGGGTTGGGGCGGTTGCGCCGCCGCTTGGCGATACGTCCAACTCCTCTTCAAAGGCTATTGAAGCGGCCACGTGGTGGGATCAGTTTCTTCGACCCATTCTGAACCTCCCAAAGGGCTCGCGTGAGCGCCGTGCGGCGATGGAGGCGCGGGCTGGCGTCGAAGTGTGTGGTCCGCAAAGCAAATGGTTCGCACCAAGCCTCCGCGACATCGAGCGCAAGGTCAGCAAGGCTGAGAAGCACGGTCTGAAGGGCCTGATGCGCAAGCGCCGCGAGACCAAGTCGGAGAGCCGGCTGACCCTCACGAAGCGCTGGGATGCTGCCACGGTTGGCCTAGACGATGTCCTGCGCGCCGAGATCGCTCGGAAGGTCCGCCAGCGCATCCGCGATCTCTGGGGCGGTGGCGCGGCCTACAGCGTCGTCCAGCGCCTCGCTGGCGAACACCTCGCTGACCTCACCCTCAAAGCCGGGATCGGCGGCACCTTCGCCGAGATCATGCCGGCGTGCGAACTGCCCAAGGGCGTTGTCGAGGCCGGCCGCAGCGCCCGGCGTGTCCATCAATACCGCACGGACATTAAGGCGTGGGACGATCAGCGCCCCCGCGTCCGCCTCACCTCGGCCGGGTTCGCACCGATGGAACTCGTCTACGGCGATGTCCACCATTTCGATGTGTATGTCGCCCGCCCGGACGGCACGCTGGCGACGCCCAAGGGCATCGCCTGGCTTGATGCCGGCACCCGGCGCATGCGCATCGACCTTGTGCTCTGCGAGCCCGGCACCGCGATCCGTAACAGCGACGTGATCGACAGCTTCATCCACATGACGCAGGACCCGCACTGGGGCATGCCGGCGAAGCTCTACCTCGACAACGGCTCCGAGTACGGCTTTGCCGAGTTCCTGCCGGATGCCTTGAAGCTCGCTGGCCTGGACTGCGAGGACTTCGGCCGGGGCAGGGCGCTGATCCGTGCGACCGCCTACAACGCGGCGGCCAAGGGCATCCTCGAAGGTTCGTTCCGCGTCATCGAGCAGACAATCCTCTCGGCGGTACCCGGCTACATCGGCGGCGACCGCATGAACTCCCGGCGGGCCAACCTCGGCAAAGCGCCCTCCCCGTTCAACGGCACCTTCGACGATTTTGCCCACGACTTCGTCGGGCTGCTGGCCTTCTACAACACGAAGCGGCAGACCGGCGACCTCGCCGGCCGCTCGCCCGAGCAAGCCTACGCGCAGGCGGTCGCCGCCGGCTGGCAGCGCACCGACGTGGACGAACTGGCGCTGATGACGGCCTTCTCGATGGAGGCCACGCGCAAGGTCCAGGACGGCAAGATCAGCGTCGGCCGGGAATGGTTCTATTGCGACGAACTGGCCCGCCACACCGGCGACACGGTCATCGTCCGCCTGCCGAAGTACCTGTGCTGGCCGGCCGTGCCGGTGTTCACGACAAAGGGCGCCCTCATCGGCATCGCCCTCCCCGATCAGGTCTATTCCCGCCTCGATCCGGCCGGAGCTGCGGAGGCCGCTCGCCGCAAGGGCGTGGCCCGCGATGCAATCCGGTCCGAGGCGGCCGACCTCAATCAGATCGACGTGAAGGCGGAGATGATCACCTCCGGCCGCCGTCACTCCGCGCCGCCGGTGCCGGCGAGCAAGGGCACGATCGAGCTGGGCAGGGACCGCACCGAAATCGGCCGGCGCATCATGGAGAGCCCGAGCGAGCGGCGCGATCGCGACCGCGAGGAGAAGCAGGCCAAGCTCATGGCCACCCTGGAACGCGGCGAACGCGTGAGAGGCTTGTGATGAACGACCTCACCCCCACGCTCGACCCGAAGTACGCCCACCTCCCCCTTCACCTCCAACGCGGTATCCTTCAGCGCAAGTTGGAGCGTGAGGAGGAAGAGCGCGAAGAGCGCAGGTGTCAGGAGCGCATCGACCAGAAGCATGCGGAAATCGCTTCAAAGCGCGCCGCCGAAGCCGCTCAGAGAGAGGCGTTCGAGGCCCGCGGTCAGGCGCATGTCAGCCGAGACACCCCGTTCGTCATGACCTCGGCGGCCCGTGTCGTGCTCGACACCATCGACCGCTGCGTACGGTTCGGACACAACGGGCTCGTGACCGGGGCGCCTGGCGTCGGCAAGACGCGTGCGTTGGAGGAGGCGGTTCGCCGCTCGGGCACGATGGAAGGGCCGCCCGTCGGCCTCGTGACCGTCACCGGCGTGATGGGCAATTCGACCATGGCGCTGCTGGAGGAGGTCGCTCCTCACGTCGGTGTGCGCACCGTCTACAGCGTCACCGCGACGATGAAGCTCCTATGCAGCAAGGCCAGTGAATTTCCTGTCCTGCTGTTCGATGAGGCGCAGAACCTTGCCGACCGCGTGGCGCGCGACATGCTGGCGATCAGCGAGCAGGCCCGCGTCCAGATGCTGTTCCTCGGCAACGACGAGGCGCTGAAGTTCGTCAACTCACAGAAGGCCGCCATCCGGCAGATCGCCCGGCGCCTGCCGATCCGCGAAGAGATCGATTGCATCCTCGACGCGGACGCGGACCTGCTGGCAGGCCAGTATGCCGTCGAGGAGCCAGAAGCGCTCCGGCTGTGCCGTACCCTCGCCGAGACCCACCACGCGGACGGCATCGGCAAAGTGCTGCCCATCGCCCGTGCCATCGCCGAGGCGGCAGGCAGCCGAACGGTCGACGTCGATCATCTGCGCGAGGCGTTGTCGCTCTTCCCGCACTTCTTGCGTGACCTAACGAAGGCCAACGCGGCCCCGCAGGTCGAGCGTCAAAGCAGCTTCAAGCGCCTGCCGAAGCGGCGCTGACCCCCCTCCCCCCTTCGTTGCGTACCCCAAGCTGGGACCGACCCGGCTGACCCTTCAGGAGATGAGGCACAGCACCATGGCAGCACAGGCATCCCCCATCGCTACAGACTCCATGCCGCGCGTCCCGCGCAGCATGCGTGTCGATCCCGCCCGGTACCTTGTTCCGGATGACGTACCCCAATCGATCCTCGACAACTGGCAGAGCATGCTTGACGAGGCTGAGACAACGCGCCTCGCCCAGCAGCTCCAATACGAAGCTCGACTCGCTTCGTCGCAGAAACACGCCCTCAAACTGCGCGGGATCGTCATGGATGCTTCCATGATGAGCCACGACCTCATCGCGCTCGCTTACCTGTTCGACAAGGCGCTGATCGATGATGCCGATGCCGACAGCAATCTGCTGAAGGCGTCACACCTCGTTGTCGATGTGATGAAGACCATTGCCGCCCGGCTGGAGGCGCTGGATGATCGCGCCGGCCTCGCCAGCGAAGAGGCACGCCTGTGATCCGCCCGGCGCAGCTCAAGCTGATCGCACGCGCCCGCGAGGCCGTCGCTTCCGATCCCGACGAGTTCGCCGGCATCCTGCGCCGGTGTGGCGGCGTCGATACCGTCGATGCCCTGACCGCGCAGGGCTTCGCCCGGCTGATGGATCATTTCACGGTCATCCGGTTTCAGTGCCGGCAGCGACCGATCCTCTCGGCCACCACCCGCAAGCTGATCGAGGCCACCGCGCAGCAGCTGAGCCTCTCGCCGCATGTCTACGCCGCCGATCTGCGCGGCTACGGCGGCGTCGCCGATCTGCGCGACCTCGGCGGCCGGGGCCTGATCGACCTCCTGTCGCGCTGGGAACAGCGCGGCCTGGACGTGGCCGCGTTCGTTGCGGCCCGCCGCACCATCACGCCGGCCAAGGTCCGACTGATCCAGGTGGCGCGCAAGCGCAACGCGATGGAGGACAAGCGCTACTACAGCATGCTCCAGGGCTACGGCGGCGTCGTCTCGGCCAGCGATCTGGATGGGCGTGGCTTCGACCTGTGCATGGCCTTCCTGGAGGCCGAGGGGTTCGAGCGCGAGCCCTTGGCCGTTGAGAAGCCCGGCTTCGGCCGCCGGCCGGGCTTCGCCTCGCCCGAACAGGTCGAGTTGATCCGCGCGCTCTGGCGCGAGTGGTCCGGCTCCGAGGTTGAAGCCGAGTTGAACACTTGGCTGGAGCGCTACCACCGCGCCTCAACGCTACGGTTCCTCACGGCGGCCAGCGCCGGGAAGGTCATCACTGCGCTCAAGGCTATGAAGGGCAGAGCGCAGGCACGCAAAGACGTGCAGTTGGCGGGAAGGGCTGTCACCTGAACAACCATCCATCTATTGCCGCCCCCTCTCTCACAGAACCCCATACAGGCCCGTCCGATCCCCGGACGGGCCTGTCAGCTTTTCGCAGCCTGAGGGAGGCGTATAGCCCAGCGTTCCGGCGTCGAGCCTCTTTCACGGCCCGAGCGTTCAGCGCTACCGTGCGCGCCTCCGGCCGCTCTTATGTGGATGCTAGATGAGCGCCTTGACCCTGGCTTATGCCACGATCCGTTACCGCGACGCTGGCCTCTGTGACGAGAGCCAACGCGGTATCCTAGCCGCGACGCTTGGGCGGAACGAAGCCTCGATCGCCGCCCTGGACCAAGCTGTCGCAAACAGCGCGCCCCTCACCCTCGCGCAGTTTGATGCCCTTGCCGACCAGGACCTCGATATCAGCGACCAGACCCGGTACGGCATCGCCTTGGGCCACTTCGATGAGCGCATCAACGACTTCGCGATGATGGCTGACGAGTTGGCTGAGGTGACTGCTCGCTGCCTGAAGCGCGGCACGCCAATGACCGAGGCCGAGATTGTGTGGCTGGCTCGCAACGTTGAGCCGGGCCTCGTTTATTGACATGGCATTGGTGAAATGGAGCACGCCGGAAGAAGGAGAAGCCGGCTACTGAGCGGCGCGGGCCTCGTTGATCCCATATCGCCTTAGAAGCCCGCACAGGCGGGTCCGACTCCCGGATAGGCCAGTACTGCTTTTTCCCGCCCGTTGCCGTCCTGGCGTTGAATACCCGCTTGAACGGCGATCCTAACGACAGACCGCCATTCCAGCTTGTCCCGACGACGCTCCCATGTGCCCTGAGGCGACGATACCGAGACCGCGGGGTCTCAGTGAGGATCGTTCCAAATTACCTTAGGCAAGTGGGATGCGGCCATACCACCTGCGTTCATGAGGTCGGAAGCGACCTCTTGAAGCGCAAGCGTAATGTCGCCGCTTTCCCCAACAGTGTAAATTGGAAATTCCAAATGTTCTGGGAGCTTACCGTAGATACCGTGAAGATTTATGCCCTCATAGTCGCCAACACCAACATGTCCTCTCGTGCATATATCGATTGACAGGTTGGCAGGAGCAGATGGATAGCTGCTTAACCTGCGGAGCCGGTCGAATAAACCGAGAACGAAGCCGGCCAAGGTAACAATCAAATCCGCCGAACACGTACAAGATCTTGTTTCGCGGTGTTGGAAAAACGAAACTGTAATTCGGCCGTCTCGATATACTTTGATCGACTTACGGAGGCCGCCATCTTGGATGGCCGTCACACCACCCAACATTTTTTGTTGATAGCTTAAAGCATAAAGATACGTCTCTATATAATGGGTCTTTTTAATACCATTGAGCAATTGAATGCCTATGGCGTCGGGTGGCGGCAGTAATCCGTCCAGTCTTTCTAAGCGCGGGATCGCCAAATCGTAATGCGGAACTAATACAGCCTGCGCGCCCAATGCAGCGTGACCAATCGATGACAACCACTCTTCAACACGCGTTTCCAGGTGCGAATTAGCTATTCGCTCTGCTGACTTGTCCCCCAAATGATACTTGAACCACTCGACAAATTCTTTTCGTGCAGCCTCAGTCTGCGAGACAACGGATGACATGCTCCGAGAATTGCGCAATACCATGTCGTGAACCTCGGGCATTGTGAGAGTATCGCATCGATCCTCGCGGCGGATGGTCGGCTTGCGTGTCTTCTTCACCCAATGAGGGCCGGAGCTAGAAGCACCAACCTCGATCAGGATCACACCGCCACCGTTGCCCTCTGTAACAACTCCACGAACAGCAACGTACGGTAAGCGAGGCTCAATGCAATCGGCTAGCGCATCGCGAAGCCGTCGCTCTAGTCCCGCCACGTCCGGAAGGACATTTAAACACTTTGCGCGAGGAGGAGCTTCATCCGTTTCATCTATACCTAAAATAAGCGTTCCACCGCTTGCGTTCGCAAAGGCGACCACTTCTTCCGCCAGTGCATCTCTTCCGAACGGCATTATCGCTTTATTTGAAATCCACGACCTATCGGCTGGGATGTTGTTAGGATCTGATCTGGCTTGGCTCTTTTGTTCTTCTGAACTGACGGGAATATCCCGCTTGAGTTCAAGCTGACGATCCTCTGTGGCTCCATCGGCGATGAGTTGTTGAAGGTCCTCTATCTCCACCAGTTCGATCGGCTTACCGCGCATGTTGCATCCCGCAGAAAAAGAGAACCGATAAATTCGCACGGTCAGATTTAATAGCGTAGCAGTTTAATCTTCGGCAAACTCGAAAGGCAGGCCGTTTTTCACTTTGACTAGCAGGTCGATGGCTTCCTGAGAGTACCTGTGGGTCACAGATGTATTTAGCATCTCAGAGATATGGTACCGATTGTCATAAAGTCTTATGCTTTTCTTGCCCGTGATTTGCGCTAGCTTGTCAGCCATCTGATTGGTCATGTGCCACTGCTTACCGCCTAAAATCTTGCCAACTTCAGTTGCGCTAAAAGGATGTGTAGCAGAGGCGGCAGTGTATTTACTTATGTTAGCTATGCCAAACAGTTTCGCGAACTCGTCTGAACTGCCGACGGCGTTGTTTAGCATTTTAAAATCAGCCTCAACCTTCATTTTAGGAATGTCGTGGCGTACCAGCTCATATGAGCGAGCTATAAGTGCTCGAAGCACTCTCGGGTTGACGTCATTAAGAGATGGATTTGCAGCAAAGGCGTCAAAAACCCACCTAAAGCTGGAGGCTTCTATCAACTTTACCCTTGCCGTGCGATCGTCAGCTGTAGGAAGAACTTTTTCGCGAGGCGGGTTACTCTCCTCCGTTAAGTCTTCTTTCCACTCAAGGATATACACATTTGGGATGAGTCCGCCTTTTTCGGGCAAGGCCTCATCAATTTCGGATAAAATAGACCTGATATTTGGATCGTTGGCACTATAACCAATGAAGATTAGTGGGTGCTCACTGAAGAATGTCAGCAGCTTTGCGCTAAGAAATCTTTTCTTTTTCGCGAAATAATCATAATCTGATTGTGTAAATACAAGGCTGCTATGATGGCTTACGCACCCATGTATCTTGTAGATTTCTCCAACTGTAACGGCCGCGCTTTTAAGTATCTGCTGTCCGATAATAGGAGCATGATCCGGGAAGATAACCTCCAGCATCTGATCATAGTTTGTCGTAATTATTGCATGTGGTTTGACATGGCGTAGAGCTTCAATCTCTGCCCCGTGTTCAGCCATAGCGAGACCGTTAAGCTCTACCGGCGTTGCCTCAATCAATAATTGAGAGATGAAGAATTTGATGTAGGCTTGAGAAGGGGTGTCGCCTTCGAACATTTCCACCGGGAATTTGTTTTGGCCGTCCGTCCACGCCCATTCATGGTAGAGCTTCGCAAACTCCTCCCCAACGGCGGGTAATGATCCAAGTGCCTGCTTGTAATAAGCAATCTTTTTGTCTATCTTAGAACACTGGTTTGCAAGGTTTTCAAGCAATTCGTCCCAGCTCGGGGCGCCGAAATACCGCCTCGATAATCCTGATCCAATAAAAAGAATTGGCTGACAGCCTGTCCGACGTCAGCACCT
>NZ_BPQL01000086.1 GCF_022179225.1 Methylobacterium goesingense
GTGGAGGCCGGCCTCCACGCGGCGATCACCGGCAGCGGTGACGCCTGGAGCCAGGAGTACCGCTTCCTGCGGGCCGACGGCACCTATGCGGACGTGCTCGACCGGGGCCACCTCCTGCGCGATGCCTCCGGCGCGGCGGTACGGATGGTCGGCGCCATGCTCGACCTGACGGAGCGGAACCGGGCCGCCGCCCAGTTCCGGGCGGTGTTCCAGGGCGCCAATATCGGCATCGTCCAGTTCGATCCCCGCAGCGTGCGGGCTTTCGCCGTCAACGCAAAGCTGTGCGAGATCTGGGGCGCGTCGGAATCCGAGATCCTCGCCCATTCCCTCGCCCGCTGGACGCCCCCCGATGACGATCCCGAGCGGGAGGCCCTGCACGCGCGCTTGGCCTCCGGCGAGACCCTGCAGTTGCGCCTCGAGAAGCGCTACCGGCGCCTGGACGGGCGCATCATCTGGGCTCGGGTCAACCTCGTCTCGCAGCGCCTGGGCAACGACGTCCATGCCACCGCGATGATCGAGGACATTACCGAGGAGAAGCGCAGCGATGCCCGCCGCGAGGCGCTGATCACCCTGAGCGACCGCCTGCGCGACCTGCACACCCATGCGGACGTGGTGGCGGCCGCGGCCGAGAGCCTGGGTCGGACCCTCGGGGTCGTCCGCGCGGGCTACGTCCAGGTCGATCCCGGCGGGCAGATCGCCTCGATCACCCCGGACTGGGTCGCCGAGGGGATCGATGTGATATCCGGCGCCGGGGGGCTGCCCGCGGCCGCACGCTCGCCCCTCGCCGCGAGCGTCGGCCGCCTCACGCGCGGCACCGTCCTCAGCGTGCCCGATATCGCCGCCGATCCGGAGGGCATCGACGATCCGGCGGCCTATGCGCGCCTCGGCCTGCGGGCAGTGATCAAGGTACCGGTCCTGAGACGCGGCCGACTCGTCGGCATCCTCTACGTCCTCGACCGCGTCCCCCGCGACTGGAGCGTGGGCGAGATCACCTTCGCCCGCGAAGTGGCCGAGCGGGCCTGGGGCGGCCTGACCCGGATCGAGGCCGACGAACAGCAGCGCATCCTCAACCGCGAACTCAGCCACCGGCTCAAGAACACCCTGGCGATGGTCCAGGCCATCGCCTCGCAGACCCTGCGCAATGTCACCGACATGGAGGCGGCCAAGGAAGCCCTGGCGGCCCGCCTCATCGCCCTGGGCAAGGCCCACGATATCCTGCTGGCCGGCGTGCACGAGAGCGCCGAGATGAAGGATGTGATGCGCGGCGCCCTCTCGATCCACGATGACCGTCAGCCCGGGCGCTTCCATCTCGCCGGTCCCCCCATCGTCCTCGGCGCGAAGGCCGCCCTGTCGCTGGCCCTGATGCTGCACGAACTGGCGACCAACGCGGTCAAGTACGGCGCCCTCTCGGTCCCGGACGGCCGCGTCTCCCTGGAATGGAGCCACGTCCTGGAGCCCGCCGGACCGTCCGTCCGGATGGTCTGGTCGGAAGCGGGCGGCCCGCCCGTGGTGGCGCCCGCCCGCAAGGGCTTCGGCTCCCGGCTGATCGAGCGCGGCCTCGTGGGCGCCGTCGGCGGCACGATCCGGCTCGACTACGCCCCCACCGGCCTCGTCTGCCGGGTGGCGGCCCCCCTGGCGGGGTTCCAGGCGAACGGCTGAGTCAGGACCGGACGCCCCGCCGCCAGGCGCTGGGCGGGCATCCGGTCCAGTCCTGGAAGGCCCGGCTGAAATGCGCCGGGTCCGCGTAGCCGAGATCGAGGGCGATCTGTCCGATCGGACGATCCGTCGTCGCCAGCAGCCGCTTGGCATCCTGCGTCCGGACCGAGGTCAGGCAAGACAGGAAGGTGGTTCCGTGGGCCTCGAAGCGGCGCTGGAGCGAGCGGCGCGACAGGCCGAGCCGTCGGCTCAGCCAGTCGATCGGCGGCCGGGCCTCGAGCAGGCCGAGGCGGATCAGGTGGCCGATGCAGAGGATGAAATCCGCCGGGTCGGGCACCGGAGCCGTGTCCTGCTGATCGCCTCCGGCCATCGTGCCCGGGTTGGCGGCCGCGAGATGGCGGGCGTCGAAGGTGATTCCGGCTCCGCTGCGCAGGCTGAGGGCGCAGCCGAGGGCGGCCTCGATGGCGCCGCGGTCCTGAAGGATTGCGCCCGAGACGCTGGCCTCCGTGGGTACGAAATCGGTCCCGAGGAAGCGGCGCAGGACGTCGAGGATGTAGCCGAGGGCGAGGATCTCGTTCTTCTGGCGCCCGACCGCGCTCGCGTCGGTCACCGCATAGCTCACGTGAGCGCGCCCGTCCCGGACGGTGACCGCCATGGCGGTGGCAGTCTGGAGGTGCCGGACGATCAGCGCCGTACCGAGATTGAGCGCGAGCCCGAGGCTGTCCGAGGCGCAGACCCTCCTCCCGTAGGGCCCGAGACTCGCCACGCCGGCGCCGAGCGACAGGCGCGCCGGCAGGGCCGCGTCGCCGATCTCGCGCGCCGCGCTCTCCACGATCCGAAGCTGATCGGAGAGCAGGATGAGTCGGTCGGGCTCCTCGATCAGCCGGAGGGGCAGGTCGGCGCGGGCGAACACCCGTGCCACCGACCCGCCGCCCCGTTCGACGGCCTCCGCGACCGAGCCCATCGAGCGCGCCTTGGTCAAGCCGATCCGCATGACCCGATCCGCATGACGACCGCTCCCATGACCGGATGGCCCGTCCCGCCGGCAAGGCCCGTCCCTCAACCAGACTCGATCCCCTGGCACCGAATGGCAAGACCGGTCCGGCGTCCGAGCGGCATGATCGTGCGGGTCGCCGGGAAGCGCACCGAAGCGTCAGTGGCCGGTGCAGGAGTGATGAACGCCATGATTTCGCAGATCGCCATCCCGCCGATCGCTCGCCGTCGCCGCGTCCGCCCGATCCTCCTGTTGGCCGCGCTCGCCGGATTCGCGGCCCCCGCGCCCGCCTGGGCGCAGCCCGTGCCGGGGCCGGACCTCGTCGTCCTGCCGATCCGCCTGCTCGACACCTCCGGTGAACCCCGGGATCAATCCGCCGCCCATGCCGAGCGCCTCGCCGCGATGGCACGGGACCTCGCGAAACGGCTCGGCGATATGAGCCGACTTGGAGATGCGAGCCGACTTGGGGAAGCGAGACGGTTTGGCGTTGTCGAAATGTCCGCCGAGACGCTCGCCAGGGCCTGCCCGGAGACAGACGCCGCCTGCATCCTGGCGCAGGCCCGCGCCACGGGGGCGCGGCTCGCCTTCGTGGGCGTCGTCCACAAGAGCAGCACGCTCATCATGCAGATGTTCGCCCGGGTGGTGGACACCGTCTCCGGTGAGACCCGGATCGCGCGGGAACTCAACTTTCGCGGCGACAACGACGCGTCCTGGCAGCGGATGACGGCGTTCCTCGCCCGTGAGATCGCCGCGGCGGAGCGCACGAAGAACTGACCCACTGCGGCGCCTTGCGCACCGGCCCCGCATTGCCGCTGCACCGCACCCTGGGGTAGAGGGCGGGACCATGTGGACTCGTCTCGCCCATCCCGGCCACTTCCTACGCTGGACGCAGCCTGCGATGCCCTGGCTCGCCGGGGTGTCGGCCCTGTTGCTGGCAATCGGTCTCTACCTGACCTGGTTCGTAGTCCCGCCCGACTACCAGCAGGGCGAGACCGTGCGGATCATGTACATCCACGTGCCGGCGGCTTGGCTCGGGGTGTTCTTCTACGGCTCCATGGCGATCTCGGCCCTCGGGACCCTGGTCTGGCGGCATCCCCTGGCCGACGTGGCACAGCGCGCCGCCGCCCCGGTGGGGGCGGCCTTCACGCTCATCTGCCTCGTGACGGGGTCCCTCTGGGGCAAGCCGATGTGGGGCACCTACTGGGTCTGGGACGCGCGCCTGACCTCGATGCTGGTGCTGTTTCTGATTTATTGCGGCATCATCGCCCTGTGGCGGACCATCGAGGACCCGAACCGGGCCGCCCGCGCCATCGCGATCCTGACCCTGGTGGGAGCGGTGAACCTGCCCATTATCAAGTTCTCGGTGAACTGGTGGTCGACCCTGCACCAGCCCGCCTCGATCATGCGCATGGGCGGTTCGGCGATCGATCCGAGCATGCTCTATCCGCTTCTGGAGATGATTCTGGCCTTCACGGTGCTCGGCGTGACCCTGCACCTCGCCGGCATGCGCACCGAGATCCTGCGACGCCGGGTCCGCACCCTGACCATCCGCGAGGCCGAGCGGCTCGACAACGACGCCGCCCCGGCCCAGCGCCGGTCGGCGGCGCCCCTCGGCCGGGCTGTCCCGGGCCTGTGAGACCGGCCACGCGACCGCCGATGCTCCACCCCCTCGCCCGATCCACGGGAGTCGCACCCTGATGCTCGGACCCCATGCCGGCTTCATCCTCGGCGCCTACGCCTTCACCGCCCTCGTCGTCGGCGGTCTGATCCTGCACGCCCTGCGCGACCACCGGGCCCAGGCGCGGGCGCTCGCCGCCCTGCAGGACGGCACGGGGGAGCGCCCGTGAGCGGGCCCCTGACGGAGGCGCCGGCCCCGGCCCGGCGCTCGCTGCTGCTCGTGCTGCCCCTTCTCACCTTCGCGCTGCTGGCGGGGATCTTCTTCCTGCGCCTGCGCTCAGGGGCCGACCCGGCGGCGATTCCCTCAGCACTCATCGGCAAGCCCGCCCCGGCCTTCGCCCTGGCGGCGATGCCGGGCCTTAATGCCAACGGCGCCCCGGTGCCGGGATTGAGCCGCGACGACCTCCTGGGCCGGGTCACGGTGGTGAATTTCTGGGCCTCCTGGTGCGCGCCCTGCCAGATCGAGCATCCGCAACTCATGCGGCTTGCGCGCGAGCCGGGCGTGCGGCTGGTCGGTATCGACTACAAGGACACGGCGGAGAACGGCCGCCGGTTCCTCACCCGCAACGGCGTGCCGTTCGCGGCGGTGGGAATGGATACCGAGGGCCGCGCCGGTATCGATTTCGGGGTCTACGGCGTGCCCGAGACCTTCATCATCGGTCCGGACGGCACCATCCGCGACAAGCTCGTCGGCATCGTCACGCCGGAAAACTATGCGGGCGTCCTCGACAAGATCCGCGCCGCCGGGATCCCGGCCGCCCGTTGAGCCGAATTGTCCGGGGACCATGCCTCGGGACGACCGTGCCTCAGGGGGCGACGCCGATCAGGCGCCGGTACTCGCTCTCGGGCATTCCGTAGCTGCCGCCGGCCGCGGCCTTCAGCTTCTCGCGGTCGATGACCTCGACCTGCGAGCGGCGCGCCCTGATCCCGCCATCGCCCTCCAGGCTGTGGATCGCGGTCGTCACGCCCGGCCGGCGCACCCCGAGCATCGTCGACAGGAACGCATGGGTGACGGGAAGCGCGTTCCCCACGACCCGGTCGTGGCACATCAGGAGCCAGCGGGCGAGGCGTTCCTCGAGGGTGTGCGTGCCGTTCGAGAGAGCGGTGTCGGCGGTTTGGAGATGCACCACGTAGGCATAGAGGCTCAGGCAGCGCCGCAACCCGTCGTGCGCCTGGATCAGCCGCAGGAAGGCCGCGCTCTCCACCCGGAGGGCTTGCCCCTCGATCTGCACGAAGGACTCGTAAGGCGTCCGGTCGACGTCGAGGAGGAGGGGCACGCCGACGAACCCCTCCCGGCCCGTGAGGCCTACCTCGATCCGCCGGCCCGCCGTGGCGGCGGTCACTTCCGAGACGACCGCGGATTCGAGGAAGTGGACATGGGTGATCGGCTGGCCGGCGGCGATGAGTACGTCTCGTCGTGCCAGGGAGACCGGCTCGGCCACCGCACGGACGGCCTCGTAGTCCCGCAGATCCAGCGCGCCCAGAAGCGTATTTCGAATGAATCGCTGTGACGGCACCGGCATGACACATCGCGGCTCAAGGGAGCAGCCGCGCAATGTTCTGCTGCTCGATGAAAGGGACGGATGTCCCTCATAACCGGATCGACGTCTCGGGGAACCGGAGACCGGCCGGTCTGTACTGAGTCGTACAATCGCGCAGATCGAACTCGGTTCAGTCCTGAACGCATCCGTACGTGATCAAACACTCGCGAACGGGATCGTGAGGAGGACCGTGCCGGACTCGTCCGTGATCTCGAAGCTGCGGGCCTGCCAGGGGCCGGGCGCACCGTAGACGTTGGGGCGTCCCAAAATGTCGTGGATGATCTCCAGGGCGAGTGTCCGGGCCTCGTCGAGGTCCGGGATATCGTCTCCGTCGGGGTCGGCGATCAGGGCGTCGTTGTCTCTGATGTTGAGGAAGTATCGAGGCATGAGCGTCTCGTCCGGCGCGTCCCGGGGCGATGCCGCCTCGCGCGCACGCCGAACGGCATCGCTCGAGCGGCAGGCGCCGCTCTCCTTCGTCCCCGCGCCGATCATAAGCCGCAAGACCCAGCGGCTCAAGCGTTCGGCCCAGTATGCCAGGCCCCAGCCTATGCCAGCGGGAGTGCCGTGGGGCGGCGCGACCGGTGCCAGCATCACCGTCGCAGGTATCTTTTTAAGTTGCCCCAGTATTGAACCTTACGGTTGTGACGATCTTGTTGAGCAGATTTGTTTCGTACGCTAACGGACTAAAGTGTACTAAAGCATTCTCTTCACAACGCTGAGCCGATGTGTCATGCCCACTGCGTCGCCCGAGACGGATCGGGCCGCGGGTGATGATGCGTTCGGAGTCCCGCCCGTGAGATCTGCGGAGTCGTGACGTCGTTCCTCATTCAGACTGACATCCGCAACCACCTGCTGCGGACGCTCTGCGCGGCCGATTTCGACCGGCTGCGAGGGCATCTCGTCCGCTGCTCGTTCGAGCAGGGCGCGGTCCTGGAAAGCCCGGGGGAATCCGTGGCGGCGGTCCACTTCCCCGAGCCCGGCATGCTGTCGCTGGTGGCCCATGCGGGCGACGGGACCCGCGCCGAGGCTGGCATCATCGGCCCCGAGGGCATGACGGGCCTCGCCCTCCTCAATGGGGTGGATGCCACGCCGCACACCATCCTGGTCCAGGTGCCCTGCCGGACCCTGCTCATCGAGGCCGGCCCCTTTCGCCAGGCGCTGGACGCCAGCCGCACCCTGCGCGAGCACCTGCTGCGCTACGCCCAGGTGTTCTCCGTGCAACTGGCCCAGGGAGCCCTGTGCAACGCGCAGTTCACCATCGAGCAGCGCCTGGCCCGCTGGCTCCTCATGTGTCACGATCGGTCCGACCGCGAGGACTTGCCGCTCACGCACGAACTGCTGTCGCAGCTGCTCGGCGTGCGCCGCGCAGGCGTAACCACGGGCCTGCGCGTCCTCGAACTCTCCGGTGCCCTGAAGACCCGGCGCGGCGGCATCAGCATCCGCGACCGCGCCGTCCTCAGGACGATCGCGGGGGCCTCCTACGGGGTGCCCGAGGCCGAGTACGCCCGCATCCTCGGCGGTCCGTGAGGGGCCCCGTCGCTCAGGCCGAGCCCGCCCCGGGCTCCTTGCGTTCGTGGCGCATCAACAGGGGCGTCTGAGCCAGCGCGAAGGCGATGGTTAGCGGCATGATGCCGAACACCTTGAAGCTGACCCAGAAATCCTCCGTCTGCGTGCGCCACACCACCTCGTTGATGGCCGCCAGAACGAGGAAAAACACGCCCCAGCGGAAGGTGAGCTTGCGCCAGCCATCCTCCGTTAGCGTGAACATCGAGTCGAGCACCACCGAGAGCAGGGACTTGCCGAAGGCAAGCCCGCCCAGCAGCACGAGGCCGAACAGGGTGTTCACGATGGTGGGCTTCATCATGATGAAGGTCTTGTCCTGCAGCGCCAGGGTGAGGCCGCCGAACACCACCACCACCACGCCCGACACGAGCGGCATGATGGGCAGGCGCCGCACCAGCGCGTAGTGGATGCCGAGCGCCACCACCGTGGCGACGACGAACACGCCGGTGGCCACGAACAGCTTCTGGTCGGGATGCACCCCGAGGCGCTCCGCGTAGGCATTGCCGAAGAAGAAGACCATCAGCGGCCCGAGCTCGAGGGCGAGCTTCACGAGGGGCGGCAGGTGACGGTGCGGGGGGACGGCTTCGATCTGCATGGGGTCCATCATAGAGGGTTCCGGGCGGCGGCCCGCCGCGACACGGCGCTTCAGGGGGCGAGGGCCACGCCTCAGCCTGCGTCCAGGCCCGCGATGGCACGGGCGAAGTCGCGGGCCGCGAAGGGCTCCAGGTCCTCCACCCCCTCGCCCACACCGATGAAGTGCACGGGCAGACCGAACTTGGCCGCCAGCGCCACCAGGATACCGCCGCGCGCCGTGCCGTCGAGCTTGGTCATGACGAGGCCGGTGACGTTGGCCGCTTTCGAGAACAGCTCGACCTGACTGAGCGCGTTCTGGCCCACCGTGGCGTCGAGGACGAGGAGGACGGCGTGGGGCGCCTGCGGGTCGATCTTCCGGATCACCCGCAGGATCTTCTCGAGTTCGGCCATCAGCCCGGCCTTGTTCTGGAGCCGGCCGGCGGTGTCGATGAGGAGGACGTCGGTGCCCTGGGCCTTGGCCGCCTCGTAGGCATCGTAAGCCAGACCCGCCGCGTCCGCCCCCTGCGCGCGCGCGATCACCGGGGTCTGCGTGCGCTGCCCCCAGACCTTCAACTGCTCGATCGCCGCCGCCCGGAAGGTGTCGCCGGCGGCCAGCATCAGGGAGTGCCCCTCCGCCTTGAGCTTGAGCGCGAGCTTGCCGATGGTGGTGGTCTTGCCGGCCCCGTTGACGCCGATCATCAGGATCACGAAGGGCTTTTTCGACGTGTCGATGCGGAACGGGATCGCCACGGGGGTGAGCGCGCGCTCCACCTCCGCCGCCAGGATCTCGCGGACCGCATCCGGCGAGATGCCCTTCTCGTAGCGGCCCTTGCCCACCGCTTCCGAGATCCGCGTCGCGGTCTCGATGCCGAAATCGGCCTGGATCAGGGCGTCCTCGAGTTCCTCCAGGGTGTCGGCGTCGAGCTTGCGCTTGGTGAAGAGCCCCGTGACCCGCTCGGTCAGCGCGGTGGAGGTGCGCTTCATGCCCCCGGTGAGGCGGCTCCACCAGCCGCGCTTCGGCTCCTCGCCCGCCGCCTCGGGCTCGGGCATGAAGATCTGCGTCGAGACCTCGGGCTCGGGTTCCGGCACGGAGGCGGGGTCCGGCTCGGGCTCGGGGAGCGACTCGGGCACGAAGACGGGCTCGGGCGCGAAGGCAGACTCCGTAACGAAAGCTTGGCTCGTCGTGTCGGCGGCCTCGGCGCCCCGGGCCGGGTCGTCGCCGGCCGTGCCGGCGGGCGGGCGCTCCGCGGCTCCCTCCACGGGTTGCAGGTCGGCCCCTTCGAGCTCGTCCGGCACCGCGTTCTTGTCGGGCGTGCCGGCGGCGGGTTCGCCCGGCGGGGGCGGCACGTGGGCGACGTCCGTCGCTGCGGTGGCGAAGTCCGGCTGGCCCTCGGAGAACGAGGCCGGGGAGTCCGGCGGCGGCGTGATCGGCGCGGAGACCGGCTCGAGCTCCGGAGCGGGCGTCTGGCCCGGCTTCGGGTCCGGCGGCTGCACCGGCACCGGCGCGGGACGCGGCTCCTCCTTGGTGCCGAACATCTTGCGCAGCAGCCAGCCCGGCCTCTTGTCTTCGCTCATTCCCGCTTGCTCCCCGGACCCGGCATGGTTAGCGCGAGGGTATGCCCCCAGCCGATGCCCTCCTAACAGACATAGGCGCGCGCCTCCTCTACCGCGATGCCCTTGTGCTCGTCATCGACAAGCCGGCCGGCTTGCCGGTGCATCCTGGACCGAAGGGTGGCGAGACCCTCACGGACCATCTCGAGTGCTTACGCTTCGGTCTGCCGCGCCGGCCGGAGGCCGCGCATCGCCTCGACCGCGACACCTCCGGCTGCCTCGCCCTGGGGCGACACGCCAAGGCGCTCGCCCGCCTGAACAAGCTCTTCGCCGCCAGCGGCATGGTGGAGAAGACCTACTGGGCCCTGGTCGAGGGCGGCCCCGAGGCGGAGGCCGGCGTGATCGACCTGGCGCTGGCGCGGCGCTCCGACGACCCGCGCTCCTGGTGGATGAAGGCCGACCCGGCCGGCGACCCCGCGTTGACCCGCTTCACGGTCCTCGGGCGCGGCGGCGGCCTGACCTGGCTCGCCCTCTCGCCGGTCACCGGACGCACGCACCAGCTGCGCGTCCACTGCGCCGCGCTCGGCTTCCCGATCCTCGGCGATCCGATCTACGGCACCGCCCCCCGAAACGGCGGGCCCGGCCTGCAACTGCACGCCCGCGCCCTCGCCCTGCCGCTCTACCCGAAGAAGCCGCCGATCCGCGTCGAGGCGCCGGCCCCCGCGCATATGCTGGTGGGGCTGCAGGCCTGCGGATTCGGCGGCTTAGGATAATCGCGGCCGAGACCATGCCGGCATCTCAGGCGGCGATGAGCACGCGCCCGTCATGCCCGGTGATCGTCACCTCGCGAAAGACGCCCGGCGGGGGCTCCGGCGCCAGGCGCACCGGGGTGAAGCCCTCCGTGCGCCCGAGGCCGCCGCGCTCGGTGAGCACCCGGTGCGTGCGGCCCACCTCCCCCGCCAAATGCGCGGTCAACGCCGCCGTGCCCGCCTCTCGCAGACGGGCGGCCCGCTCCCGCACGATCTCGCCCGGCACCGGCGGCATCCGCGCGGCGGGGGTGCCGGGGCGGGGCGAGTAGGGGAAGACGTGCAGGTGCGTCAGCCCGCATTCGGCCACGAGGTCGAGGGAGCGGGCGAACTGGGCCTCGGTCTCGGTGGGAAAGCCCGCGATGAGGTCGGCCCCGAACACCGCGCCGGGGCGCAGCGCTCGGACCGCGTCGCAGAACCGGACCGCGTCGGCGCGCGTGTGGCGCCGCTTCATCCGCTTCAGGACGAGGTCGTCACCGGCCTGGAGGGAGAGGTGGAAATGCGGCATCAGCCGTGGTTCGCCGGCGATCGCCGCCATCAGGGCGTCGTCGGCCTCGATGGAATCGATGGAGGAGAGGCGTAGGCGGGCCAGGTCCGGCACTTGTGCGAGGATCGCTCGGACGAGGCGCCCGAGGCTCGAGGCCGCCGCGAGGTCGCGGCCATAGGCGGTGAGGTCGACGCCGGTGAGCACAGCCTCGCGCCCGCCGGCCTCCACGATCCGGGCGACCTGATCGACCACGTCGGCCACCGGTACGGAGCGGGAATTGCCGCGCCCGAACGGGATGACGCAGAACGTGCAGCGGTGGTCGCAGCCGTTCTGCACGGGCACGAAGGCGCGGGTCTGCCCGGCGATGCCGGCGATCCGGGTCGGGGTGGCCGTTCGCACCACCATGATGTCGTCGATGGCGGCCCGCGCCTCCGGGCGCGCCGGCCCCGCCCAGGTCTCGGCCCGGCCCTTCGCGTCGTTGCCGACGAGGCGTGCCACCTCCGGCATCGCCGCGTAGGCCTCGGTCTCGACCTGCGCGCCGCAGCCCGTGACCACGATCTCGGCCCCGGGCCGTTCACGGGCGAGCCGGCGGATCGCCTTGCGGGCCTGGCGCCCGGCCTCCGCCGTCACCGCGCAGGTGTTGACGATGACCAGGTCGGCGGATGCGGCCCCGGCCTCCGCGTGCCCGCGCATCACCTCGGACTCGACGGTGTTGAGGCGGCAGCCGAAGGTCAGGGTCTCGACCGCCATCGTCAGGCCGCGCCGTCGTCCGCCGGGAAGATCTCGGGCGGGAAGGTGCCGTCCCATTCCAGCGCCACCGGGCCCGTCATCAGCACGTGGTCGTCGGCGCGCCACTCGATGACGAGGTCGCCGCCGGGCAGGCTCACCGTGGCGCCCCGGCCGATCATGCGCAGGCGCGCGGCCGCCACCAGGGTGGCGCAGGCGGCGGTGCCGCAGGCCAGCGTCAGCCCGGCCCCGCGCTCCCAGACCCGGAGCTTGATCCGGTCCGGCCCCAGCACCTGCGCCACCGAGATGTTGGCGCGCTCGGGAAAGACGGGATGGTTCTCCAGCATCGGTCCGATGCGGGCGAGGTCGTAGGTCTCGGGATCGCGGTCCACGAAGAAGACCGCGTGCGGGTTCCCCATGTTCACGACGCTGGGCGAGTGCAGGACGGGATCGTCGATGGGGCCGATCTGGAGCTCGATCCGCCGGGTGTCTTGGAACGGCTCGGCGAGGGGGATCTCGGCCCAGGCGAATCGTGGCCGCCCCATGTCGACAGTGAAGGAGCGCTCGGCCACCCGCTTGACGCTGACCAGGCCGCCCCGGGTCTCCAGGGTGAGGCGGCCGCTCTCGGCGGGGCGCGCCATGGCGGGGTCGTCGAACATCGCGTAGGCGACGCAGCGAGTGCCGTTGCCGCAGGCGCCCGACTCCGAGCCGTCCGTGTTGTAGATGCGCAGGGACGCGTCGGTGCCGGGGTTCCGGGCATCGTGGATGACCATGAGCTGGTCGAAGGCCGAGCGCGGATCGGCCGCGATCGCGCGCGCCTCCCCGGCCGTGACCTGCACGGACGTGCCGCGAAGGTCCAGGACCACGATCCGATTGCCGGCCCCGTGCATCTTCAGGAACCGCCGATGGGCCAGCTCACTCATGTCGTCGTGTCCGTTGCCGTCATGTCCATTGCCGCCTCGTCTGCGTGCCCCGCGTGACGGGTGTTCGATCCGGTGGGGCTATAGGGCAAAGCGCCGGCGCACGCACGGGGGCAGGCAGCGCGCTCGGGGCGCGGCTGCGTTGCAGAAGCGCCGCGCTGCGCGCGCTTCGTGCGTCGCGGCACGCATCCGCTCTCGCCGGGCGACCCCATCGCCCCTAGGTTCCTGGCCCTGGGTCCGGGTCATGCGATTCGATGTCACCCGCGCCTCAGCGACGCTCCGGAGCCACCGCCTTGATCCGTTCCCAGTCGCTCGTCATCCTGCTCGCCGGGTGTCTCGCGCTCCCCGGTGCCGCCCTCGCCCAGCCGGCACCCGCGACCCCGCCGGCCGCGGCCAACCCGCTGCCGACCACCACCAATCCCGACCCGAAGAATCCCGGCACGGCCGACATCCCGGTGCCGGCCCAAGCCGGTGCGGCGCCCTCGGCCACGCCGACGACCGGACCGCGCCAAACCCTGGTGGCCACGCCCGGCGATGCCAACGACGTCGACGAGGTCTCGCTGCCGGCCAAGCCCGCCGCCATCCTGGCGGGCCGCGCGAAGTGGGAGGAGGCGGTACCGAGCCTTAAGGCCGCGTTCCAGCGCATCGAGGCGGATCTGGCCAAGGCCGGCATCCAGGCGGTGGGCCGCCCCCTCGCGGTCTTCGCCAAGACGGACGACGACGGCTTCCAGTACGACGCCATGATCCCGATCGCCGCGATGCCGGACCCCAAACACGCCGAGGCGGACGGCCTGCGCTTCGGCACCACGCCGAGCGGGCGCGCCCTGCGCTTCCCGCACAAGGGCTCCTACGACGAGATCGACGGCACCTACGAGACCCTGACCGCCTATCTCGACGCCAAGGACGTCGTGGTGCAGGACCGGTTCATCGAGGAATACGTCACCGACCTCAACGACAAGGCCGACGAGAAGCTGGACGTGAACATCTACGCTCTGCCGAAATAGGTTCGGGCCTGAGCCGCTCGGGTCAGAGCAGGCTCATTTGCGCCTGGGCCGCAGCGCCCTGCCCGCGCTCCAGGGCCAGCAGGAAGCGCTTCGTCTCGATGCCGCCGGCAAAGCCCGTCAGCGCCCCGCCCGCGCCGATCACCCGGTGGCAGGGCACCACGATGGGCAGCGGGTTGGCCCCGTTGGCCGCCCCCACCGCCCGGCTGGCGCTGGGGCGCCCGATGCGCCGGGCGAGTTCGCCGTAGCTGATCGTTTCGCCCGGCGGGATCTCCGTGAGCGCCTGCCAGACCGCCAGCTGGAACGGCGTGCCGCGCGGGGCGAGTTCGAGGTCGAAGCGGGTCAGGCGCCCGGCGAAATACGCATCGAGCTGCGCCCGCGCTTGTCCGAAGGCTGTGTCGTCTCGCTGCCAGTCGGATTTGGGCGTCACCGCGCCCTTGCCGGCGGGGAAGCCGATGCAGGCCAGCCGCGCGTCGATGCCCGCCAGAACGAGGGGCCCGATAGGGCTGGGCAGGATCGTGTAGCGCGTCTCCGGCATGGCATGCTCCGGTGTGGCGGTCGCGATCGACCGCGCAGGCCCCTGTCGGGTGGATGGGCGATCCTCCGCTGCGAAGATGGCCGAAGCGTTGCAGCGGCCGTCCCTCATCACCGGAACGCGACCAGAACGGCGCCGGCCGCGATCAGTGTGACGCCGGCCCAGTTCAGGGCCGAGAGCCGCTCGCCTAAGAACAGCACGCCGAACACGGCCACCAGCACGACGCTGAGCTTGTCGATGGGTGCGACGCGGGCCGCCTCGCCGAGCTTGAGCGCCCGAAAGTAGCAGAGCCAGGATGCGCCCGTCGCGATGCCGGATAACACCAGGAAGACGTAGGTTCGCCCCGACACCGAGGCCGGCGCCTGCCAGCCGCCGGTGCACGCGAGGATGCCGGCGATCACCGCCAGAATGACGAGGGTCCGCACGAACGTGGCGTAATCGGAACCGACGTTCTCGACGCCGACCTTGGCGAAGATCGCCGTGAGGGCCGCGGATACGGCCGAGAGCACGGCCCAGAACAGCCAGGACGATGTGATCTGTCCCACCACGTCTCCTCTCGCGACTTCCCCCGCATGGCACTGCGGCCGATCCGGATCGGGGGTTGAGCCGGGTATAGAGACCCGCGCCGGCCGCTCCCACCCCGAATGGGGGTGAAAGCGGCCGGCGCGATGCACCTACTCCGCCGCCTCGCTGTAGGCGTCCACCGGCGGGCAGGCGCAGACGAGATTGCGGTCGCCGTAGGCGTTGTCGACCCGGTTGATCGGGGGCCAGTACTTGTCCATCCCGAGACTTCCGGAGGGGAAGCAGGCCGCCTCGCGGGAATAGGGGCGCTCCCAGGTCCCCACGAGGTCGCGCACCGTGTGGGGGGCGTGCTTCAACGGGTTGTTCGCCCGGTCCATCCGCCCATCCTCGATGGCGCGGATCTCTTCGCGGATCGCCAGCATGGCGTCGCAGAAGCGGTCGATTTCGCCCTTGGTCTCGGATTCGGTGGGCTCGATCATCAGGGTGCCGGCCACCGGCCAGGACATGGTCGGCGGGTGGAAGCCGCAATCGATCAGGCGCTTGGCGATGTCGTCGACGCTGACGCCGGCGCTCTTCTGGAACGGCCGCACGTCGATGATGCACTCGTGCGCGACCCGCCCCTGGGCGCCGGAATACAGGACCGGGTAGGCCCCTTTCAGGCGGGCCGCGATGTAGTTGGCGTTGAGGATGGCGATGCGGGTCGCCTGGGTCAGGCCGCGCCCGCCCATGAGCAGGCAGTAGCTCCAGGAGATCGGCAGGATCGAGGCCGAGCCGTAGGGCGCGGCCGAGACCGCACCTTCCTCGCCCGTGCGGGGGTCGGAGGGCAGGAACGGAATCAGGTGCGCCTTGACGCCGATCGGGCCCATGCCGGGGCCGCCGCCGCCGTGGGGAATGCAGAAGGTCTTGTGCAGGTTGAGGTGGCTGACGTCCGCGCCGATGTCGCCGGGGCGCGCCAGGCCCACCAGGGCGTTGAGGTTGGCCCCGTCGAGATAGACCTGTCCGCCATGGCCGTGGACGATGTCGCAGATCGCCCGCACCTGGACCTCGAACACCCCGTGGGTCGACGGGTAGGTGATCATGCAGGCGGCGAGCTTTCCGGAATGCAGCTCCGCCTTCTTGCGGAAATCGTCGAGGTCGACGTTCCCCTGCGCATCCGCGCCCACCACCACCACGCTCATCCCGCACATCTGCGCCGAGGCCGGGTTGGTGCCGTGGGCCGAGGACGGGATCAGGCAGACGGTCCGGTGCGCGTCCCCCCGCGACAGGTGATAGGCGCGGATGGCGAGCAGCCCGGCATATTCCCCCTGCGCGCCGGAATTCGGCTGCATCGAGATCGCGTCGTAGCCGGTGATGGCGCAGAGTTTTTCGGACAGGTCGTCGATGAGCGCCCGGTAGCCCAGCGCCTGATCGGCCGGCACGAAGGGGTGGATCTCGGCGAATTCCGGCCAGGAAACGGGGAGCATCTCGGCGGTGGCGTTGAGCTTCATGGTGCAGGAGCCCAGCGGGATCATCGCCCGGTCCAGCGCCAGGTCCCGGTCGGCGAGGCGGCGCATGTAGCGCGTCATCTCGCTCTCGGCCCGGTTCATGTGGAAGATCGGGTGGGTGAGGTAGGGCGAGGTCCGCATCAGCGCCTGCGGCAGTCGGCTCTCCGGCCAGGCCTCGTCGTAGACCGGGTCCGTCGACCCGAAGGCGCGCCACACCGCCTGGAGGATGTCGGGGCGGGTGCGCTCGTCCACCGTGATGCCGATGCGGTCAGCGCCAACTTTCCGCAGGTTGACGCCGTTGGCGACCGCCTGCCCGAGGATCAGGCCCTGGAAGGCACCGACCCGCACGGTGATCGTGTCGAAGAAGTGCTCCGGCTCCACCGTGAAGCCCAGTGCCTCCAGCCCGCCGGCGAGGCGCACGGCGTCGCGGTGGACTCGGGCGGCGATGGCTTTGAGCCCGCGCGGGCCGTGGAACACCGCGTACATGCCGGCGATGACGGCGAGCAGCACCTGCGCGGTGCAGATGTTGGAGGTCGCCTTCTCACGGCGGATGTGCTGCTCGCGGGTCTGGAGCGCGAGGCGGTAGGCCCGGTTGCCGCGGGCATCCACCGAGACCCCGACGAGGCGGCCCGGCAGGGTGCGCTTGTGGGCGTCGCGGGTGGCCATGTAGGCCGCGTGCGGGCCGCCATAGCCCATCGGCACACCGTAGCGCTGCATCGAGCCGATGGCGATGTCGGCGCCCATCTCGCCCGGCGAGGTCAGGAGCGTGAGCGCCAGGGGGTCGGCCGCCACCACCGCGACCGCGCCGGCCGCGTGCAGGTCGGCGATTGCGCCGGTCAGGTCGCGGATGCCGCCGCAGACGCCGGGATACTGGAAGATCGCGCCGAAGACCTGGGCCGGATCGAGGTCGGTCGCCGGATCTCCGACCACGATGGTCCAGCCCAGCGGCGCGGCGCGGGTGCGCAGCACCGCGATGGTCTGGGGCAGGCACTCGGCATCCACGAAGAAGGCGGTCTTCCCATTCGCGCCGATCCGCTGGGCCATGCCCATGGCCTCCGCCGCGGCGGTGGCCTCGTCCAGCAGCGAGGCGTTGGCGATGTCGAGGCCGGTCAGGTCGCAGACCAGGGTCTGGAAGTTCAGCAGCGCCTCGAGGCGGCCCTGGCTGATCTCGGGCTGGTAGGGCGAGTAGGCGGTGTACCAGGCCGGGTTCTCGAAGATGTTGCGCTGGATCACCGGCGGCATGGTGGTGCCGTGGTAGCCCTGGCCGATCAGCGAGACGAGGAGCCGATTCTTGTCGGCGATGCCCCGCATGTGCTCGATCACCCGGCGCTCGGTCATCGCGACCCCGAAGTCGAGGCGCTCCTCCTGGCGGATGTCGGCCGGCAGGGTCTCGTCCATCAGGGCGTGCAGGCTCTCGGCGCCCACGACGCCGAGCATCGCGTCGATTTCCTGCGTCGTCGGGCCGATGTGCCGGCGGTTGGCGAAGTCGTAGGGGTCGTAGCGGTCGTGGGGCATGGGGGCCTCGGAAGTCGCTGGGGCAGGAATGAGGGCGCGCTTCCCTCCCCCTTGCGGGGAGGGATCGAGGGTGGGGGTGGTTGAGCGACCCTCAGGCTGCGGAGGCTGGCGGAGCCACCCCCACCTCCAACTCTTCCCCGCAGGGGGGAGGAGAGCGCCGCGCGGATCGGACGGGCGGGCGTCCTACGTGTTGAAGCTACTTCGCGAAGTCCGCGTACGCCGCCTCGTCCATCAGGCCGTCGAGGCTGGCGGGGTCGTCGAGGCGGATGCGGTAGAGCCAGCCGGCACCCTGCGGATCGGCGCCGACGCTGGACGGGTCGGCCACCGCCGCGTCGTTGACCTCGGTCACCTCGCCGGAGACCGGCGCGTAGACGTCGGATGCCGCCTTCACCGACTCGACCACGGCCGCGGCCTCGCCCTTTGTGAGTTTGGCGCCGACCTTCGGCAACTCGATGAAGACGAGGTCGCCGAGCTGCTCGGCCGCGTGGGTAGTGATGCCCACCGTGGCGACGTCGCCGGCGCAGTCCAGCCACTCGTGCTCGTCCGTGAACTTCCGCATCGCTCTCTCCTGGGTGTTGGATGGAAGGGGGTCAGGCGCGCTTGAAGCCCGCCGGAACGAAGGGCAGTCCCGACACCACCAGGGGCAGGCGCTTGCCGCGCACCTCGGCGAAGACGCGGGTGCCGGGGGCACCGAGCGCGGCCGGCAGGTAGCCCATGGCGATCGGCGCCTGCAGGCTCGGCCCGAAGCCGCCGGAGGTGACCTGCCCGATGGCGTCTCCGGTCTCGTCGGCGAAGAGCGGCGCCCCCGCCCGCACGGGCGTGGGACCCTCCGGACGAAGGCCGACGCGCCTGCGGGCCGGGCCGGACTCCAGGGCGTCGAGGATGCGCGCCGCCCCGGGAAAGCCACCGGCCCGGGCGCCGCCGCGCCGGCGCACCTTGGGAATCGCCCAGGACAGGCCGGCCTCCACCGGGTCGGTGCCGGGATCGATGTCGTTGCCGTGCAGGCACAAGCCCGCTTCGAGACGCAGGGAATCGCGGGCGCCGAGCCCGATCGGCAGCACCGTGGTATCGGCCAGCAGCGCCTCGGCCAGGGCCTCGGCCCGGTCCTCGGGCACGGAGATCTCGAACCCGTCCTCGCCGGTATATCCGGAGCGGGTGACGAACGCGGAGGCGCCAACGAGCCCGAGCATGCGCACGTCCATGAAGCGCATCCCGACCACCTCCGGCGCGAGGCGCGCGAGTGCCGCCTCCGCGCCCGGCCCCTGCAGGGCGACGAGGGCCCGGGCCAGCACGGTGACGGTGCAGACGTCGGAGAGGTGGGCGCGCAGGTAGGCCTCGTCGGCGACCTTGTTGGCGGCGTTGACCACGAGGAAGAGGCTGTCGCCGCAATGGGCAACCATGAGATCGTCGCGGATGCCGCCCGACGCGTCGAGGAGGAGCCCGTAGCGCTGGCGGCCCGGCGTCAAGCCGAGCACGTCGATGGGCAGCAGGGTTTCGAGGGCGCGCGCCGCGTCGTCGACGTCGCCCGAGCGCGGGGTGAGCCGGATCTGGCCCATATGCGACACGTCGAACAGGCCGGCGCCGCTCCGCGTGTGCAGGTGCTCCTTCAGCAGGCCAGCTGGGTACTGCACAGGCATGGCGTAGCCCGCGAACGGGACCATCCGGCCGCCGTGGCGCAGGTGGAAGGCATGCAGGGGCGTGCGGGCAACATCGGGGGACATCGGATCACTCCACGACAAGCAGCTTCCGGAAGCTCGGCTGAGCGTTTCCGGTTGCCCCCATCTGTCGCGGTTACCTGAGAGCTTCTCCCCGACCGCGGATGCGGTCCGGGATTTCTCCTTCGGTGGACGCCGTCAGGCGCCTCTCTCCAGATTGTCCAACGGTACGGTGATTGTGCCTGAGAGTTTCCGGGGGTGGTTGCTCCGTCGGCGCCATGGTTCGAAGGCTTCGCTCGCGTGAAACGCTCGACCTGGGCTCTCCCGTACCGTCTTTGATGACCTGCCCAGGGTTTCACAGTGCACTGCGTCATGCAAGGCACCCCGCCGGGGCAGCGCGTTACGCTTTGCCAAATCCGTCAGTCCGGAGGTGAACCAATGCCGCGTCGGGGAACCGCGCCGACGCGCGCGGATTCACCCAGCATGCCGATCGCATCAGGGCACGACCTCGCCGGCCCCCGCCCCCGCCGGACCCGACCCGCGAAGTCCGCAGCGACCGCGGTCGACCCTGCCCTCAGCGACAAGGCCCTGGCGATCCATGCGCGCCTCTGCCCGGTCTACGGTTGCCCGATCCCGTACTTCCACAGCCTCGATCCGTTGAGCGAACTGGTCTCCTCGCTCCTCTCCCATCGGACGCGCAACGCCGAATCCGGCCGCGCCTTCAAGGCGCTGCGGGCCCGCTATCCCGATTGGGAGGGGATGCTGGCCGCCCCCGTCGCCGAGATCGAGGCGGCAATCGCAGGGGTGACCTGGCCGGAACTGAAGGCACCGCGCCTCCAGGCGATCCTGTCGGCCGTGAAGGCACGCCAGGGCGCCCTCAGCCTCGATTTCCTCGAGGACATGGCGGTGGAGGAGGCCCGGGCCTGGCTCGAGGCGATCCCCGGGGTGGGGCCGAAGACCAGCGCGGCGGTGCTCTCCTTCAGCCTCCTGCGGATGCCGGCCCTGCCGGTGGACAGCCATCACCACCGCGTTGCCCAGCGCACCGGGCTCATCGGCCCCCGCGTCGATGTCGGGCCATCGCACCCGATCCTGCGGGCGCAATTGCCCGCCGACTGGAGCGCACAGGCCCTTTACGACAATCACGAAGTGCTGATGCTGCACGGGCAGCACGTCTGCCACCACCGCAACCCTGCCTGCGGGCGCTGCGTCCTCCTCGACCTCTGCCCGGAGGGGCAGGCCCGCACGGGCGGGGGCGGCGCGATCCGCGAGCCGTGAGCGGCGCGTCTTGACCGGTCCCGGCGCGGCGTCCAGAAACCGGCGCCTGGCCGCGCGGATTTTCGCTGGCGGCCGCCGCATCCTATCCGCACGAGGACCCCGCCGCGATGAGCGCGTTCAAGGAACTGGTGTTCTCGGGCGTACAGCCGACCGGGAACCTGCATCTCGGCAACTATCTCGGCGCCATCAAACGCTTCGTCGAGATGCAGGCGCGCGATGCGCAGTGCCTGTACTGCGTCGTCGACATGCACGCGATTACCCTGTGGCAGGACCCGGCGGCGCTGAAAGGCCAGATCCGAGAGGTCACCGCCGCGTTCCTGGCCGCCGGGATCGACCCGAAGCGCTCGATCGTCTTCAACCAGAGCCAGGTGCCCCAGCACGCCGAACTCGCCTGGATCTTCAATTGCGTCGCGCGGCTGGGCTGGCTCAACCGCATGACCCAGTTCAAGGACAAGGCCGGCAAGGACCGGGAGAACGCAAGCGTCGGGCTCTACGCCTATCCGGTGCTGATGGCGGCCGACATCCTGGCCTACCGCGCCACCCACGTGCCCGTGGGCGAGGACCAGAAGCAGCACCTCGAACTGACCCGCGACATCGCCCAGAAGTTCAACAACGATTTTTCGGACTCCATCGCGGCGCATGGACACGATGCCGGTGACGGGTTTTTCCCCGTCACCGAACCGCTGATCGGCGGCCCGGCCGCGCGGGTGATGAGCCTTCGCGACGGCACCAAGAAGATGTCGAAGTCGGACGCCTCCGACAATTCGCGGATCAACCTCACGGACGACGCCGATGCCATCGCGGCCAAGGTGCGCAAGGCCAAGACCGACCCGGACGCCCTCCCCTCCGAGGTGGCGGGTCTCTCCGGCCGCCCCGAGGCCGACAATCTCGTGGGCATCTTCGCGGCGCTGAAGGACGTCTCGCGCGAGGATGTGCTGCGCGACTACGGCGGCGCGCAGTTCTCGGCCTTCAAGGGCGCGCTCGTCGAACTCGCCGTCGAGACCCTGGCGCCGCTGGGAGCCGAGATGAAGCGCCTCGTGGCCGATCCGGCCGAGATCGACGCGGTGCTGGCCGACGGCGCCGAGCGCGCCGAGGCCATCGCGGCCCCGACCCTGGACGCCGTCAAGGACATCGTGGGTTTCGTCCGGCGGACGCGCCTGCACGCGGTGCGGTGATGATCCGGGCGCTCGTCTTCGACGTCTTCGGGACGCTCGTCGATTGGCGCTCCGGAATCGCCCGCGAGGCCGCGCGCCTGCTCGGCCCCGACCCGTCCCTGGATGCCGGTGCCTTCGCGGATGCGTGGCGGCGTCGGTACGAGCCCGCGATGGAGACCGTGCGCTCCGGCGCCCGTCCCTTCGTGGACCTCGATACGCTCCAGGCGGAATCCCTGCCCCGGGTGCTGGCGGAGTTCGGCATCGCCGACGTTCCGGATGCCGTGCGGCGGGACCTGGTCCAGGCTTGGCACCGGCTCGACGCCTGGCCCGACGTGCCGGACGCCCTGCGGCGCTTGCGGACGCGTCACCTCCTGGCGCCGAATTCGAACGGCCATGTTCGGTTGATGGTCGATCTCGCCCGCCGCAACGGGCTGATCTTCGACGCGATCCTGGGCGCCGGCCATTCCCGCGACTACAAGCCGAAGCCGGCCCTCTACCGCGACGCGGTGACGGCCCTCGGCTTCGCCCCGGCGGAAACTCTGATGGTCGCCGCCCACTCGGCCGATCTTGCGGCGGCGGCGCATCACGGCCTGTCCACCGCCCACATCGCTCGCCCCCGCGAGCACGGGCCGGGCGGTGGCGAGACCGCGCCCGCCGGGCCGGTCACCTACGCGGCGCGGGATTTGGCCGATCTGGCCGACCAACTCGGGTGCTGAAGGCGGAACAGGGGCGAGGGCGCGCATGACCGACTGGAATCCCGCCCTCTACGTCCGCTTCGAGGACGAGCGCACCCGCCCGGCGGCCGAACTCCTGGCGCGCATCCCCCTCGACGCGCCGCGCCTCGTCTACGATCTCGGCTGCGGGCCCGGCAATTCCACGGCCCTGATCGCGGCGCGCTACTCCAACGCGGAGGTGATCGGCCTCGACACCTCTCCGGCGATGCTGGAGAGCGCCCGGACCCGCCTGCCCGGCCTCGTCTTCGCGCAGGGCGACGCCGCGAGCTGGCGGCCCGAGCGGGCGCCGGACCTGATCTATGCCAACGCCGTGCTGCAATGGCTGCCCGACCACCCGGTGCTGCTGCCCCGCCTGTTCGGCCTGCTCGCGCCGGGCGGAGTGCTCGCGGTGCAGATGCCCGACAACCTCGCGGAACCCTCGCACCGCCTCATGCGCGAGACCGCGGCGGCCGGCTCCTGGGCTGAGGCCATCGGCGACCCGGCCGTGGCCGGTCGGGTCGGACGCATGCTTGAGCCCAACGGCTACTACGATCTCCTGGCGCCGCTCGCCGCCGACGTGGATGTCTGGCGCACCGCTTATCACCACCGGATGGCGGATGCGGGCGCCATCGTCGCCTGGGTCAGCGCGACCGGGCTGCGGCCCTTCCTGGATCCATTGGCGCCCGATGCGGCGGCTGCGTTCCTCGAAGCCTACACGGCCGCGATCGACGAAGCGTATCCCCCACGGAGCGACGGACGGCGTCTGCTCGCCTTTCCGCGGGTCTTCATCGTCGCGCGCCGAGCGCCCTGAGGATCGCGGCTCAGCTCTCGCCGCGGGCGACCCGGGCCTCGTACTCGGGCAGCTCGATCCGGCCTTCCTTCTCCACCCGAGCCTTGTCCTCCTCCGAGATCACGTCGCCGACCATGTCGAGGCGCTTCCAGAGGGCGAGCGGCGTCTCCTTCTCGGGGGTCGGCACGTACCGGTTCTGCGCCACCTTCTGGTACTTGTGGATGTAGCGCGGGCAGTTGACCCAGGCCTTCGTGACCTCGACCCGGACGAGATACTTGGCCTCCGTGTACTCGGCCATCAGGGGATCGTCGCGCAGCATCCGGGCGTGGCCCTGGACGCGGACCCGGTGCGGAGTCTCGAAGTCGATGAACAGCAGGCCGACCTTGGACTGCCCCTCGATGTTGCCCATCGAGTACCACATGCCGTTGCCGTCGAAGCCGGGGAACACCAGCGTGTTGCCGTCGAGCACCTTCACGAAGCCGGGGCTGCCGCCCTTGTAGGAGACGGTCGGCATGCCGTCGGGGTCGACGGTGGACAGGAAGAACATATCCCGGCTGCCGATGAAGGCGGCCTCGGTCTCGCCGATCTGCTCCTGAACCCATCCGGTGTCCAGGCGCTCCGCGAGCTTGACGGTGTTGAACTCTTCCTGAAGCGCGCGATGCTCGTCGTAATAGAGCGATGCCATGGGGGTCCTCTGCGTTTCGGCCGCTCTCAACCGGGCAGCCGTTGGCGGCGATGATCGCGGGAAACCTCTCCGAGCACAACATTCGATCCCTTCATCTCTCGCCATGGCGAGGGCGAGGCGACCTGTCGTCCGCGCACGAAAAAGCCGGCGCCGCTCGCGCGACGCCGGCTTCCTCCGCGACGCGCAGCCGAGCGAAGCCCGGCTGCAACGTGCAAAATCAGTTCTTGGCCTTGTCGACCAGGGCCTTCTCGGAGATCCACGGCATCATGCCGCGGAGCTTGGCGCCGACTTCCTCGATCGGGTGGGCGGCGAGCTTGGCGCGGGTGGCCTTGAACGAGGTCTGGCCGACCTTGTTCTCCAGCATCCAGTCGCGGGTGAACTTGCCCGACTGGATGTCGTTGAGGACGCGCTTCATCTCGGCCTTGGTCTCGGGCGTGACGATGCGGGGACCCGTGACGTACTCGCCGTACTCGGCGGTGTTCGAGATCGAGTAGTTCATGTTGGCGATGCCGCCCTCGTAGATGAGGTCGACGATGAGCTTCACCTCGTGCAGGCACTCGAAATAGGCCATCTCGGGGGCGTAGCCGCCCTCGACGAGGGTCTCGAAGCCGGCCTTGATCAGCTCGACGAGGCCGCCGCAGAGCACGGCCTGCTCACCGAAGAGATCCGTCTCGCACTCTTCCTTGAAGGTGGTCTCGATGATGCCGGCGCGGCCACCACCGTTCGCCGAAGCGTAGGAGAGGCCGAGATCGTGGGCGTTGCCGGAGGCGTCCTGCGCGATGGCGATGAGCGTCGGCACGCCGCCGCCCTTGAGGTACTCGCCGCGCACGGTGTGGCCGGGGCCCTTCGGGGCGACCATCAGCACGTCGAGATCCTTGCGGGGCTCGATGAGGTTGAAGTGCACGTTGAGTCCGTGGGCGAACAGGAGGGCGGCGCCCTGCTTCATGTTCGGCTCCAGGGACTCCTTGTAGATGTCGCCCTGCAGCTCGTCGGGGGTGAGCATCATGACGACGTCGGCCTGCTTGGCGGCGTCGGCGACGTTCATCACCGTGAAGCCCTCGGCTTCAGCCTTCTTGGCGGTGGCCGAGCCCTCGCGCAGCGCGATGACGATACCCTTCACACCGGAATCGCGGAGATTCAGCGCGTGGGCATGGCCCTGGCTGCCGTAGCCGACGATGACGACCTTCTTGCCCTTGATCAGGTTGAGGTCGGCGTCGCGATCGTAATAGACCCGCATGGATTGGTTCCTCTCTTCGTGGGGTGTCAGGGTCGGGCCTGGCCATAGAGGGCCAGGAACTGGTCGACGGCGCGGGCCGCGTCGCGTCGGATCTCGGCGGCGTCGAGCTCGAGGGCATCGCCGAGAAGAAGTCGGATCTGGATGTCGCGGCCGACCAGACCGAAGAAGGTCCGGAAGGCGGTCTCGCCATCGTCGAAGGCCAGAAGCCCGGCCGCGCGTCCCGCCTCGAGCACGGGCTTGACCCGAGCGCCGATGGCCAGGCGCCCGTTCGCCAGCACGATGGCGCCGAGGTTGCCCTTGCGCGAACCGGCATGCGCGATAGCGATGCGGTTGAGCACCACCGAGGTGCGGCCGGCGATGACGTCGAGCCAGCTCACGGCGAAGTCGAGCAAGCGCTCGCGCAGGGTTTCGGCGTCGAGGGGGCCGCCCGCGTCGCGGCCCGCATGGACCCGCGAGGCCTGCCAGCGCACCGTGGCGGTGAGGAGGCCGTCGCGGTCCCCGAACCACTTGTAGAGGGTCTCCTTCGAACAACTCGCCCGGCGCGCCACCGCGTCCATGGTGAGTTGGTCCCCCTCCTCGACCAGGAGGGCGAGCACGGCATCGAGCACCGCCTGCTGGCGGGCCGAAGGCGCCTCGTGCCCGGTCTCTTCGCGTGTGGCCGTCGCGGTCATGCCTGTCGAAAACCAGTACCGTACCGTACGGTACGCCGCTTCCTAGTCCGATTCGGCGCCTCGAACAAGGGGGCGTTCCCCTCCCGAATCCTTATTCGGGCAGCGTCAGACCTTCCTGGGCGAACACTGCCTTCACGGCTGGGCGCGCGGCCATGGCGCGGGCGTGGCGTGTCCAGGCGGGAAAGCGCTCGGCCATGTCGAAACCCAGCGCCGGGCCCCGCCCCCAGGTCCAGAACAGCAGCAGGTAGGGGTCGACGACGCTATAGCGCTCGCCCAGCGCCCAGCCGCCGTTGGAGAGCTTGACCTCGGTCATCGTGAACAGATCACCGCAGGTCTCCGCCCCCTTGGCCTGGATGCCGGGAAAGGCCGACTCGTCGTTGGTGTAGCGCCCGGCCCGGCGGATATGCGCGTAGGCCGGGTGGTGGTTGGTCGAGAGCCAGCCCAGCCACTCGTCCACCCGGGCCTGGTCGCGCGGGGCCTCCGGCCAGAGACCGGCCTGCGGGTGCGTGCGGGCGATGTGGCGCAGGATCGCGGTGTTCTCGGTGAGCACCCAGTCGCCCTCCACCAGCGCCGGCACGCGGCCGCGTTCGTTGACGGCGAGGTATTCGGGCGCGCGCTGGTCGCCCTTGGCGAGGTCGAGCCGCACGGTCTCGTAGGGCGCGCCCGTCTCCTCCAGGGCGATGTGGGAGGCGAGTGAGCAGGCGCCGGGGGCGTAGTAGAGTGTGGTCATGGCGGTTCGTTTTCCTTCGGCGCGTCGCCCACCGGTATGCCGATGAGGGCCGCCAGTTTGGAGCAGGCTTCCGAGAGGGTCTGGGCTGGGACCGTTCCCAGTCATCGGAGCGTTCGCGCACGGCGATCGATGGAGCGGACCTGATCGACGAGAACCGCGCCGGCCTGGCCAGAGCGCCGGGATGGCGGCGTCCTCGCGCGGTGCCTTCGGAAGGACCTCCACGGTCTGGCCTTCGAACCGACCGAGGCGCCGGACCTCATCGGCCAACAGATGGACCGCGTAGTCCGACCCCTCCCGCTCCAGCTTCGCTCGGCTCCGTCGCAGACCGGCGCCATCACATCATAGCGCGGTCTCGCCGCCAGGACCTACATCGCCTCGGCGCCGCGCCCCATGGCGGCGATGCCCGTGCGGGAGATCTCCACGAGGCCGATCACCGTCATCAGGCCGATGAAGCGGTCGATCTCCTCGGTGGTGCCGGTCACCTCGAACACGAAGGAATTCAGGGTCGCGTCGAGGGTCTTGGCGCCAAAGGCCGCCGCGAGGGTCAGCGACTCGGTCCGGTGTTCGCCGGTGCCCGCCACCTTGACGAGGCAAAGCTCGCGCTCGAGGGCCTTGCCCTGGAGGGTCAGGTCGACGACCCGGTGCACGGGCACGAGGCGGTCGAGCTGCGCCTTGATCTGCTGGATCACCGCGTCGGTGCCGGCGGTGACGATGGTGATGCGGGAGAGGTGGCGCGCCACCTCGGTCTCCGACACCGTCAGGCTCTCGATGTTGTAGCCCCGGCCCGAGAACATGCCCGAGATTCGGGCCAGCACGCCGGGCTCGTTGTCGACGATGACCGCCAGGGTGTGCCGGTTGATCGGCTCGACCCGGCCGGCATCGGGATAGTGCGTGTTCATGGCGTTCATGGCGTGGCCCCGGATCTTCGTCTGCGATGGCGTGTGGTGTGAGAGGCCCGGCCGGGCCGATGGAGAAAGGACCGGGCGTGATTGGCGCCCGGCCCGGATGGGTCCGGAGGCTCAGACCAGCATCTTGCCTTCTTCCGAGATGACGTCGCCGAGCTCGACCCCGGTCTCGCCGAGGTAGTCGGACAGCAGCATCTCGTTGTGCGCCTTGCCCGACGGGATCATCGGGAAGCAGTTCTCCTTCTTGTCGACGATGCAGTCGAAGACGACGGGGCCGTCGTAGTCGAGCATCTCGGCGATCGCCGCGTCGAGGTCACCCGGCTTCTCGCAGCGGATGCCCTTGGCGCCGTAGGCTTCCGCCAGCTTCACGAAGTCCGGCAGGCTTTCGGAGTAGCTCTGCGAGTAGCGCGAGCCGTGCAGCAGCTCCTGCCACTGGCGGACCATGCCCATGTACTCGTTGTTCAGGATGAAGATCTTGACCGGCAGGCGGTACTGTACCGCCGTGGACAGCTCCTGCATGTTCATCAGGATCGAGGCCTCGCCGGCGATATCGATGACGAGTCCGTCCGGGTGGGCGAGCTGCGTGCCGATGGCCGCCGGCAGGCCGTAGCCCATGGTGCCGAGGCCCCCGGAGGTCATCCAGCGGTTCGGCTCGTCGAACTTGAAGTACTGCGCCGCCCACATCTGGTGCTGGCCGACCTCCGTGGTGACGTAGGTCTCTCGGCCCTTGCAGGCCTCATAGAGACGCTGCACCGCGTATTGCGGCTTGATGATCGTGCCCGACGGCCAGTAGGCGAGGCAGTCGCGCGCCTTCCAGGCCTGGATCTTGGTCCACCAATCCTCCAGGCGGGCCTTGTCCGGCTGGCGCGGCTGCGCCTTCCAGGCGGCCAGCATGTCCTCGAGCACCGAGCCGCAATCGCCGACGATTCCGACATCGACCTTGACGACCTTGTTGATCGAGGAGGCGTCGATATCGATGTGGATCTTCTTCGAGAACGGCGCGAAGGCGTCGAGGCGGCCGGTGATGCGGTCGTCGAAGCGCGCGCCGATGCAGACCATGACGTCGCAATCATGCATCGCCAGGTTGGCCTCGTAGGTCCCGTGCATGCCGAGCATGCCGAGGAACTGGTCGTTCGAGGCCGGGAAGGCGCCGAGACCCATCAGGGTCGAGGTGACGGGAAAGCCGGTCTCGGCGGCGAGCTTGCGCAGCAGGGCCGAGGCGTGCGGGCCGGCATTGATGACGCCGCCGCCGGTGTAGAGGATGGGCCGGCGGGCCGAGGCCATCAGTTCGATCGCCGCCTGGATCTGGGCCGCGTCGCCCTTGAAGGCGGGCTTGTAGGTCTTGTGGCCGTTCTGCGTCGGACGCTCGTAGACGCCGGAGGCGAACTGGACGTCCTTCGGCAGGTCGATGACGACCGGGCCGGGGCGGCCGTTGGCGGCAACGTAGAACGCCTCGTGCAGGATGCGCGGCAGGTCGTCGATCGATTTGACGAGGTAGTTGTGCTTCGTGCAGTGGCGCGTGATGCCGACCGTGTCGCATTCCTGGAAGGCGTCCGTGCCGATCAGGTGCGTCGGGACCTGGCCGGTGATGCAGACCAGCGGGATCGAATCGAGCAGCGCGTCGGTGAGACCCGTGATGATGTTGGTGGCGCCGGGCCCCGAGGTGACGAGGACGCAGCCGACCTTGCCGGACGAGCGGGCATAGCCCTCCGCGGCGTGGACGGCGCCCTGCTCGTGGCGCACGAGGATGTGCTTCAGGGTCTCCTGGTGGAAGAGTGCGTCGTAGATCGGCAGCACCGCGCCGCCGGGATACCCGAACAGCGTATCGACACCCTGATCCTGAAACGCCCGGATGACCATTTCGGCCCCGGTCATGACCTCGCCGCCCATCGTCCTGCTCCTTGAAACTGTGTGCGTGTTCGTGTCGTCGGCTCGTCGCGGCAATAAAAAAGGGCCCCGAGGGACCCTGCATGCGCCACCATCCGGATCGCGGACCCTGGTGTCAGGCCCGCCCCGTCAGTGGCGCTTCCGTTACGATAAGGATGGCACGCATCGGTAGAGATCTTATCCTGTTCGGCCGGCGCGGGATGCGTCGGACGAATCGAAAATCGTGTCGCGTGTCTTACCGAAGGGAAGGCAGGCGGTCAACGGCGAAGGCACGATATCGCCGATCTACTCGATCGGAACCTCGCCCAGGATCATCCCGGTCTTCGGATCGGCATCGAACTTCATCCTGCGCCCGTCCTTGAGGCCCTCTCCGTCCCAGTGGCCGTCATCGGCCTCCAGCTTGGTGATCTCGGAATAACCCGCGCCCTTCAGCGCCTGCGTCACCTGGGCCGGCGTCAGCCAGTCGGGGCCGGGCGTCTCGGCCCGGGCCGACGGCGCCAGCGCCGCGAGAGCCAGGGGCAGGGTCGCGAGGGCGAGGATCGCAGATCGGGCAAGACGGGGCCGGGCAAGGCGGGACATGGAGGTGATCCTGTGAGCGGAAAGCGAGCGGCATGCATGGCGGGCGGGACAGAGGCTTAGCCGAGAAATCCCCGGCCCGCGAGGCGGGTCTGGTGCGCCGGCCCGGTGCGCCGTGTCACGGCGGCGATTTGCGCGCCCGGATTCGGGTTTGCCTGCCCGCGCGCCGCCGTCCTATCTAGGTCCACGCCGGGGATGCCGGACGGGGATCGCGTTCCCGGCCCGCATCCCGCCAGCGCGATCCCGCCAGCGAGGACCCCCGGCCCTGTCCGAGACCGATGCCGTTCTTCCCCCCGAATCCTTCCTCCTCCTCGATGTGGCGGGGGTCGCCTGCGCCCTGGCGCGGGCCTCGGTGAGCGAGGTGCTGCCGCTGCCGGAACTGCACGCGCCGCCGGCTGGCGGCGGTCCCCTCGCGGGGTTCCTCAACCTCGGCGGCAGGCCGGTTCCGGTCCTCGACCTCGCCCGGCTCCTCGGCCTGCGCGCGGGCGCGCCGGAAGCCGACGGGCTCTACCGGCACATCCTGCTCGATGCTCCGGGCGAGACCGGCTTCCTGGTCGACCGGGTCGAGGACCTCGTCATCGTCGCGACCGCCGCGATCCGCCCGGTCTCGCCCGAGCGGACCCTCAACGGATGCGTCGTTGCGGAGATCGCCCGCGGCGACGCCCTGGTTCATGTGCTGGGCTTGCGCGAGCTCCTCTCGGCGGAGGAGCGGGACCGCCTGTCGGCGCTCGCCGACGCGGCGGCCCGCCGCCTCGCCGCGCTGCCCGCGGCCTGAGCGCGCCGTCGTTGAGCCGTCCGCCGCGCTCCGGACCGGAGGCCGATCCGGGTTTCGCGTCCCTCAAGGCGCGGATCATCGCCCGCACCGGCCACCATTACTATGCCGACAAGGACGACCTGCTGTTCGACCGGCTGCGCAAGCGCTTCCGGGCACAGGGCCTCGCGGACGCCACCGCCTACGGGGCCCTCCTCGACGACCGCGCGGCGGGCGGGCCCGAATGGGCGGCCCTGGAGGCCGAGATCACCATCGGGGAGACGTTCTTCTTCCGCTACGCCGAGCAGTTCACCGCCCTGCGCGCCACGATCCTGCCCGCCCTGATCGCCGCGCGCGCGGCGGAGCGCAGCTTGCGGGTCTGGAGCGCGGGCTGCTCCACGGGGGCGGAGCCCTACTCCATCGCTATCCTGCTGCACGAGCTCCTCGGCCCGGCGCTTCCCGACTGGCGGGTCTCGATCCTCGGCACCGACATCAGCAGCACGGCGCTGGAGACCGCGCGGGCGGGAATCTACGGTCGCTGGGCCCTGCGCACCCTGCCGCCGGGCGAGCGCCTGCGCCATTTCGTGCCGGGCCCCCCGGTGGCCGGGGCGGGGCGCGACGGCACCTACGCCCTGCGGCCGGAATTCCGCCGGATGGTCCGGTTCGAGCGGCGCAACCTCGTGGACCTTCTCGACGGCCGGGGCACCCTGCCTCAGGCGGAGTTCGACCTGATCCTGTGCCGCAACGTGCTCATCTACTTTGAGGCGGACGCGGTGCTCGGCATCGTGCGCGGGCTCGGCCGGCGCCTGCGCCCGGAGGGCTGGCTGCTCCTTGGCCATGCCGAGCCGAACCCGGCCATCGCCGCCCTGTTCGAGTCGGTCAACCTGCCCGGGACCGTCGCCTACCGGCCGTCGGGCGCGGTCGGGCCCGCCCCGGCGCCGTTGGCCTGGAGCCCGGCCTTCCTCCCCGATCCCGCGCCCATTCCTGTTCCCATCTCCGTTCCCTCGCCCGCACCGGGCGCGCCGGTGGCGCGGCCCGCCCCGCCGGTCGAACCGCTGCCCGAGGACGCGGACGTGGCCGAGGCAATGCCGGATCTCGCGCGCATCCGGGCCCTCGCGGATGCCGGCGAGACCGGCGCGGCCTGGCGGGCGCTGCGGATCGCGATCTGGGCCGCGCCCACCGACCCCACCCTGCATTATTACGACGGCCTGCTGGCCCGTGCCCTCGGGCGGGATGCCGAGGCGGAGCGCGCCCTGCGCGGCGCCCTCTACCTCGACCGGGACTTCGTGATGGCCCATTACCAGCTCGGCCTGCTGATGCTCGGCCTCGGCCGCGCTGGGGAAGCGGACCGGGCGCTGGACAACGCGATCCGTCTCGCCCAAGCCCTGGCCCCGGACGCAGTGGTGGCGGAGGGCGGCGGGATCGCGCCGGGCGATCTCGCCCGAAGCGCCGTGCTGGCCCGAAGTACCGCCCTGGCCCGAAGTTCTGCCCTGGCCCAAAGTACCGCCTCGACCCGAAGCGCCGCCTCGGTCCGCGACGGCCTGACAGGAGATGTTCCGTGACCCAGACCCGTTCCGGCGTCGGGCAAACCGTGCGGCTCGACGCCCTCCGGGCGGAGCGCGCCCGGACGCTCGCCCGGCGCGGACAGGCGGAGGCGGCGGTCACGACCCGGTCATACCTCGTCTGCGCCTGCGGGGCCGACCGCTTCGGCCTGCCGCTGGCCCAGGTGGCGCAGGTCCTGCCCGCTCGGCCCGTGACAGCCCTGCCCGGCTCAGCCCCGGCGATCCTCGGCCTCATCGCCTTGGCGGGCCGCGTCGTCAGCCTGCTGGCCCTGGCGCCCGCCCTTGGGCGGAGGGCGGATCCGGATGAGGAGGCTGGGCACGTGGTGCTGGTGCGCGGCGTCGCCATTCCGGTGGCCCTGTCCGTCAGCCGTGTCCTGGGCGTCGCCGAGATCCCCGAGGCGGCGATCGACACGGCCTACGCGGAGGCCGGTTTGAGCGCCGAGGCCGTTTCGGGCTATGCCCCGGCCGGCGCCGGGCCAGGTGCCGAATCCGCGTTTGTCATCATCGACCTGCCCCGCCTCGTGCGGCGATACCATGCCTGACGTCGCCCCCCCCGGCGGCGAGACCTGTCGACGCTGCCTCTACGGCGGCGAAATCTGCGATGAGGCCGCCCCTATGGCGGCGAAACCTGCCATGAGACCGGCTTCCGGGGCGATGCGCGCCGCGGGGGCCGGCCGGTTTGCGGAGCGTTGAGCCAGCTGTGTCGATCTCGATCGGAAAACGCATCCTCCTCGGCTTCGTGGCGATCACCCTCGTGGTGGTGGCGCTGGGCTTCTACGCCCTCGGGCAGATCGGCGTGGTGCGCGACACCACGGACGCCATCGTCAGCCGCGACCTCACGGTGGCGCGCCAGCTCGACGACCTTGCCAACAAGGCCCGCGACATGGGCCTCCATCGGCGCAACGCGATCATCGCCCTGCTGGCCCGCGCCCGGGGCGGCCCCGAGCGCGACGACGCCTCCGGTGCCTGGCGCCGGACCGCCACTGAGGCCGACGCGATCCTGGCGGAGCTGATCCGGGCCAGCGACGGCTACCGCGCGCGCTCCGCATCCGAGGAGCGCAGCCAGACCTGGCGCAAGCTGAACGGCGTCGCGATCGAGGCCCTGGCCGAGTTCCGCGAGCTGCGCACCGCCAGCGAAGCCCAGTTCGCCGCCATCGCCGCCAAGGACATCGACGCCGTCGAGGCCCGCAACGACGCACTCAACCGCAGCCAGGACATGTTCCTGGCAGACATCGAGCGCACGCGCAGCGCCCTCGACGACGGGATCGCGGCGGGCCAGCGCAGCGTCGCCGACCTCTACGAGCGCAGCCGCCTCTCCATCCTGGGGACGCTGGCCGCCTGCGTCCTCCTCAGCATCCTCGTCACCATCCTGATCAGCCGGGCCGTGGTGCGGCCCCTCGAGGCGGTGATGGCCTTCGCCGAGCGCGTCGGCGAGGGCGACCTCTCGGGCACCCTCGACGCCCGGGGCAAGGACGAGATCGGCCGCCTCGGCCGCACCCTCAACCGGATGGTCGCGGGCCTCGCCGACCTCGCCCGCACTAACCGGGCGGCGACCGCCGATCTCAACGCGGCGGCGGCCGAGATCCGTGCCTCCGCCCAGGAGCAGGCGGCCAGCGTCGAGGAGCAGTTCGCCGCCGTGCAGGAGACGGCCGCCACCGTCGACGAGATCACTCATTCGGGCGCGCAGATCGGCAAGCGGGCCGGCGAGGTCATCGCCACGGCGCAATCCACCGCCCAGACCTCCCGCGCCGGCCTGCGCGCGGTGGCGGACACGGCCCGCGCCATGGACTCGATCCGCGAGCAGGCCGAGGCCGTGGCCGGCAACATCGTCGCCCTCTCGGAGAAGACCCAGGCGATCGGCGACATCATCACCACCGTCAACGATATCTCGGAGCGCACTCACCTCCTGGCGCTGAACGCCGCCATCGAGGCGGCGGCGGCCGGCGAGAGCGGACGCAGCTTCGCGGTTGTGGCCTCCGAGATGAAGCTGCTCGCCGATCAGGCCAAGGCCGCCACGGGCCAGGTCCGCACGATCCTGGGCGAGATCCAGCGGGGCATCAACACCTCGGTCATGCTCACCGAGGAGGCGGTCAAGCGCGCGGCCACCGGCAAGGCCCGCTCCGACACCACGCAGCGCACGATCGAGGAGATCACCGCCCGGGTCGAGGAGAGCGTTCAGACCTTCCAGCAGATCGTGGCCTCCACCAACCAGCAGCAGCTCGGCATCGAGCAGGTGATGGGCGCCCTCCAGAACATCCGGCAGGCGAGCCAGCAGACGGCGGCCGGCACCCGCGAGGTCGAGGCGGCCTCCGCCAACCTCACCGAGCTGGCCCAGGCCCTGATGACGCTGGCCGAGCGCTACCGGCACTGAGGCGGCAAGGACATCCGCCAAATGGACATCCGCCAGCTGCTCCTCGCGGCCTTCGAGGTCGAGCATCGCGAGCACATCGACGCGATCCGTGACGCCCTGGCCGGCGGTACGGCCGAATCCGGGCCGGACTGGAACGACGTCTTCCGGCGCGCCCACAGCCTGAAGGGCGCCTCGCGCGCCGTCGACCTGCCGGCGGTGGAGGCCGTAGCCCACCGCCTGGAGGCCTTGTTCGAGCGCGTGGCCGCTCAGGAAGCGGGCCTGTCGCGGACCGACACGGCCGCCGTCCACCTCGCCCTCGACCGGATCGAGGCCTACGTCGCCGGCCTCACCGACGGGGCCGGGCCGGACATGCCGGAGGATGCGCTGGCAGCCCTGGACCGGACCCTCGACCCGGACGCCCCGCCCGAACCGGCACTCCCCGAGAACCCCGCGCCGGCCCGGCCCGGCCCGTTGGACCAGCCCGCCGAAGCGCCGCAGGCCGGTCCTACCGAAGCGCCGCAGGCCGGTCCTACCGAAGCGCCGCAGGCCGGTCCTACCGAAGCGCCACAGGCCGGTCCCGCCGAGGGCCCGCAGGGGCTCCTGCGCGTGCCGGCGGAGGCGATCGAGGCCCTGACACGCGCCACGCACGACCTCGCCAGCGCGCTCGGCGGCGAGACCCAGGTGGCGGAGGGCCTCGGCCGCCTCGCGCGCCGCGCTGCCGACCTCGCCCGCCTCGCAGAGGGCCTGCGGGGTGGCGCGGCCGCGCGCCGCCGGTCGGGTTCGGCCAAGGTATCGACGCCAGCATCGACGACGGAATCGACCGAGCGGACGGAGACCCGGTCCGATGCGGAGTGGCGCGGCCTCGAGGCCGGCCTCCTCGCCCTGTCGCGGGACGCCGCCGAGGTGTCGCGGCTGCGCAGCGCCGTCGCCGCATCCGTGGAGGGCGCGATGGCGCGGGTCTCCGGGGAGGCCGAGCGCCTCGCCCTCGTCCCCGCCGAGACGGCCTTCGGCGGCTTCCCCCGGGCCCTGCGCGATCTGGCCCGCGAGGCTGGCCGCGAGATCGCGGTCACGGCGCGCGGCCTCGAACTGCCGGTCGACCGGGCCATGCTCCAGGTCCTCAAGGACCCGGTGCTGCACGCCCTGCGCAACGCCCTCAGCCACGGGGCCGACGCGCCCGAGGCGCGCCAGGCCCAGGGCAAGCCGAGCGCGCTGGCCATCGGCCTCGACGTGAGCGTGCAGGGCGCGCGCCTCCTGATCCGGATCCACGACGACGGGCGCGGGCCGGACCTCGCCGCCATCGCCGAGACCGCCCGGCGCCGGGGGCTGCTCGATCCCGGTGCCGAGCCGGACGACGCGGCGCTCCTCGCCCTGGTCTTCGAGCCCGGCTTCTCGACGGCCGCGGCCGTCGACACCCTGTCGGGCCGGGGCATGGGCCTCTCGGTCGTGGCGGATGCCGCACGCCGCCTCGGGGGCAGCGTCCGGCTCGCGGCCCGGGCGCCCTTCGGCACTGAGCTGACCATGAGCCTGCCGCTCTCGGCGGCCCGCCGGGCGATGCTGCTGGTGGAGGCGGGGGGCGTCACCTACGCCCTGCCGAGCGCCGCCGCCGAGCGCCTGCTGCGCTTGGCTCCCGCCGACCTGACCCCGGCCATGGGCCGCCTCGTCACTCGCTTGGAGATCGAGGGCGTGGGCGCGACCCTGCCGGTCCTCGACCTGCGCAGCCTGCTCGGCCTCGCCGGGGCCGAGCCGGAAGCGGGCGGCACGCGCCCCGCCATCCTGCTGCGGGGCGCCGGGCGGCGCTGCGTCCTGGCGGTGGACGGGCTCTCGGACGTGCGCACCCTGCGGGTGCTGCCGGCCCCGCCCATCGGCGCCGATCCGCGCCTCGTCTCCGGAACCGTGATCCTGGCGGGCGACCGGCCGGCCCTGGTGCTCGATGCCGACGGTCTGGTGGCCCGCGCCGGGGACGCGGGGCGCGGTGCGGCGCCGGAACCCACAGCCCCGCGCGGAACGATCGCCCAGGCGCCACGTTCGACGATCCTCGTTGTCGACGATTCGATCACCACGCGGACGTTGGAGAAGGGCATCTTGGAAGCGGCCGGGTACCGCGTCGTCGTCTGCGTTGACGGCCAGGATGCGCTCGACCGCCTGCGGGCGGGCATCGAGCCCGTGGACCTCGTGGTCGCCGACGTGGAGATGCCGCGCCTCGACGGCTTCGGGCTGGTGCAGGCCCTGCGGGCCGACGAGGCCTTTGCCCGCCTGCCTGTCATCCTGATGACTTCGCGGGGCGACGCCGAGGATGTGGCGCGCGGCCTCGAACTCGGGGCCGACGCCTACCTGACCAAGCAGACCTTCGACCAGCGCCAGCTCCTCGACACCATCGGGCAGTTGCTGTGACCGGACACGAGCAGGACAAGCCCGCGCCCGCGCGGGTCCGGGTGATGCTGGTCGAGGATTCCCTCGTGGTGCGCCAGCTCCTCATCCACATCGTCGGCCGCGACCCGCGCCTGGAAGTCGTCGCGGCGGTCGCCTCCGGCGAGGAGGCCCTGGCCACCATTGGGCAGACCCGGCCGGACGTCGTCTCCATGGATATCCGGCTTCCCGGCATCGACGGCCTGGAGACGACGCGGCGGATCATGGCCGAGCGTCCGACCCCGATCGTGGTCATCGCCGATTCCATCGAGGATTCGTCCCTGCGCATTTCGATGAACGCCCTGCGGGCCGGGGCGCTCTCGGTGGTCGAGAAGCCGGTGGCGACGACGCACGCGGGTTACGACGCGGTCGCCACCGAGATCTGCACGCAGCTGCGCATCATGGCGGCGGTGCCGGTCATCCGGCGCCGCCCGATCGGCTCGGAATGGGCCGGGCGCACCGCGGCGGCCCCCGTCTCGGCCGCCCTCCGGGTACCCGAGGCTGCCAGCGTGCTCGCGATCGCCGCCTCCACGGGCGGCCCCCCGGCACTGGCCCGGGTCATCGGCGGCCTGCCGGCGCACTATCCCCTGCCCGTCCTCGTGGTCCAGCACATGGGCCCCGCCTTCATGGAGGGCTTCGCCGCCTGGCTGAACAGCGTCGTCGGCCTCGCGGTGTCCGTCGCCCGCGACGGGGGGCGGGCGGAGGCCGGGCATGTCTACGTGGCGCCGGGCGACCGCCACCTCGAACTCGGCCCGGCCGGCCATCTGCGCATCACCGATGCCGCCCCGGTGGGCGGCCAGCGCCCGGCGGCCACCGCCCTGTTCCGCTCGGTAGCCCGGCACGCGGGTGGGCGCGGCGTCGGGGTTCTGCTGACCGGGATGGGGGAGGACGGGGCCACCGGCCTGCTCGACATGCGCCGGGCCGGCGGCCTCACCATCGCGGAGGACGAGAGCACGGCCGTGGTGTTCGGCATGCCGGCGGCCGCAATCCGCCTGTCGGCCGCCGGCACGGTGCTGCCCCTCGACCGGATCGCCGCCCACCTCGCGCGCCTCGCGGAGGGCGGCCCATGAGCGAGACCCCCGAGGCCCTGCCCCGCCTGCTCCTCGTCGAGGATTCCGAGACGCAGGCCCTCGAACTGCGCCTGCTCCTCGAATCGAAGGGCTTTTCGGTAGAGCGTTGCGCGACCGCCGAGGCGGCCCTGGACCACCTCAACACCCGCCTGCCCGACCTCGTGGTGGCCGACCACCACCTGCCCGGCATGAACGGCGACGAGTTCGCCCGCCAGCTCCGGCTCTCCCTGCGCACGCGCGCCCTGCCCCTGCTCATGCTCACCGGCGCCCGCGACGGCGAGCGCCAGGGCCTCGAGAGCGGGGCCGACGCCTACGTGGCGAAATCCGCCGACCGCGACCTTCTCGTCCTGCGCATCCGCGCGCTGCTGCGCGAGCGCCGGGGCAGCGGCGACGGGCCGGGAAGCTCGGCCTTCCGGCGCGGGCGCGTCCTCGTGGTGGATGCCAGCGCGACCTACCGCACCTTCCTGGCCGGTCTCCTGGCGCATGAGGGCCACGCGGTCGCCACCGCCGACGGCCACGACGCGGCGCTCGCCGCCCTCGACACCGAGGGCGCCGCCTTCGACTGCGTGACCATCGACCTCCTCGGCACCGGCTACGACGGCCTTGCCCTCTGTCGGGCCATCGACGCACGCCGGGTCGCGGGGCTCGCCGGCCGGGAGGCGGGCGCGCCGACCTTCCAGGTGGTCGGAATCGCCGGGACGCAGCCGGCCAAGGACTTCCTGGTGGACGCCTTCGCGGCCGGCGCCGACGACGTCGTCTCGAAATCCGACGGCGAGATCCTCGTCATGCGCGTGCGCAGCCTCGTGCGGCGCAAGCTCTTGGAAGAGGACGATCGGCGCATCGCCGGGGAATTCGGCGCCCGCGAGCGCGCCCTGGAGCGCGCCCGTGCGGAGGCTGAGGCCGCCGAGGCCCGCGCGGCCCTGGCCGGTGCCCTCGAACAGGCTAACGCGGACCTCGCCACCGCCAACCGCAAGCTCACCGACGCGCAGGCCAAGCTCGTCCAGGCGGCCAAGATGGCTTCCCTCGGCGAATTGGTGGCGGGCATCGCCCACGAGATCAACAATCCGCTGGCCTTCATCCTGGCGCATCAGGGCACCGTCGAGCGCATCCTTGGCGAGGTCGCCGCCGACCCGGCCTCCCCCGACAGCACCCGCCGTCTGCAGAAGTGCGGTGACCGGGTCGGGGCGATGCGGATGGGCCTGACCCGCATCCAGGACCTCGTGCTCAACCTGCGCAAGTTCTCCCGCCTCGACGAGGGGGAGCGCACCCGCGTCCATGTGCCGGAGGCGATCGAGACCGTGCTGGCGCTCATCCAGCACAAGCTCGGCGACCGGATCGTCGTGGAGCGCGACCTCACCGGCCGGACCGAGATCCACTGCACCCCCGCCCTGCTCAACCAAGTGGTGATGAATATCCTAGGCAACGCCGCCGACGCGATGCCGGAGGGCGGCACGATCCGGATCGAGACCCGGGCCGCCCCCGAGACCGACCTCATCCGCATCAGCGACACGGGGCCTGGCATCCCCGAGGTGCTGCGCGAAAAGATCTTCGAGCCCTTCTTCACGACGAAGCCCGTGGGGTCCGGAACCGGCCTCGGCCTCGCGATTGCCTACAGCGTGGTACAGGCGCATAGCGGCTCGCTCAGCGTCGAAGCCGCGGCCGGGGGCGGAGCCTGCTTCGTGATCGGTATTCCACGGCAGACGGGTTGAGCATGTCACAAGGCACGATCCTGGCCGTCGACGACGAGCCGGACATCCTGATCGCCCTCGAGGACCTGTTCGAGGACGAGTACCGCGTCCTCACCACGACGAAGCCGGCCGAGGCCCTGGCGATCCTGGCGGCCACGCCCGAGATCGCCGTCATCCTCTCCGATCAGCGCATGCCCGGGATGACCGGGGACGCCATGCTGGCCGAGGCCCGCAAGATCCACGACGCCCAGGCGATCCTGCTCACCGGCTACGCCGACATGAGCGCCGTGGTGGCGGCCCTCAATCAGGGCGGCATCACCGGCTACGCTACCAAGCCCTGGGACGCCGCCCTCCTGCGCAACACCGTGCGCCAGGCCTACGAGCGCCACGCGCTCGGCCGCGAACTCGCCACCGAGCGCGCCCTGCTGCGCGGCCTCCTCGACAATGCCGAGGACGCGATCTCCTTCAAGGACGCGGAGGGGCGCTTCGTGCGCCTCAACGCACGCAAAGCGGCCGGCCTCGGGCAGAGCGTCGCCGCCTGCCTCGGGCGGACCGAGGATTTCCTCACCGGCGACGGCGCGGTGCTGGCGGCGGACGCGGCTGCTGTGGCCCGCGGCGAGCCGGCCGACACCCTGGTGGCCCAGGGCGCGATCGGCGCCGAGCGCTGGCGCCACGTCACCCGCGTGCCGATCCGCGATGGCGCGGGCGCGATCACCCACCTTGCCACCATCGAGCGGGACGTCACCGAGCAGAAGTCCCTTGAGGCGCGCCTGCGCCAGTCCGACAAGATGCAGGCCCTCGGTACCCTGGCGGGCGGCATCGCGCATGACTTCAACAACCTGCTGACGGCGATCCTCGGCAGCCTCGAACTCGTGGGCCCCAAGATCGCCGACCAGCCCCGCGTCCAGCGCCTCGTCACCAACGCCACGCAGGCGGCCCAGCGCGGCGCCACCCTGACCCGCCGCCTCCTCAGCTTCAGCCGCTCGCGGGACCTGCGGCCGCGGGCGGTGGACGTGAACGGCCTGATCGAGGGCATGCACGACCTGCTGGGGGGAAGCCTCGGCGGCCTCGTCAGCGTGGAGACCCGGCTCGCCCCGGAGGCGCCGGCCGCCTGCGTCGACCCGGACCAGCTCGAACTCGCGATCCTCAACCTCTGCATCAATGCCCGCGACGCGATGCCGGAGGGCGGCACGATCCGCGTCGCGACTCACGTCCTGCGGATCGACGACGATCCGGACCTTGTGCCCGGCGACTACATGAGCGTCGAGATCGCCGATTCAGGAACCGGCATCGCCCCCGAGATCCTAGCCCGGGTCTGCGAGCCCTTCTTCACCACCAAATCGGTGGGCCAAGGCACCGGACTCGGCCTCGCCATGGTTTTCGGCCTCGCCCAGCAATCCGCCGGGCGTCTGCGCATCGCGAGCGCGCCCGGCACCGGCACCCGCGTCGAGATCGTGCTGCCGCGCGCCGACGCCGCGAGCCCGGCCGAGGCCGCCCGCGCGCCGGCCGCCCGCCCCGCCGCCCGTTCCGCCCGCATCCTCGTGGTCGACGACGACGCCGAGGTCCGGCACGTGACCGCCTCGTTCCTGTCGAGCTTCGGCTACACCGAGAGCGAGGCCGCCGATGGCGCCTCCGCTCTGTCCCTGCTGGAGCGCGAGGGGTTCGACCTGGTGGTGGCCGACCTCGCCATGCCGGGTATGACCGGGGTGGAACTCGCCGAGATCGTGCGCGCGCGCTGGGCCACGATGCCGGTCCTCATCGTCACCGGACATGCCGAGGCGATCCCGATCCCGGCCGACCTGCCCGTCCTGCGCAAGCCCTTCGAATCCGTGGATCTGGCAGCCGAGGTCTCGCGCCTCCTCGACCGAGCGGCCTGACGCTTTCTCCGATCGACCCTCAGGCTCGGAGCAAGCGGGAGCCCCTTTCCGACATCGAATGAGGGCGACTGTGTCCGCCGAAGCGATTGACGAGGGACGGGATGACCGGCCATCCGGTCCGGACACAAAAAAGGCGGCCCGGAGGCCGCCTTCCTGAAGTCCCGAAGATCGAACCGCTTACGCGGCCTCGTCCACGACCTGGCCGGAATCCTTGCCGCGCGCATCGACGTCACGGTCGACGAACTCGATCACGGCGAGGGGAGCGTTGTCGCCGTAGCGAAAGCCGGCCTTCATGATGCGGCAGTAGCCGCCCGGACGGGTGTTGTAGCGCGGGCCGATCACCGCGAAGAGCTTGCGGACCATGTCCTCGTCGCGAATCTGCGACATGGCGAGGCGGCGGGCGTGCAGGGTGTCGGTCTTGCCCAGCGTGATCAGCTTCTCGATGACCGGACGCAGATCCTTGGCCTTGGGCAGGGTCGTGACGATCTGCTCGTGCTTGATCAGCGCGGCCGACATGTTGGCGAACATCGCCTTGCGGTGCTCGGTGGTGCGGTTGAAACGACGACCGCGAAATCCATGACGCATGATGGCTGGTCCTTGCTCTAATGGCCGCCGTGCCACGGTACGGCCAAGCGCCCCGGAACGGGGCTGTTCATTCCGCATGACCCCGCGGCGGGATTCTTTTGGGAGTCCGCGTTCCGCGAGCTCCCGATGGATCGGCCAAACAAACGGCGCCGAGACGCGCCGAAAAGTTCAGCCCAAGCCGGCTTCGGCTTAGTAGTGCTCTTCGAAGCGCTTGGCGAGGTCTTCGATGTTCTCCGGCGGCCAGCCGGGGATGTCCATGCCGAGGTGCAGGCCCATGGCGGCGAGCACTTCCTTGATCTCGTTGAGCGACTTGCGGCCGAAGTTCGGGGTGCGCAGCATCTCGCCCTCCGACTTCTGAATGAGGTCGCCAATGTAGACGATGTTGTCGTTCTTCAGGCAGTTCGCCGAACGCACCGAAAGCTCGAGCTCGTCGACCTTCTTGAGCAGCGCCGGGTTGAAGGGGAGCTGCGGCGCGAGCGGCTGCGCCTCCTCCTTGCGGGGCTCCTCGAAGTTCACGAACACCTGGAGCTGGTCCTGGATGATGCGCGCGGCGTAGGCCAGGGCATCCTCCGGCGACACGGCGCCATTGGTCTCGATGGTCATCGTCAGCTTGTCCTTGTCGAGATCCTGGCCCTCGCGGGTGGTCTCGATGCGGTAGCTGACCTTGGTGACGGGCGAGAACAGGGCGTCCACCGGGATCAGGCCGATGGGGGCGTCCTCGGGGCGGTTGCGCTCGGCCGGGACGTAGCCCTTGCCGGTCGCGACCGTGAATTCCATGCGGATCTCGGCGCCGTCGTCGAGGGTGCAGATGACGAGGTCAGGGTTGAGGATCTGGACGTCGCCCACCGTGCCGATGTCGCCCGCCGTGACGGTGCCGGGGCCGGTCTTGCGCAGGGTCAGCCGCTTCGGGGCCTCGGTCTGCGAGCGGATCGCGATGGTCTTGATGTTGAGGACGATGTCGGTGACATCCTCGCGCACGCCGGGGATTGACGAGAATTCGTGCAGCACGCCGTCGATCTGCACCGAGGTCACGGCCGCGCCCTGCAGCGAGGACAGCAGCACGCGGCGCAGGGAGTTGCCGAGCGTGGTGCCGAAGCCGCGCTCCAGGGGCTCGGCGACGACGGTGGCGACCCGCTTGGGGTCGTGTCCGGTCGAGACCTGGAGCTTGTTCGGCTTGATGAGCTCTTGCCAGTTCTTCTGAATGACCACGATGCTACCTCTCGCAAGATCGGCGCGAGCCACAAGAGCGGCCCACGCAATTGCCCGTCGACACCGCGCCTCCGGCGCCGGTCGGGCTCAGGGTTACTGTGCCGCGACCCAGAGTTCCGGAACGAAACTGTAGGCGGCACCGTCCCGGGCGACGTAGCCCAGGGCGGGGAATTCGAGATGTGCGCCCGCCACGAAGGTGCGGTCGCTGGCCACCATGTCGAGCATGCGCCGACGCACGGCCCGTGCCTGGTCGCCGTCGGTGTCGAACACCATACCGGCTTCCGGCTGCTTGAACTGGATCGCCGGTAGATGGACGATGTCCGCCCACATCAAAAGCGACGCGTCGCCCGAGGTGATCCGGTAGCCTGTATGCCCAGGCGTATGCCCGGGCAGCGGTATGGCCTCGATACCCGGCGCCACGGTGCCACCGGTCATGGTCCGCAGGCGCCCGGCGTAGGGAGCAGTCGCCTTGCGGGCCATGTCGAAATAGGGCTTGGCCTCTTCCGGCGCCCGCGCCAGGGCACCATCGTCGAGCCAATGCGCCGCCTCGTCGGCATGCACCACGAGTTCGGCGTTCGGGTAGGCCGCGACCCCGTCGCCGGCGAGCAGGCCGCCGGCATGGTCGGGGTGCAAGTGCGTCAGCAAGACGGTCTCGATGGATTCGGGCGCGACGCCCGCCGCCTGGAGGGCGGCCGGGACGCGGCCGAGGGTGGGGCCGCCGAAGCTGCCCATCCCCGAATCGATCAGAAGCGGCTTGCGCCCCGGACCGGTGATCAGAAACGCGTTCAGCGTGATCCGGGGATCCTGCGCGCGAAAGCCGGCGGCCTGGAGGGCGCCGGCCTCGTCGCGGGGAATCCCGGTGACGAGGTCGAGCGACCCTTGCAGGTAGCCGTCGTTCATCACCGTGATCGTCAGATCACCCAAGCTCCACCGCAGCACACCGGCGAGCGGATTCCGAGCATTCGACACGCGTGTCTCCGTGAACGATCCAGGGATTCGCGACGGCCTCCGCTCAGACGCGGCGACGCTTGCGCGGGCGGCAGCCGTTATGCGGGATCGACGTCACGTCGCGGATCGACGTCACGGTGAAACCAGCGGCCTGAAGAGCGCGGAGCGCCGACTCACGGCCCGAACCGGGGCCCGAAACCTCGACTTCGAGGGTGCGCATGCCGTGCTCGGCGGCCTTGCGGGCGGCATCCTCGGCTGCGACCTGAGCGGCGTAAGGGGTCGACTTACGCGAACCCTTGAAGCCCATGGCGCCGGCGGACGACCACGAGATCGTGTTGCCCTGCGCGTCCGTGATGGTGACCATCGTGTTGTTGAACGAGGCGTTCACGTGCGCCACGCCCGAGACGATGTTCTTGCGTTCGCGGCGACGAACGCGGGTGGTTTCCTTGGCCATCTGTACCTTCTCGTCCTTCAAACGCGCCCGTCATTCCAGGCGCTCGGGATTTTTTGCGATGTTGGCGGCGCGGTTCCGGATCGCCGTGCCGCCACGCGGGCCCCAATGCGGGACACCCAGCGCGACGAAAAGGAGGCCGCGCGAAGCACGGCCTCCCAATGCCAGAAACTTACTTCTTCTTGCCGGCGATCGGCTTGGACTTACCCTTGCGGGTACGCGCGTTGGTGTGCGTGCGCTGTCCGCGGACCGGCAGGTTGCGGCGGTGGCGCAGGCCACGGTAGCAGCCCAGATCCATCAGGCGCTTGATGTTCATCGAGACTTCGCGGCGCAGATCGCCCTCGACGAGGTAATCGCGGTCGATGGTCTCGCGGATCGACAGCACTTCGGCGTCGGTGAGCTGGTTTACGCGGCGCTCGGCGGGAATGCCGACCTTGCCGGTGATCTCTTCGGCCTTCTTGGGGCCGATGCCGTGAATGTACTGCAGCGCGATGACGACGCGCTTGTTGGTCGGGATGTTAACGCCAGCGATACGAGCCAAGGTGTCTCTCCATGGGGCGCCGAAATCCATCGGTGCCGGGGGTGTGACGCGCGTCCGGTGGAGACCGGTCCCTGCGCGCCGTCCAAAACGACAAATCGGCCCGCATCGGCCTCTTGAGAGGCGACCCGGACCCATTTCCTCTGAACGAAGACCGGCCCACTAGCGCGGACCGGTCCGTGTGTCAATGCCAGGCGTCGCGACGTGTGGACGTCGAGAGCACCGAATTTGCGAAGGCCGCGCGTCGCGACGCTGCGGACACGCGATGCCTCAGGAGGCGGCAGCCGTATGCCGGTCCAGAAGGGCGACGAGGTCCTGCGACACGGCATCCACGGGCTTCATGCCGTCGATGGTCTGCAGGAGGCCGGTGCCAGCGTAATAGTCCGAGAGCGGCGCGGTCTGCCGGCGATAGGCGTCCAGACGCGTCTTGAAGACGTCCGGCGTGTCGTCCTTGCGCACGGGCTGGCCCCGGGCCGCCGTCTCCTCGGCGCGCTTGGCGATGCGCCCGACCAGGGCGTTCTCGTCCACCACGAACTCCACAACGCTGTCGAGGGCGATGCCCTTCTCGGACAGCATAGCGTCGAGGGCCTTGGCCTGCTCGACGGTGCGGGGGAAGCCGTCGAGGATGAAGCCGTTCTTGGCGTCGGCCTCCTCGATGCGGTCGGCGACGATGCCAACCACGATGGCGTCAGAGACGAGGCCGCCCGATTCCATCACGGCCTTGGCCTGGAGCCCGACCGGCGTGCCCGCCGCGACAGCGGCCCGGAGCATGTCGCCGGTGGAGAGCTGCGGAATGCCATAGCGCGCCACGATCCGCTCGGACTGCGTCCCCTTCCCCGCGCCGGGCGGCCCAAGCAGGATGATGCGCATGGTGTCGTTTCCTCAGGTCCGGTTTCTTGGAAGACCGGCGTCCCCTTGCGACGCCGGCACGCGAGACGGTCTAGGCGAGGCCTCCGGCCGCCGAAAGCGGCCAGGGGGCTGCGATCAGCGCCGGCGGGTGGCCCCGCGCAGCTTAGCCTTCTTCACGAGGCCCTCGTACTGATGCGCCATCAGATGCCCGTGGATCTGCGCCACCGTGTCCATCGTCACCGAGACGACGATGAGGAGCGAGGTGCCGCCGAAGCCGATGCTGGCCGAGGAATACGACGCCAGGATCTCGGGCACCAGACAGACGAAAGTCAGGTAGAGCGCTCCGATCAGGGTGATGCGGGTCAGCACCTTGTCGATGAAGGCGGCGGTGCGCTCGCCCGGCCGGATGCCAGGAATGAAGCCGCCATGCTTCTTCAGGTTGTCCGCCGTCTCCTGCGGGTTGAACACCACGGCGGTGTAGAAGAACGCGAAGAAGATGATCAGAGCGGCGTAGAGCACCATATAGAGCGGCCGGCCGTGGCCGATATACGTGGTGATCGTGGCCAGGATACCAGTGCCGCCATTGTTGGCCGAGAAGCTCGCCACGGTGGCGGGCAGGAGCAATAGCGAGGAAGCGAAGATCGGCGGGATCACGCCGGCCGTGTTGAGCTTCAGCGGCAGGAACGAGGTCTGACCCTCGTACATGCGGTTGCCGACCTGGCGCTTTGGGTAGTTGATCAGCAGGCGGCGCTGGGCGCGCTCCATGAACACGATGAAGTAGACGAGCGCGATGGCCGCGACGCCCATGCCGAGGATGACGGCCGAGGAGAGCGCGCCGGTGCGGCTCAGTTCCAGGGCGCCCACGATGGCCACGGGCAGGTGGGCGACGATGCCGGCGAAGATGATCAGCGAGGAGCCGTTGCCGATGCCGCGCGAGGTGATCTGCTCGCCGATCCACATCAGGAACAGGGTGCCGCCGGTGAGCGTGATCACCGTGGATAGGATGAAGAACGGGCCGGGCTCGATCGCCGCGCTCGAGCTTTGCAGGCCGAAAGCGATGCCCCAGGACTGAACCAGCGCCAGCACCACAGTCAGGTAGCGGGTGTACTGGTTGATGACCTTGCGGCCGGATTCGCCCTCCTTCTTCAGCGCCTCGAGGCTCGGGATCACCGAGGTGAGCAGCTGGATGATGATGGAGGCCGAGATGTACGGCATGATGTTCAGAGCGAAGATCGCCATGCGCTCGACGGCACCGCCGGAGAACATGTTGAACAGGCCGAGGACGCCGCCCGCCTGCTGCTGGAAGTTCCGCGCGAACTGGTCGGGGTCGATGCCCGGGATCGGAATGTAGGTGCCCAGCCGGAACACGATGAGCGCACCCAGCGTGAACCAGATGCGCTTCTTGAGCTCGTCGGCCTTGGCGATGGCCCCGAAATTGAGGTTCGCGGCAAGCTGCTCGGCGGCTGAGGCCATGACACCGGTTCCTGGAGAGGGGTCATACGGGGCATCGTCTTCTCGGGCGAGAAGAGGACGGTCCCTGATAAAACGGGAACGGCGGCCACGCGCGAGGTCGCACGGGCCGCCGCTCAGAGCTTCGACTTAAAGTCTGACGGTGGGCTACGCAACCACGCGGGCAGGCTTGCCCCGGGTGGAGACGCCGTCGCCGTAGGTCACCGTCACCGCGCCGCCGGCCTTCTCGACACCCTCGATCGCCGACTTCGACGCGCGGGTGACCTCGAAGGTCAGCTTGGTGGTGAGCTCGCCGACGCCGAGGAGCTTCACGCCGTCACGGGCGCGGGCGCAGATGCCAGCGGCGATCAGGGTCTCGACGGTGACGGTGGCGCCCGCCTCGATGCGGCCGGCATCGACAGCCTGCTGGACACGGCCGAGGTTCACCTCGTTCAGGTCCGTGGAGTACAGGTTGTTGAAGCCGCGCTTCGGAAGGCGACGATGCAGCGGCATCTGGCCGCCCTCGAAGCCCTTGATGGAAACGCCGGTGCGGGCCTTCTGGCCCTTCACGCCGCGTCCCGCGGTCTTGCCCTTGCCGGAGCCGATGCCCCGGCCGACGCGCATCCGGTTCTTGGTGGCGCCGTCGTTGTCGCGGAGTTCATTGAGTTTCATGATGCCCTCCCTCAGGCCGCGTCGCTGAGAACGCGCACGAGGTGCTGCACCTTGCGGATCATCCCGCGCACGGAGGGGGTATCCTCCAGCTCGGAAACACGGTGCAGCTTATTGAGCTTCAGGCCGATCAGCGTCGCACGCTGGTCGCCTTCGCGGCGGATGGGCGAGCCGATCTGCTCGACCCGGAGAGTCTTCTGTGCCATCGGACCCTCCCCTTACGCGACTGCGGCTTCGGACATATCGGACGGATCGGCGTCACGGCGACGGGCCTGGAGGGCCGACACCTTGAGACCGCGACGGGCCGCGACGGCGCGCGGGCTGTCTTCGTTCTTGAGCGCCTCGAAGGTGGCGCGCACGAGGTTGTAGGGGTTCGAGGAGCCGAGGCTCTTGGCCACCACGTCCTGCATGCCCAGCGTCTCGAAGACGGCACGCATGGGGCCGCCCGCGATGATGCCGGTGCCCTGGGGGGCGGCGCGCAGGATAACCTTGCCGGCGCCATGACGACCGTAGACGTCGTGGTGCAGGGTGCGGCCCTCGCGGAGCGCAACGCGGACGAGACCGCGCTTGGCGGCTTCCGTCGCCTTACGGATCGCCTCAGGCACTTCGCGTGCCTTGCCGTGGCCGAAGCCGACGCGGCCCTTCTGGTCGCCGACGACGACGAGCGCGGCGAAACCAAAGCGACGGCCGCCCTTCACAACCTTGGCGACACGGTTGATGTGGACGAGCTTGTCCACGAACTCGCTGTCGCGCTCCTCGCGGTCTTCGCGGCGGCCGCGGCCCCCGCCTTCACGTTCACGTGCCATACTGACTATCCATCTCACTGGCGCGGGTGGCGGACCCGCTCGCTTGAATCGTGTGGAATGGCGGGCGCCCGAAGTCGCCCGCCTCCGCCAAACTTAGAACTCGAGGCCACCCTCGCGGGCGGCGTCGGCGAGCGCCTTGACGCGCCCGTGATAGAGGTAGCCCGAGCGATCGAAGATCACCTGGGTGACGCCGGCGGCCTTGGCGCGCTCGGCGACAAGCTTGCCCACTGCCTGAGCGGCAGAGACGTCGGCACCGGTCTTCAGACCCGTGCGCAGATCCTTGTCGAGGCTCGAGGCCGCGGCGAGGGTCTTGCCCGCCGCGTCGTCGATGACCTGAACGTAGATCTGCTTGGACGAACGGAACACCGAGAGCCGGGGCCGTCCATTGGCCGCCGCCCGCAGCGCGCGGCGCACACGCGCCTTGCGGCGGTCGAGTGCATCGATTTTGCGTGACATGTTCGGCGGCCCTTACTTCTTCTTGCCTTCCTTGCGGAAGATGAACTCGCCCGCGTACTTCACGCCCTTGCCCTTGTAGGGCTCAGGGCCGCGATAGTCGCGGATCTCGGCGGCCACCTGGCCGACAACCTGCCGGTCGATACCGGTGATGACGATCTCGGTGGGCTTCGGCACCGCGATCGAGATACCCGCGGGGATCTCGTACTCGATGTCGTGGCTGTAGCCGAGCGAGAGCTTCAGAGCCTTGCCGGCCATCGCGGCGCGGTAACCCACGCCGGTGATCTCGAGCTTCTTCTCGAAGCCCTTGGAGACGCCCTCAACGAGGTTCGCCACCTGAGCGCGGGAGGTGCCCCAGAGCGAGCGGGCCTCCTTCGTCTGGTTCCGGGGCTGCACCGAGACGGCGCCGTCCTCGAACTTCACGTCGACCACGTTGGGAACGACGTACTGGAGCTCGCCCTTGGAGCCCTTCATCTTCACCGTTTGACCGGTCACCGTGGCCGTCACGCCGGACGGGACGGGAACGGGCTTCTTGCCTACGCGAGACATCGCCTTATTCCTCCAAGTCCGAGATCAGAACACCTTGCAGAGCACTTCGCCGCCGACGTTGCGCTCGCGCGCCTCGTGGTCGGCCATGACGCCCTGCGGGGTGGACACGATGGTGACGCCGAGACCGTCGGCGACGCGCGGCAGCTCGCCAACCGACGAGTAGACACGGCGGCCGGGCTTCGACACGCGCTGGATCGAGCGGATGACGGGCTGGCCGTCGTAGTACTTCAGCTCGATTGCGAACTCGGTGCGGCCGTTGCCGTAATCCGTGGTCGCGTAGTCGCGGATGTAGCCCTCGGACTTGAGGACGTCGAGCACGCTGGCGCGCAGGCGGGAGCCGGGCGTCTGAACGACGTTGCGGCGGCGCTGCTGACCGTTGCGGATGCGGGTGAGCATATCACCCACGGGATCGTTGACCATGGTGGTTGCTCCTTACCAGCTCGACTTGACGAGACCGGGGATCAGACCCTGGTTGCCGAGTTCGCGCAGCGCGATGCGCGAGATGCCCATCTTGCGATAGAAGGCGCGCGGACGGCCGGTCATGCCGCAGCGGTTGCGGATGCGGGTGGGGGACGAGTTGCGGGGCAGTTCCGCGAGCTTGAGGCGCGCCTCGAAGCGCTCCTCCATCTCGAGGGACTCGTCGTTCGCCGTGGCAAGCAGTGCCTTGCGCTTGGGAGCATAGAGCTTCACCAGCGCTTCGCGGTGCTTGTTCTTCTCAATCGAGCTTTTCTTTGCCATTTCTCTCTCCGGTGTCCGCGTCTGAGACCCTAGCGGGGGCTCACTGCCGGAACGGGAATCGGAACTGCGTGAGGAGCGCGCGCGCCTCAGCATCGGTGCGGGCCGTCGTCTGAATGACGATGTCCATGCCCCAGGTGGCCTCGGCCTTGTCGTACGAGATCTCCGGGAACACGAGGTGCTCCTTGAGGCCCAGTGCGTAGTTGCCGTTGCCGTCGAAGGAACGCGGGTTCAGGCCACGAAAATCGCGGACGCGCGGGAGCGCGATCGTGATGAGGCGGTCCATGAACTCGTACATACGCTGCTTGCGCAGGGTCACCTTGCAGCCGATCGGCATGCCCTCGCGGACCTTGAAGGTCGCGATGGCCTTGCGGGCCTTGGTGATGACCGGCTTCTGGCCGGCGATGAGGGCCAGATCGCCGGCGGCGACGGAGGCCTTCTTCGAATCGGCGGTGGACTCGCCGACACCCATGTTGATCACGATCTTCTCGATGACCGGAACCTGCATGGGGTTCTTGTAACCGAACTCTTCGATCAGCTTCTGGCGCACCACTTCGTCGTAGTGCTTGCGCAGGCGCGGGACGTACCCGTCGTTGTTCTTCTCAGCCATCGATCAGATCCCCCGAGCGCTTGGCGAACCGGACTTTGCGGCCGTCGTCGAGAATGCGGAAACCAACGCGCGTGGGCTGACCATCCTTGGGGTCGGCGACGGCGATGTTGGACAGGTGAATCGCAGCTTCCTTGGAGACGATGCCGCCTTCCTGGTTCTGCGTCTGCTTCTGGTGCTTCTTGACCAGGTTGATACCGCGCACGAAGGCCCGGTCTTCCTTGGGGAGCACCTGGATGACCTCGCCGGAGCGACCCTTGTCGCGACCGGTGAGGACGACGACCTTGTCGCCTTTCTTGACCTTGGCGGCCATTACAGCACCTCCGGCGCGAGCGAGATGATCTTCATGTGGTTGCGGGCGCGCAGCTCGCGCGGAACCGGTCCGAAGATGCGGGTGCCGATCGGCTCCTTCTGATTGTTGATCAGAACGGCGGCGTTCTTGTCGAAGCGGATCACCGAACCGTCGGGACGCTTCACTTCCTTCGCCGTGCGAACGACGACCGCCTTCATGACGTCGCCCTTCTTCACGCGGCCCCGGGGAATCGCTTCCTTGACGGAGACCACGATGATGTCGCCGACACCGGCGTACTTACGCTTCGACCCGCCCAGAACCTTGATGCACATCACGCGGCGTGCACCAGAGTTGTCGGCGACGTCCAGATTCGTCTGCATCTGGATCACGGGCAGTGACCTTTCCATTGTTTCAGGCGGGTTTCCGCACGCGGACGGTATTGTCCGGCGGACGACGCCTGATGGGGATCTGATGTCCCCGGCTCATATGAAACGCCGCGCAATCGGTGTCCGTGGACCCCGGCGCGGTCGCCGCGTACGAAGGGTGGGAACACCCCTCTCATCTGTCGCGAAGGCATGCCCACTACACCGGGCGGCGCCAACGCGCAAGGTCTATTTGCTGCGCCGCGGGTTCGTCGAGGAACGCGCGGGCGCGGCGTGGCGCTCGGCCCAGGGGCCGAGAGGGCAACGAAAAAGCGGGCGCCCGACGAGCACCCGCTTCAACGTCCGTGCATGAAGCTCAGGCCTCGGCCGGAGCAGCCTCGGTGGCGGCGGCACCCTCGACGAGCTTCCAGGTCTTGGTCTTCGAGAACGGACGACACTCCTCGATCGACACGGTCTGGCCGACCTTGGCGACGTTGGCTTCGTCGTGGGCGTGGTAGTTCTTCGAGCGACGGACGGTCTTCTTCATCACCGGGTGGGTGAAGCGACGCTCCACCTTGACGACGATGGTCTTCTCGCCCTTGTCGCTGACGACGACGCCCTGCAATACGCGCTTCGGCATGGTGTACTCCTCAGGCCTGCGCGGACTTCAGCGTCTTCCGACGCTGGAGCGTACGGACGCGGGCGATATCGCGGCGGACTTCGCGGACGCGCGCGACGTTCTCGAGCTGGCCGGTGGCGCCCTGGAAGCGCAGGTTGAACTGCTCCTTCTTCAGGTTCAACAGCTCATCGTTCAGCTGATCGGGCGACAGGGCGGCCAGATCCGACTGTCTCTGCGACGACTTCATGATCCCCTCCTCCCTTAGTCAGCGATACGCTGAACGACGCGCGTGCGGATCGGGAGCTTCGCTGCGCCGAGGCGCAGGGCCTCCTTCGCAACGTCCTCGGCCACGCCGTCGACTTCGAACATGATACGTCCGGGATGCACGCGGGCAGCCCAGAACTCGGGTGCACCCTTACCGGAGCCCATGCGGACTTCGGTGGGCTTGGCGGTAACCGGAACGTCCGGGAAGATCCGGATCCAGACGCGGCCCTGGCGCTTCATCTCACGGGTGATCGCGCGGCGGGCCGCCTCGATCTGCCGCGCGGTGATGCGCTCGGGCTCGATGGCCTTCAGGCCGAACGTCCCGAAGTTGAGGTCGAAGCCGCCCTTGGCCGCACCGTGGATGCGACCCTTGAACTGCTTACGGAACCTGGTCTTCTTGGGTTGCAACATGGCAGCCTCTCAACACCTTTCTGGGTGACGGGGTCACGAACACGCCGTTAGGCGTGCTCGCGCCGGCCGCGCTCGCGGCCACCCTCACCATCGCGCTCGCGACGGCCGCCCGAACGGCCACCCTCTTCCTGCGCCTTCTTGTCCTGTGCCATCGGGTCGTGCTCGAGGATCTCGCCCTTGAACACCCACACCTTGATGCCGCACGTCCCGTAGGTCGTGAAGGCGGTGGCGACGCCGTAATCGACGTCGGCGCGGAGGGTATGCAGGGGCACGCGGCCCTCACGGTACCACTCCTGGCGGGCGATCTCGGCGCCGCCGAGGCGCCCGGAGCAGTTGATACGGATGCCCTCGGCGCCGAGACGCATCGCCGACTGCACGGCGCGCTTCATGGCACGACGGAAGGCGACGCGGCGCTCGAGCTGCTGGGCGATCGAATCGGCCACCAGAGTGGCGTCGATCTCGGGCTTGCGCACCTCGACGATGTTGATCGTCACCTCGGCCTTGGTCAGCGTGCCGACCAGCTTGCGAAGCTTCTCGATGTCGGCGCCCTTCTTGCCGATCACCACACCCGGACGGCCCGAGTGGATGGTGACGCGGCACTTCCGGTGCGGACGCTCGATGACGATCTTCGAGACGGCAGCCTGCTTGAGCTGCTTCATGAGGGCGGCGCGGATCGCGACGTCCTCGTGCATGAGCTTGGCGTATTCACCCTTCTGGGCGAACCAGCGGGAGTCCCAGGTCCGGTTGATACCGAGCCGCAGACCGATCGGATTGACTTTCTGGCCCATCAGGTCCTCCTCACGCCGCTTCGGCGGTCGGGACTTCGCGCACCACGATGGTGAGGTTCGCGAAGGGCTTCAGGATACGGGCGCCGCGGCCACGCGCACGGGCGTGGAACCGCTTCAGCACGAGCGCCTTGCCGACGAACGCCTGGGAGACGACGAGATCGTCGACGTCCAGGTTGTGGTTGTTCTCAGCGTTGGCGATCGCGCTCTCGAGGCACTTCTTGACCTCGCGGGCGATCCGCTTGCGGGAGAATTCGAGATCGGCGAGCGCCGAGTCGACCTTCTTGCCGCGAATGAGCTGCGCGACGAGATTGAGCTTCTGGGGGCTGACGCGCAGCATGCGCGCGACGGCCTGAGCCTCGTTCTCGGGGAGCGCGCGGGGAGTGGCGGGCTTGCCCATGATCAGCGCCTCTTCGACTTCTTGTCGGCTGCGTGACCGTGGAAGGTGCGGGTCGGCGAGAACTCGCCGAACTTGTGGCCGACCATTTCCTCGGAGACGTAGACCGGGATGTGCTTCTGTCCGTTGTGCACACCGAAGGTGAGCCCGACGAACTGCGGCAGGATCGTGGAGCGGCGGCTCCAGATCTTGATGACTTCGTTACGGCTGGAACCGCGAGCGGCTTCGGCCTTCTTGAGGAGGTAGCCGTCGATGAACGGCCCCTTCCAGAGCGAGCGTGCCATGGGCGTTACTTCTTACGGTTATGACGGCTGGACAGGATGAAGACGTCGGTCCGCTTGTTCGAGCGGGTCTTCTTCCCCTTCGTGGGAACGCCCCAGGGCGTGACCGGGTTACGGCCGCCCGAAGTGCGTCCCTCGCCGCCGCCGTGCGGGTGGTCGACCGGGTTCATCGCAACGCCGCGCACGTGCGGGCGCTTGCCGAGCCAGCGGTTGCGGCCGGCCTTGCCGAGCGAGATGTTCATATGGTCCGGGTTGGAGACCGCGCCGACGCTGGCGAAGCACTGACCATGGACCAGGCGCTGCTCGCCCGAGTTCAGGCGGAGCGTGACGTAGCCCTGATCGCGGCCGACGATCTGGGCGTAGTTGCCGGCGGAGCGGGCGATCGCGCCGCCCTTGCCGATCTTGAGCTCGACGTTATGGACGATCGTGCCCACCGGCATGTTGCCGACCGGACCGGCGTTGCCGGGCTTGATGTCGACCTGCTCGGCCGCGATCACCTTGTCACCGGGCGACAGACGCTGCGGAGCCAGGATATAGCTCTGCGTGCCGTCGGGGAAGGCGATCAGCGCGATGAACGCGGTGCGGTTCGGATCGTACTCGATCCGCTCGACGGTGGCGGACACGCCAATCTGCTCGCGACGCTTGAAGTCGACGTTGCGGAGCGTGCGCTTGTGTCCGCCACCCCGGAAACGGACCGTGATGCGGCCGAGGTTGTTGCGGCCGCCGGACGACGACTTGCCCTCGGTGAGCTTCTTGACCGGCTTGCCCTTGTAGAGCTCACGGCGGTCGACGAGCACGAGCTGGCGAAGGCTCGGCGTGACCGGTTTGAATGTCTTCAAGGCCATCGGTGGTAATCCTTAACCCGACTTGTCTCAGAGGCCGGTCGTGACGTCGATCGTCTCACCCTCGGCGAGGGTCACGATCGCTTTCTTCACGTCCGAACGCTGTCCGCGAAGCCCGCGGAAAATCTTCTTCTTGCCCTTGGTGACGAGCGTGTTGACGCCCGTGACCTTGACTTCGAACAGCTTCTCGACCGCTTCCTTGATCTGCGGCTTGGTCGCCTTCGGGGAAACCCGGAACACGACCTTGTTCTGCTCGGTGAGGTTCGTCGCCTTCTCGGTGATGACCGGGGAGACGATGATGTCGTAGTGGCGCGGATCGGCACTCATTGGAAACGCGCCTCCAGCGCATCGATCGCTGCGCGGGTCAGCACGAGCTTCTCGCGACGCAGGATGTCGTACACGTTGATGCCCTGGATCGGCAGCACGTCGATCTGCGGGATGTTGCGGGCGGCGCGTGCGAAGTTCACGTCCACCTCGGCACCGCCGATGATCAGGGCGCTGGACAGGCCCATCTTCTCGAAGCGCTCGACGAGCGCCTTGGTCTTGCCCTCGGCGAGTTTCACGTCGTCGACGATGATAAGGGTGGAATCCTTCACCTTCGCGGACAGGGCGTGCTTCAGAGCGAGCGCGCGGACCTTCTTGGGAAGATCGTGGGCATGGCTGCGCACGACCGGACCGAAGGCACGTCCACCGCCGCGGAACTGCGGAGCGGAGGCGGCGCCGTGACGGGCGTTACCCGTGCCCTTCTGCTTGTAGAGCTTCTTGCGGGTGCGGTTCACGTCCGAGCGGTTCTTCACCGCGTGGGTGCCGGCCTGGCGCTTGGCCAGCTGCCAGCGCACCATGCGCTGAAGCAGGTCGACGCGGGGCTCGAGACCGAAAATGGTCTCGTTGAGGTCGACCGAACCGGCGCCCTCGCCGTCGAGGGTGGTGATATCAAGCTTCATCACGCGTTCTCCTCGGAAGCGGGAGCCTCGGGAGCCGGCACTTCGGTGGCGGGTGCGGAAGCGCCCTGCTCACGGAACTTGCCAGGCTGCGGAACGTCCGCGGGGAGCTTGCGCTTCACCGCGTCGCGGATCTGGATCCAACCGCCGGCGACACCCGGAACGGCGCCCTCGACGAGGATCAGGCCACGCTCAGGATCCGTACGCACGACGCGCAGGTTCTGGGTGGTGACCCGGTCGACGCCCATGTGACCGGGCATCTTCTTGTTCTTGAAGGTCTTGCCCGGGTCCTGGCGGCCACCGGTCGAACCGATCGAACGGTGCGAGATGGACACGCCGTGGGTGGCGCGAAGACCGCCGAAGTTCCAGCGCTTCATACCACCGGCGAAACCCTTACCCGTGGTGGTGCCCGTCACGTCGACGAACTGACCCGGGATGAAGTGATCGGCGGTGATTTCCGCGCCGACCGGGATCAGCTTGTCCTCGGACACGCGGAACTCGGCGAGCTTCTGCTTGGGCTCGACCTTGGCGACCGCGAACCGGCCGCGCTCGGCAGCCGACACGTTCTTCACCTTGGCCTTGCCGACGCCGACCTGAAGGGCGACGTAGCCGTTCTTCTCGACAGTACGGTGGGCAACCACCTGGCATTGATCGATTTTAAGCACTGTGACGGGGACATGTTCGCCTGCATCCGTAAAGATGCGGGTCATGCCGACCTTCTGTGCGATGACGCCTGAGCGCATAGGTGTCTCCCTCGCGCGATTCTACGGTAAGCTCTAAATCCCGGCGGGACTTAGAGCTTGATCTCCACGTCCACGCCGGCGGCGAGGTCGAGCTTCATCAGCGCGTCCACGGTCTGCGGCGTCGGATCGACGATATCGAGGACGCGCTTGTGGGTGCGCATCTCGAACTGCTCACGCGACTTCTTGTCGATGTGCGGCGAGCGGTTGACGGTGAACTTCTCGATATGCGTCGGCAGCGGGATCGGGCCACGGATGGTGGCGCCGGTGCGCTTGGCCGTCGAGACGATCTCACGGGTCGACGCATCGAGGATGCGATGGTCGAACGCCTTGAGGCGGATACGAATATTCTGACCGTTCATGACCTGAAACCTTGGCGGGGCGATTGGGGGGCGGGCGCGAGGACCCGCCCCTCAATCGTTCCCTGCAGACTGACCGTTTGGACGGACGATTACTCGTTGATGGCGGCGA
>NZ_BPQL01000087.1 GCF_022179225.1 Methylobacterium goesingense
GCGGCGCGCCCACCAGGACGTGCGCGGCGCGCCCACCAGGACGTGCGCGGCGCGCCCATCAGGGCGTGCGTGGCGCGCCGCGCACGCCCTGGTGGGCGTGCGCCCTACAGGTAGTGGCGGAACACCACGTGGTCGTCGCTCGCGCGCTGGATCGTGGAATCGGCCCGGGCGTCGGCAGCCCGGCAGGTCGTCGCCGCGACGGGGGCGAACATCGCCAGGAGGCTCAGGAGCCAGCGGAAGGGCCTTGCTGCCATCATGGGATCGCCTCGCCGGATCGGGGAACGGAGGAGGGTGCCGTGACCTGCGATCGCCCTGTGACGGTGGTCGCCTGCGGGCTTCGCCCGTCCTCTCATCCGCGATTCGTGCGGGCTTGGCTGTGCTCGGACGCACGTGGCTCCGGTGGTGGCCGAACAGATGCGGCCGGTCCGGGCCCGGCTGGCGAGGCCCGGACCGGCCGCCGGGGCCTACCGGCCGATGGAGGGGCCGCCGGCCGCGCCCCCGGTGCCGGGCGGCCCGCTGGTGGGCGTGCCGCCGATGTTGACGCCGGGGGTGCTGCCGGGAACGGCGGCCGGGCTCGGATTGCCCGGCACGCTCGGGGCGGGGCGCAGGCCCGCATCCGTGTCGCGCGGGGTGGTGCCGGGGCCGGAGGCCGGGGCTGCGACGCCGGTATTGCCGGCGCCGCCGGTGGGCGCCAGCGTCTGGGCGGCGGCGGGTGCCGCCAGGCTCACCGTGAGCACGAGGGCCACGGCGAGGTGTGTGCGCGTCATGAGGGGGTTTCCGTGCGGTTGCTGGGTGCTGACGCAACACCCCGCGCCCGGTTAAGTTCGTGGAGATCGCTCTAGAACGCGAGCTTCATCCCCGCGACAACGTTGCGCGGGGCGCCCGCGTAGATCGATCCCGTCGTGGCCGCGAGGACGGCGGCCCCGTTCTGGAGCCCGGTGGCGGCGTTGAGGCTGTTGGCGAGGTTCTGGGCCGAGGCGGCGTAGGTGGTGTCGAGGAGGTTGCGCACCTCCACGTAGAGGGTGAAGCGCCGGGCGTAGCCGCCTGTCAGTTCGGTCACGTAGTGGAGGTTGGCGTTGAGGATCGTGTAGCCCGGCGCCCGCAACTGGTTGGCATTGTCGAGGAAGAAGCCGTCCTGCACGATCGCCTCGAGGTAGCCGCCGAGGCCGGCGAGCGGCCCGGTCGGCTGGTCGTAGCCGACCCGCGCGAGGAGCTGGTGCGCCGGCACGCCCGGAATCACCTTGCCGGCGCGGTCGAAGCGCTGCGAGAACGCCCCGGCGCTGAGCTGCTCGACGTAGCGCGTGTAGGTCTGGTCGTCGAAGGTGTAGGCGAGCACGCCGCGCCAGCCCGGCGCGAAGGCCCAGTCGGCCCCGACCTCGAGACCGCGATGCTCGGAGGCCGGCGCGTTGAAGGTGTAGCTCTGCAAGCCCGCGCCGGGCGATTGCGAGACGAGCTCGTTGCGGAAGGTCTCGTGGAAGCCGGTGAGGCTGAGGCGCAGGGTCTCGCTGGGGGTCCAGTCGAAGCCGAGGTCGAAGCCGAGATTTTCCTGGGTCCGCAGCCCGGTGTTGTTGCCCGGCAGGCCGGCGGCGGTGACGAACAGGTTGCTCGCGGCCGGCGTCGTATAGCCCGTCGCGACCCGGCCCCGGAACGCCCATTCGATGCTCGGGCGGTAGACCAGGGCGGCCTCCGGCGCCACGTTGAGGAAGCTCCGGTCCGCGTCCGCCACGCTCGTCCGGCGCCCGGCCGCCGAATAGGTGTAGGCGAAGTTGCGCCCCGTGATGCGGGTGTTCTCCGCGCTGATGCCGATCACGCCCGTCCACTGGTCCGACAGCGCCACCTCGTTGCGGGCCCGGCCGCCGAAGTTCGACTGCACCGCCGCCTGCTCGCCGATGAGCGCGCCGAGCGCTGGCCCGGTGCCCAGCGCCCGGTTGAAGGTGGTGATGTGATTGTCGATGGTGTTGTAGGCCAGGGCCACATAGCCGACCGCTGGCAGGCCCATCAGATCGTAGCGCCGGGTCAGGTCCGTCAGCAGGTTCCAGGACGGATACGACCCGCGCGAAGAGGTGGTGTAGAAGGGCTGGTCGAAGTTGCGTTCGTCGAAGCCGACCTGGGCGCGCCAGGTCGTCTGCGCGTCGATGTCGTGTTCCAGACGCGCGGCCACGATGGTGCGCCGGTCGTTGCGCCCGAAATCCGCCTGCGCCGCCGTGACCGGCACGGTCGCCCCGAAGGCGCCGTTGCCCAGGAAGTTCGTCAGGGTACAGCCGGCGGCAGCCGTGGCGGCGATGCCGCAGCCGCGCTGGTAAGGGTTGATCCGGAACTGGTCGAGCGATGAACGCGCCGGCAGATTGGCCTGCACTTCGTTGTTGATGACCTTCAGGGTCAGGCGCGTGTCCGGGCTCGGCGTGTAGCTCGCCAGCAGGTTCACCGTCTGGGTGTCGTAGGACGAATGGCCCTGGTAGCCGTTGGCGCGGGCGTCGCTCGCGAACAGGCTGACCTCGAACGGGCCGCTGACGCCGCCGACCGTGAAGTAGTTGCTGAGGTAGCCGAAGCTGCCCGCATCGGTGCCGATCTCGTAGCCGTCGATCTCGCGGCCGGTGCGGGTGCGGAAGGCGAGCGCTCCACCGGTGGCGTAGTTGCCGAACAGGGCCGATTGCGGCCCGCGGAATACGTCGATGCGGCTGTAGGCGCGCGGGTCCACGAGGTCGAAGCGGGCGGCGCCGTCGGGCTGGGTCAGGATGAACCCGTCCTCCAGCACGACGGTGTTCTTGGTGACCCCGGTGGAGCGGGCGTTGTTGCCCCGGATCGAGATCACGACGTCGCGTGCCCCGTTGCCTTGGCGCACGGTGACGCCCGGACTGTTGACGAGCACCGAGCCGATATTGACCGCCGGCCGGTCCGCGATGGTGCCGGCGCGCCCGACCGAGTCGACCACCTGACCGACCGGGTTCTCGATCACGCTCGGGGCCGAGCCCGGCGGGGCCGAGACGCCGAAGGCGGCGGCGGCTGTGGAGCGTGCGCTCCCGTCGCCGGTGACGGAGAGTTCGGCCAGGGTCACGCCCCCAGCAGGCGCGTCGGGGGTCTGCGCCTGCGCCGGCACGGCGGCAAGCAGCAGCAGGAGCGGGGCGAGGCGCGGCTCGACCCGGGAAACGGGGAACATGGCATGGATCCGTGGTCTGAGAGATCGGGGGGCGGAGCGATCGATCAGACGACGGGAGGGGCGCGCGCGCTGGCGCTGATGCCGGGCGGTGCCCGGGGGGCTGCGGCGATCTCGGGGGGCCAGACGATCGTCCGAGCTGGGCGGACCGGCCAGAGGATCGCGGTGGCCACGAGGAGCGGCGCGGCGAGGGGGGCGACCGCTTGCGCGGCCGTGCAGCAGGCGAGGTGAAGGTGGATCGGGGCCACCGGCTGCGCCGGCTCCTCGGCCGTCCCGGCCTCCTGGAGCCTCGCCTCCGGGAGGCAGAGGCTATGGGCCGGGTCCATCGACCGGTATCCGATCAGGCCGCCAAGCACGCTCTGCAGGGCGAGCGCATAGAGGGCGGCCACGGCGATGACCGCGCGGCAGGCCGCCAGATCGGACCGCGTGATGCGCATGACCCGAGCGCCTAGGGTGGCGTTCCGGCCCCCGTCAATGCGCGGACGCGGCGCGCGCGAACATTCCCGGCCGCTGTGTCGAAAACAGCGCTGTCGCGGCGCCGGCCCGGGCTGCCCGTTCAGGCCCAGCCGAGGGCCCGCAGCCCCATCCCGGCCGCCGCGCAGGCCGCCAGGGTCGGGATCACGCCGAGGCGGAATCGGAACAGGGCCGCGAGGGCGGCCAGCGCCAGGACGAGAGCCCACGGGTTCAGGCTCGCGGGCACGGGCCAGTCGAACCGCAGCGGCCCCGCCGAGACGGTGCGGGTCTCTGCGAACAAGGTGTGGAGGGCGAACCAGACCGCGAGGTTGAGGATCACCCCCGCCACCGCCGCGGTAATGGCCGAGAGCGCTCCCGCCAGGGCCCGGTTGCCGCGCAGGCGCTCCACGTAGGGCGCGCCGAGGAAGATCCAGAGGAAGCAGGGGGCGAAGGTCACCCAGGTGGTGAGGAGGCCGCCGAGGGTGCCGGCCAGGAGCGGGGGTAGCGCCCCCGGGTTCCGGAAGGCGGCCATGAAGCCCACGAACTGCGTGACCATGATGAGCGGACCCGGCGTCGTCTCGGCCATCCCGAGCCCGTCCAGCATCTCGCCCGGCCGGAGCCAGCCGAACTGATCCACCGCCGCCTGCGCCACGTAGGCCAGGACCGCGTAGGCGCCCCCGAAGGTCACCATCGCCATCTGGGAGAAGAACAGCGCGATCTGCGCGAACACCGCTCCGGGGCCGAGAAGCGCCAGGACGAGGGCCACCGGCGCCAGCCAGAGCCCGCCCCAGACCGCGAGCACCCGGAGGACGTGGCCGTGCCCGGCGACCTCCGACACGGCGTCGTCGCCGAGGAGATAGGCCCCGTCGGCGGGCGCCGCCCCCGCCGCCGCATGCCCGCCGGCCGCGAAGTGCGGCAGCCCGGCCCGCGCACCGAGCCAGCCGATGACGCCGGCCCCAAGGACGATGAGGGGAAAGGGCACACCGAAGAGAAAGATCGCCACGAAGGAGGCCACCGCCACGGCGCGCAGGGCGCCGTTGCCGAGCGCCTTGCGGCCGATGCGCAGCACCGCCTGGGCGACGATGGCGAGGACCGCCGCCTTCAGGCCGAAGAACAGGCCCGCCACCGGACCGACCGCACCGTAGAGGGCGTAGACCCAGCTCAGGCCCATGATGGCGAGGAGCCCCGGCAGCACGAACAGCCCACCCGCCAGGACGCCGCCCCGGGTGCCGTGCAGGAGCCAGCCCACATAGGTGGCGAGCTGCTGCGCCTCCGGCCCCGGCAGCAGGGTGCAGAAGTTGAGGGCGTGCAGGAAGCGCCGCTCGGAGATCCAGCGCCGCTCCTCCACGAGGATGCGGTGCATCACGGCGATCTGCCCGGCCGGGCCGCCGAAGGAGAGGGCGGCGATGCGCCCCCAGACCGGCAGGGCCTCGGACAGGGAGGGCAGGGGCGGGGGCAAGGCGGGAGACGAGGCGAGATGCAAGTCAGGTGGCGAGGGCGGGGGCGTTCCTGGTCCGGCCATCGCGGGGTCTCGCCTCGGGCCTTATCGGCCGGTCTCGGGAGGCGAGGCGTCGTCGATGCCCGGGCCGGCGTCAAGCCTCCAACGGGATCGGCCTCAGGGGGCCTTGGCGGGCGGGAAGGCGGTACCGGGGCAATTGGCGGCCAAGCCGGTCTCGCCGACCCGGTCGGGCGCGCAGGCGGGGATCGCCGGCCGGCCCCCGTTCTCGATGCGGGCCTCCTGCAGGCGCTCGAACTTCCAGAGGCCGAGCCCGACCACGACCAGGATCGCCAGGAGGGCGGCGCCCGCCAACGGCAGCCAGCGCGGCATCAGCGGGCGCTCGCGCCGGCTTCGGGCACCGCCTGGGTGTGGGCCGTATCGCCGTGCTTGACGAAGGTGAACAGGATCAGCCCCGCCAGAAGGGCGACGGCGGCGATGAAGACGGGAAACAGGCGACGCATCGGAGAAAGACCACATTGATCGGACGGACCGCCAGATTCTCGCGGGCGGAGGCGGGTAACGCACGGACGGGCCCCGGGGTCGCAGAACCCGACATCACGAATTCGGCGGTGGGCGGGGAACGCCCCGTCAGCCGCGCGACCCGACCCGCTGACCGGCCTCGCCGTAGCCGAGCCGCGCGCCGGCGCGATTGACGATTCCGAAGCGCAGCACCGCCTGCTCCAGGTAGTCGATGGCCGCGATCAGGGCGCGCCGCGCCGGCTCGACGGCCTCCGGCTCGTCCTCGGGCGGGGTCTCGGCGAAATTGACGGCGGTGATCAGCACCCGGTCGCGCTCGTCCTCGATCCGGCGGTCGCGCTCGACCCGGCCTCGAACGTCGGCATCGAAGGCGGCCAGAACCGCGAAGGGAAAGTCGTCGCGGCGGGTGCCGCTCGGATAGGCCAGAGCGAGGCGGCGGCCACGCTCGGCCGCGTTCCGGACCAGGTCCGCGAGCTTGGCCTCCGCGAGATTGGTGTTCGCGGGCTTGGTGCCCGGGATTTTGGCGTCCGGAATTTCGGCGTCCATCGCGGTGTCTCGTGCCGCCGGACGGCCCGGCGCCGGGGCAACGCGCCCGTGCCGGGGACCGGTTCCGGCCGCGCACCAATCGCGCCCGGCCGCGTTGTCGCTGCATGAGCGCCCCCACATCGACGTCCACCGTCTCCGGACCCCGCCTCGGCTTCTGCTGCAAGTTCATCCTCGAGGCGCCCCCCGAGCCCTTCAAGACCCTGAGGGCCGCCCGCGAGGCGACCCTGCAGATGAACCTCACCCACGCCACCATGGCGCACCTGAAGACGCTGGCGCCGGCCGCGCGCCGGGCCAAGATCGAGGGCCTCGTGCGTCACAACCTCGGCGCCCTGGAGCGCCAGGTGGCCTGGGTCGCGGCCCGCCCGCCGATCGAGCGCCTGCTGCGGATCGCCAGCAACGTCCTGCCCGGCTACACCCACGCGGTGGCGCAGGACGTCTACGCCGAGCCCGAGATGCGCCGCCTCGTGGAAGAGGGCCTCGCCCGGATCGGCGACATCGCCCGGGCGGGGGCGGTGCGCCTGAGCTTCCATCCCGGCCCGTTCTGCGTCATCGCCTCGCAGAACCCGAATGCCCAGCGCAACGGCATCGAGGAACTCGAGCACCACGCCGAACTCATGGCGATGCTCGGCTACGGCCGCGGCTGGCATCCGCACGGGGCCCATATCAACATCCATGTCGGCGCCCGCGACCCCGGCATCGAAGGCTTCCGCGCCAGCCTGCCCAAACTCTCGCAGACAGCCCGCGACCTCCTCACGGTCGAGAACGACGAGAATTTCTTCGGATTGGATACGGTGCTGGGTCTCGCCGACGTCGTGCCGGTGGTGCTCGACCTGCACCACCACTGGGTCGAGAGCCGGGGCGAATACATCGCGCCCGACGATCCCCGAATCGCCCGGGTCCGCGACTCCTGGCGCGGGGTGCGGCCGGTCGCCCATATCAGCGTCTCGCGCGAGGGCCTGCTGGAGGGACACGACCCCGGCGCCCTGCCGGATTTCACCACCCTCACCGAGGCCGGTCACAACTGGCGGGATCTGGCCGCCCATTCGGACATGATGTGGAACCGGGCCGTGAACGCCCTGGTGGCCCGCCACATGGCCTGGGCGGATTTCGAGATCGAGGCCAAGTCCAAGAACCTCGCCTCGGCCGGCATCGCCGCCGAGATCGCCGCGGCGCTGCCCACGGCGCAGATCGAGGCGGCGGCGTGACGGCTCCCGCAGCCTCGCCCGTGTGGAGCCCCGCCCTCCGCGCCGTTAGAAGTCCATGGATGCCGAGAGCAGGAACGTCCGCGGGGTGCCCTGGCTCAGAATGCCCCGGCCGGTCGAAGCCCAGTAGTTGTTGCCCGTCACGTTGACGACGTTCGCCCGCAGGGTGAGCGGCCGGTCCTGGAACGTCGTGGCGTAGCGCAGGCCGACATCGAGCGTCGCCCAATCCGGGATCTTCTGGCTGTTGGCGAGGTCGTAATACTGCGCCGACGTGTAGATCACACGGCCGGTGAGCGTCAGGCCCGGGATGAAGGCCGGCGGCAGGTCGTACTCACCGTAGAGGTTGAGCTGCATGTCCGGGACGCCCACCGCGACGCGCCCGACATTGCTGGGATCCTGCGCCCGCACCTGTACGCCGTCGAGCAGGCTGAGGCCGCCGAGGACGCGGATACCCGGCACCGGCTCGCCGAACACGGTCAACTCGACGCCGCGGTTGCGCTGCCGTCCGTCGACCGAGAACACAAGGGTACGGGTGTCGAGGAAGCCTGAAGGCTGCTCGATCTCGAAGGCGGCGAGCCCGACGCCGACCGTGCCGAAATCGTACTTGGCACCGACCTCGGTCTGGCGGGAGACGAAGGCCGGAAAGGCCGCGGTGGCGTTGACGGCGTTCACGGGTGGAGCCGGGGAAGTCAGGCCCTCGATGTAGTTGGCGTAGAGCGAGAGGCGCTCCAACGGCTTCACCACGAGGCCGAGGCCCGGCGAGAAGGCGCTGCTGTCGCTCGAACCGGTCCGGAAACCCGTGACCGGGTTGTAGGCGTTCACATCGAGGCTCTGCCAGCGGCCGCCGAGGGTGAGCAGCACGCGGTCGTCGAGGATCGACATCGTGTCCGCGATGGCGATGCTGCGGTTGATCCGGCTCGACGTGCGCGGCGTCGCGTCCGACAGGCCGAGGGTCGAGCGCGCGGGCAGGTAGACCGGTGCGTAGAGGTTCGAGACGATCGGCGCGCCGACGTTCTGCGCGGGCGCCTGGGCAAGGTCCTGCCAGAACCCGACCGCAGCCAGGCCGAAGCTGTGCTTGACGGGGCCCGTCTGGACGGTGCCGCGCAGACCCGCCTCCGCCGTCTCGTTGACGATGTGGAACGGCAGGTAGCTGATCGGGTCGCGGTAATCGCCGCGCGCGTTGAAAATGGTCAGGATGCCGCCGAAGTACTCCTGCCGAAAGTTCGAGATGCCGTAAGCGCCGTAGATGGTGAGATCGGGGGTCAGGTCGTACTCGACCCGTGTCGCGAGCTGCTGGGTGGCGCTGTCGCGATACTCCCACGGCTGTTGCTGGTTCGAGGTCAGGTCCGGCGCGCGGGGGATGCGCACGCCCGCCGCCACGTTGCGGTTGCGCAGCGGCGAGGTGAAGTCGAGTTCCTGGTGGCCGAGATCGAGGCTCGCCCGCAGGCGCTCGCCGCGATAGTCGAGAGCCAGCGCTGCGACCCCGAAATGGACGCTCTGGTTGTCGATCGGGGTGCTGCCGTTGTTCAAGGCGCCGTTGAAGCGGATGCCCCACTCCTTCGTGTCGCCGAAGCGGCGGCTGATATCGACGGCCTTGTAGATCTGGGCGTCCGAACCGTAGCCGAGGGTGACGCGGTTCAGCGGCTCCTCCCCCGCGCGCTTCGGGATCAGGTTGATGACGCCGCCGATATTGCCGAAGGGCGGCACGCCCGAGAGCAGCGTGGAGGGGCCGCGCAGCACTTCGACACGCTCGATCGGCTCGATCGCCGGGTTGAAGTTATCGGCGACGCCGAACAGGCCGTTGAAAGCGATGTCCTGCGCGAAGACCGGGAAGCCGCGGATGAAGAAGCCGAGGATGCCCGAGAAGGCGGGAACGTTGGTGCGGATCGACGGATCGTTGTTGACCACGTCCTGGACGTTGCGGGCCTGCTGGTCGCGGATCAGCTTGTCCGTGTAACTTGTTGCGCTGAAGGGCTGATCGAAGACGTTGCGGTTGCCGAACAGCCCGAGCCGCGAGCCAGAGCCGACGATCCCGCCGGGATAAGCCGGCGGCGGCGCTCCGACGACGCCCGTCGCCGAGGCCGGCGGCGCTTGCCCGTTGCCACGCCCTTCCACCGAAAGCTCATCGAGCCGGACCTCGTTCTGGGCGAGCGCGTCGGACGCGGCCCCGACGGCGATCAGCAGGGCGAAGGGGAAGCTGACGGAACGGCTTGCGTGGCTCGACATGCGGACGCGACCCCAGAGTCTGGTGGGGCAATCGAAATCCGTAGCCCCTCGCGCCTCCCTTTCGACAGATGTTCGGCGCTTACAATAGGCTAAGCGAGGCAATTACGAATGATAAAAGCCTTGTTGAATCCATGTTACATTGCATAAATATAATAATTAAAAGGTGAATCTCACTGCCCGATGACCCACGAAGGCCTGCTCCGGCCCTCCAGGAACCGAGGCTGCATCGGATAAGCCGCGCGGCATCCCATCGCGAAGCTCACGCGAAATCATTCGCGGGCAGGGCGGCGATGCCGGCGGCTCGGATAGGCCTTCTCGGCGCGACGCGGCTCTCCGCCCCGACGGATCTCGGGCCTCTCCAATATCCGTCGCGCTTCCGGGGTTGGGGCTGTCGGGCGCCCCTCACCCGATCGAGGCCAGCGGCGGCGCCCCCTCCTGGCCTCTCTCCACAAGGGGAATGCCGCCCTCAGTGGTCGTGGTCGTGCCCGTCATGGTCCGGCAGGGTCAGGCCGAAATGGCTCACCAGGTCCTGCACCTGGGCCGGGCTGAGATGGCGCGGGTTGAGGTTGCGGAGCAGCAGGTAGAGCTTGGCCGTCTCCTCCAGTTCCTCGGTAGCGAAGACCGCGTTCTCCAGGGTGGTGCCGGCCACCACCGGGCCGTGATTGGCCAGCAGCACCGAGGCGTAGCGGCCGGCGAGCCCCCGGATCGCGTCCGCCACCGCCGGGTCGCCGGGGCGGTAGTAGGGCACCAGGGCGGTGGCCCCGGCTCGCATGAGGTAATAGGGGGTCAGCGGCGGCAGCACCGCCTTCGGGTCGATCTCGGGCAGCATCGACACCGCCACCGCGTGGGTCGAGTGCAGGTGGACGATGGCGCGCGCCTCCGAGCGGCTGTCGTAGAGGGCCGCGTGCAGCGGGATCTCCTTCGTCGGCGCGTGGCCCGAGACCAGGGCGCCGGTGGCGTCGAGGCGCGAGATCGTGGCCGGGTCGAGGAAGCCGAGCGAGGCGTTGGTGGGCGTCACCAGCCAGCCGCCGTCGTCGAGGCGGAGCGAGATATTGCCCGACGAGCCCGGCGTCAGGCCGCGCTCGAACAGCGAGCGGCCGAACCGGCAGATCTGTTCGCGAAGCTTCGAGTCGCTCATGGCAATCCTTCAGGTCACCGGAGGAGGGGACGGTCTCAGGCGGTGGCGCCCGCGATCAGTTCGTAGCCGAGATCGACTGTCTCGGCCGGGCCGTCGGCGGCGAGGCGCTCGACGGCGACCGCGCCGATCTCCAGGCGCGGGGTGCGGATGGTGGTCAGGGGCTGGGGCATCGCGGCGGCGATGTCGAGGGCGTTGAAGCCGAACAGGGCGAGGCGACCCGGCACCGCGACCCCCTCCGCGAGGCAGTGGAAGTAGCCGCCGAGCGCCATATCGTCGTTGGAGAAATAGACCGCGTGGAGGTCGGGCCGGCGGGCGAGGAGCCGCCCCAGGGCCGCGCGCCCGGCCGCCGCCGAGGAGGGACCGGGCGCGATCTCGGTCTCCGCCAGGGGGTGTCCGGCCTCACGCAAGGTCTCGCGGAACCCAGCGAGGCGCTTGGCCGCGCGCAGGTCCCGCGTGATGTCGTGGCCGACATAGCCGATGCGGCGGTAGCCCCGCGCCAGGAGGTGCCGGGCGCTGTCGCAGCCGACGCCCCGGTTGGAGAACCCCACCACGATGTCGAGGCCGTCCCCGTCCGTGTCGATCATCTCGACGATGCGGATGCCGGAGGCCCGCAGGCGCGCGACGGCGCCCGCCGTGTGCTCGAGGCCGGTGACGATGAGGCCGGCCGGGCGCCAGGAAAGGAGGGCGCCGATCAGGGCCTCCTCGCGCTCGGGGTCGTAATCCGAGACCCCGATCACGCTCTGGAAGCCGTCGTGGTCGAGGGCCGCGTTGGCGCCGCGCAGCAGGTCCGGGAACACGATGTTGGTGAGCGACGGGATGATGATGCCGACGAGCTTGGCCCCCGCCGTGGAGCCGGAGCCCGCCAGCATGCCGGCGAGCCGGTTCGGCACGTAGCCGAGGCGGGCCACGGCCTCCGCCACCCGGTCCTGCGTGCGCTTCGAGAACGAGCCCTGGTTGCGCAGGACCCGCGAGACCGTGCTCTCGCCCACACCCGCCGCGCGGGCGACGTCGGACAGGGTCACGAGCCGGCGCTCGGGCTCATGCACGTTCATCGCTGGGTCCGTCCTGGGTTGGGGCTCGGGAGACTTCGGAGCGGGAAAGGCCGGAGCCGAAGACCCCCATAGGAAGACCCCCATAGCAAGGTTAGCCGACCACAACAATCAGATTGGCAGCGCTGCCAAACCCTGTTATCCAAGATGCAAGCGCTGCCAAAACGAGTCGCGCCACGACAAGAAGCTGCAACGTCAGAACGGCCCACCGCATAGCGGGCGCCGGCAGGAGGAAACATGAGCGTGCAAGCCGCCAGCGCGCGGGGCATCGATGCGCCCGCAGGGGACTTCGTCGAACAGACCTACCGCAAAGTGTTCTGGCGGCTCGTGCCGTTCCTGATGCTCTGCTACGTGGTCGCCTATCTCGACCGCGTGAACGTGGGCTTCGCCAAGCTCCAGATGTCCCAGGAGCTGGGCTTCAGCGAGACCGTCTACGGCCTCGGCGCCGGCCTGTTCTTCATCGGCTACTTCCTGTTCGAGGTGCCCTCGAACGTCATCCTGCACCGGGTCGGCGCCCGGGTCTGGATCGCCCGCATCATGATCACCTGGGGCATCATCTCCGCCGGGTTCATGTTCGTGAACTCGGCCACCTCGTTCTACATCATGCGCTTCCTGCTGGGGCTGGCGGAAGCCGGCTTCTACCCGGGCGTGATCCTCTACACGACGACCTGGTTCCCGGCGCATCGCCGCGCCCGGGTGATCGCGGTGTTCATGTCGGCAATTCCCGTCTCGGGCATCTTCGGCAACCCGCTCTCGGGCTGGATCATGGACGCCTTCCACGGCGCCTACGGCCTGTCGGGCTGGCAGTGGATGTTCCTGATCGAGGCGGTGCCGGCCGTGCTGGTGGGCCTCGCGGTGTTCTTCTACCTCGACAACCGCCCGTCCGAGGCCAAGTGGCTGAATCCGGCCGAGCAGCAGGTCATCGAGCGCGACATCGCCGCCGACGGCGCCGGCAAGGAGGCGAGCCCGCACTCCATCGCCACCGTGTTCCGCAACGGCCGGATTTGGTTCATGAGCCTGATCTACTTCGCCTTCGTCACCGGCCAGTACGGCCTGACCTTCTGGATGCCCACCATCGTCAAGGCGTCCGGCATCCAGGGCAACCTGAACATCGGCCTCGTCAGCGCGATCCCGTTCCTGTTCGCGGTGTTCGTGATGATTTTCTTCGGCCGCAGCGCCGACCGGATGCGCGAGCGCCGCTGGCACCTCATCATCCCGGCGCTCTGCGGCGCGGTGGGCTTCGCGGTCGCCGCCAGCACGGGCAGCACCGTGGTCGCCATCGCGGCCCTCGCCGTGGCGGCCGGCGGCGTCCTTACCTGCGCACCGCTGTTCTGGTCGCTGCCCACCGCTTTCTTGAGCGGCGCGGGGGCGGCCGCCGGCATCGCGCTGATCAACTCGGTGGGTAATCTCGCGGGCTTTGCCAGCCCCTACGTGATCGGGGCCCTGCGGGATTCCACCGGCAGCACCTCCGCCGGCATGTACGCGCTGGCCGGCATGCTGGTGATCGGCGCGGTCTGCGTGTTCGTCACACCGAAGCACGTGGTCAACCGCTGAAGGCCGGAGAGCCGGCGGGCCAGCCCCGCCGGCCGCTCCCACCCCGCGCCCCGTCAAACCGCCAAAGGGTCATTCCATGAGCAACTCCCCCACCGCCCAGCGCGCGGCCGTGATCGGCCTCGGCTCCATGGGTGCCGGCATGGCCGGTTCGCTCCTCGGGGCCGGCTTCCAGGTTTCGGCCTGCGACGTGAACCCGGAGGCCGTCGCGCGCTTTGCGGCGAACGGCGGACAGGCGGCGGCGAACCCGGCGGCGGCGGCGGAGGGCGCCGACGTAGTGGTCTGCGTCGTCGTCAACGCCGCCCAGACCGAAGCCGTGCTGTTCGGCCCCGGCGGGGCCGCCGAGACCATGCGGACGGGCGCGGTGTTCGTCTCCTCCGCCACCATGGACCCGGCCATCGCCCGGCGCCTCGCCGCGCGCCTGGAGGAGACGGGGCGCCATTACCTCGACGCGCCGATGAGCGGGGGCGCCGCCCGCGCGGCCACGGGCGAACTCACCTTCCTGGCCTCCGGCACCAAGGCGGCCTTCGACGCGGCCCGCCCGGCGCTCGACGCCATGGCGGGCAAGCTCTACGAGCTCGGTGACGCGGCCGGGCAGGGCGCGGCCTTCAAGATGATCAACCAGCTGCTCGCCGGCGTGCACATCGCCGCCGCCAGCGAAGCGATGAGCTTTGCCGCCAAGCAGGGCCTCGATCTGCGTAAAGTCTACGAGGTCATCACGGCGTCCGCCGGCAATTCCTGGATGTTCGAGAACCGCATGCCGCACGTGCTCGAGGGCGATTACAGCCCGAAGAGCGCGGTCGACATCTTCGTCAAGGATCTGGGCATCGTGCAGGACATGGCGCGGGCGGAGAAGTACCCCGTGCCGGTGGCGGCCGCCGCCTTGCAGATGTTCCTGATGGCCTCGGGCTCCGGCATGGGCCGGGACGACGACGCCTCGGTGGCCCGCCTCTACGCGCAGGTGGCCGGCGTCACCCTGCCGTCGCCCAAGGCCTGAGGGAGGAACCGATGCCGCGCTTTGCCGCCAACCTCACGCTGATGTTCACGGAACACGCCTTCCTCGACCGCTTCGCGGCGGCCGCGGAGGCCGGCTTCACCGCGGTGGAGTTCCTGTTCCCCTACGACCACCCGCCGCAAGCCATCGCCGAGCGCCTGGCCCGGCACGGCCTGACCCAGGCCCTGTTCAACCTGCCGCCGGGCGACTGGGCGGCGGGCGAGCGCGGCCTCGCCGCGCTTCCCGACCGGTTCGCGGAACTCCAGGCGGGCGTCGAGACCGGCCTGACCTACGCCAAGGCCACCGGCGTCGCCCGGCTCCACCTGATGGCCGGCATGGCGAATGCCGCCGACCCCGACGCGCAGGCCGCCTATCGCCGTGCCGTGGCCTGGACCGCCGAGCGCGTGGGCCGAGAGGGCCTCGACCTCGTGCTGGAGCCGATCAACGCCCGCAACATGCCGGGCTACTTCCTCGACGACTTCGATGCGGCGGCAACCCTGATCCGGGACCTGGATCTGCCGAACCTCAAGCTCCAGTTCGACCTCTACCATTGTCAGATCCTGCACGGGGACGTGACCATGCGCCTGCGCGACCTGATGCCGATGGTCGGCCACGTGCAGACCGCGAGCGTGCCCGCCCGGCACGAGCCCGGCACCGGCGAGATGAACGACGCCTTCCTCTTCGCCGAACTCGACCGGCTCGGCTACGCGGGCTTCGTCGGCTGCGAGTACAACCCGGCCGCCGGCACCGAGGCGGGCCTCGGCTGGTTCGCGCCCTACCGCGCATCTCAGGTCGGAGCGAGCACCCGATGAGCCTCGCCCTCGGATCGGTGGCCGACGACTATACCGGCGCCTCGGACCTCGCCAACACCCTGACCAAGGGCGGCCTGCGCACGGTGCAGACCATCGGCATCCCCGCCGCCGACCTCGATCTGGCCGGCGTCGACGCCGTGGTGGTGGCCCTGAAGAGCCGCTCGATTCCCGCCGCCGAAGCGGTGGAGCGTTCGCGCGCGGCCGACACGTGGCTGCGCGGGCGGGGTGCGGCCCACGTCCTGTTCAAGATCTGCTCGACCTTCGATTCCACCGACGCGGGCAATATCGGCCCCGTGATGGACGCCCTGCGGGCCGATGCCGGCGAGGCCATCGCCCTCGTCACTCCCGCCTTTCCGGAGACCGGGCGGACCGTCTACCAGGGCCACCTCTTCGTCGGCGCGGTGCCGCTGAACGAGAGCCCCCTCAAGGACCATCCTCTGAACCCGATGCGGGACGCCAACCTCGTGCGGGTACTCGCCCGCCAGAGCGCGGCGGCCGTCGGCCTGGTGGATTGCGCCACCGTCGCGCGGGGCCCCGAAGCCGTGGCCGCGCGACTCGACGCTCTTGCCGCCGAGGGCATGGGCGCGGCCATCGCGGACGCCGTCGTCGAGACCGACCTCGAAACCCTCGGGGCGGCGGCCCTTCGCCACCGCGTCTCCGTGGGCGCCTCCGGCCTCGGCCTCGGCCTCGCCCGCGCCCTGGTCGCGGCCGGACGGGCCTCGGCCCCCGACAGCGCGGCCGATCTCGGCGCGCCGGTCGGCGGTCTCGCCGCCTGCCTGGCCGGTAGCTGCTCGCAGGCGACGCTCGGCCAGATCGCGGCGGCCGAGGCCCTGATGCCGGTGCGCCGCCTCGATCCCGAGCGGATCCTGGCCGGGGATTCCGAGATCGAGGCCGCGCTCGCCTGGGCCGGCGAACATGTCGGCGCCGGCCCCGTCCTCATCGCCAGCAGCGCCGCGCCCGAGACGGTGCGGGCCCTCCAGGCCCGTCACGGCGGCGACCGGGTCGGCCACGCGCTCGAGGACGCGCTCGCCCGCATCGCGGAAGGCCTGGTGGCGCGGGGCGTGCGCCGCCTCGTGGTGGCGGGCGGCGAGACCTCCGGCGCGGTCGTCGACCGGCTCGGGCTGAAGGCCTTCCGCCTCGGCCCCGAGATCGCCGCCGGGGTGCCGGTGCTGCGCACCCTGGGGCACGGGGCGGCCGGCCCGAGCGATCCCATGCTGCTCGCCCTCAAATCCGGCAATTTCGGCGGCCCCGACTTCTTCTCCCGCGCCCTCGACCTGATGCGCTGAACGCCACCCACGGAGACGGACGACCCATGCACGCTCTCATCCTCGGCGCCGCCGGCATGATCGGCCGGCGCCTCGCCGACGCCCTCGCCACGCAGGGCGACGCCCGCAGCCTCACCCTGGTGGACGTGGTGGAGCCAACCGCGCCGGCGGGCTTCACCGGCCCCGTCGTCACGGCCGCCGCCGACCTCTCCGTGCCCGGTGCGGCGGAAGCCGCACTGATCGGCCGGCCGGACGTCATCTTCCACCTCGCGGCCATCGTCTCGGGGGAGGCCGAGGCCGATTTGGAGAAGGGCTATCGGGTCAACCTCGACGCGACCCGCCTGCTCCTCGACGCGATCCGAAACGCCCACGCGGCGGAAGGCTACCGGCCGCGCGTAGTCTTCACCTCGTCGCTGGCCGTGTTCGGGCCGCCTCTGCCGGGGGTCATCCCCGACGACATGATCCTGACGCCGGCCACCTCCTACGGCACGCAGAAGGCCATGGGCGAGTTGCTGCTGGCCGACTACAGCCGGCGCGGCTTCCTCGACGGCATCGGCCTGCGTCTGCCCACCATCTGCGTGCGGCCGGGCAAGCCGAACAAGGCCGCCTCCGGGTTCTTCTCGGGCATCATCCGCGAGCCGCTGGCCGGCCAGGAAGCAGTCCTGCCGGTGCCCGACACCGTGCGCCACTGGTTCGCCAGTCCACGCTCGGCCACCGAATACCTCCTGCACGCCGCACGCATCGACCTCGGCGCCCTGGGACTGCGCCGCAGCCTGACCATGCCGGGCCTCTCGGCCACCGTGGCCGACGAGATCGAGGCCCTGCGGCGGGTCGCCGGCGACGCCGCCGTGGCGCTGATCCGGCGCGCGCCGGACCCGGCGATCCAGGCCATCGTCGAGACCTGGCCGGAGGCCTTCGACACCCGCCGCGCCCTCGACCTCGGCTTCAAGGCCGACGCCAGCTTCGACGCGCTGGTGGAACTGCACATCGCCGAGACGCAGGGCTGAGCGAAAGGGGCTCGGCGCGGATGGCCCGTCCCTCCCTTTGCGGGGAGGGGACGAGGTCTGAATCCAATCGGATTGACCGTGCGAAGGACTATTCCAGGCTGGGCAGCGGCAATTGGCTGACGTTCCAGGACCGGACATTCAGCTTTGCACCGACTTGGATGATGTATCGGCAAGCCCGCGCGGCGCTTGAGCGAAGCCCGAATCTGCCATCCCGAACGCGATCCCGCAGGGATCGCCGGAAGGGATCAAACAGATTTGGTATCGTTCCTGTGATTTCCCGTTGAACAGGAGTTTCACAGAGGCTGTGGAACTGAAAAACGCGAGCCAAACACGGCGATCGATCGCCGTGCACCAAAAATGCGCATGCACGTGAATTATGTTGCAGATTGCGTTTGACTCGCGCGCACAGGCCACGGAAAAATCTCGTGTTGCTGCGAGGAAATTCCATGCGTTTGTTTTGTACCGCCGTTGCGCTCACGCTGTCGTTCGCGGCACCTGCCTGGGCGAGGAATTTCGCATTCCCCCCATCCAATCCGACAGCCACCGTTTCGATTCCCGACACGTGGAAGACCGAAGCCGTCGAGTACGGGTTCGAAGCCAGATCGCCTGACAACGATGTCTACCTCTCCATCGAAACGGCCTCTGCGAAAGCCATGAACAAAATGCTCGCCGACAACATGGCGTGGATGAAGCGCAACAAGATCAGCGTCACGGGAAAACCGAAGGAGAATGACGTCAATCTGGGTGGTCTCCAGGGCAAGATGCAGGTCTTTCCGGCCAAGGACGAGAACGGCGAGACGCAGGTTATGCTGATCTATGCCGAATCAGACCAGCGCCTCATTTTCATCACGCTGTGGGCATCGGAGGACGAGCAGAAATCGAACGACAAAGACATCAATACGATCATGAACAGCATCAAGACGATTCAGTAGGCGGCCTGCGGCGACAGAACCGTAAGCCTACGCCGAGGGGTCAGGTCTCCTACGGTTTCCGGGTGATGGCTTCGGTCTGCTTGCGCGCGACGCGCTCCCTCTCCTTCGGGAGAGGGACAGGGTGAGGTGTGTGCCCTTTCCGGAGATGGATCACACCTCACCCCAAACCTCTCCCGAAGGAGAGGGGATCCGCGCCAGAACCCGAACGATTCAGCCGGAAATCGTATCACCCCACCACCCGCCCCTCGATCGGGTAGGCCGGGTCGTTGTAGCCCGGCGTCGAGGGGTGGCCCGTGACGACGTGGGCGTCGACCAGGGCCTCGTCCTCGGCCGTGAAGGCGTAGCCGAGCGCGCCCAGATACTCGGCCCACTGCGCCTCCGTGCGCGGCCCGGCGATGACCGCGGTGACGAGGCGGTTGGCCAGCACCCAGTTCACCGCGAACTGCCCCGCCGTCAGGCCGCGCGCCGCCGCATGCGCCTGGAAGGTGCGGGCGATCCTCAGGGATTCCGGCCGCCACTCGGTCTGCATCATGCGGGTGTCCTGGCGGCCGGCCCGGGTGCCCTCGGGGGCGGGGGCGTCGGGGTCGTACTTGGCGGTGAGAACGCCGCGCGCTAGGGGCGAGTAGGGCACCACCCCGAGGCCGTAATGGGCGCAGGCCGGCAGGTGCTCGGTCTCGGGCATCCGGTTGAGGGCGTTGTAGTAGGGCTGGCTCACCACGGGCCGGTCGATGCCGAGTTCGTCGCACAGGCGACAGATCTCGGCCACCCGCCAGGCCCGGTAGTTCGAGACGCCGAAGTAGCGGATCTTGCCCTGGCGCACGAGGTGCGCGATGGCGCCGACCGTCTCGGAGAGCGGCGTCTCGTGGTCCTCCTTGTGGAGGTAGGTGATGTCGATGACGTCGGTGCCGAGGCGTTTCAGGCTGGCCTCGGTGGCGCGCAGCACGTGGGCGCGCGACAGGCCGCGGTCGTTGGGCCCCGGCCCCATCGGGTTGGCGAGCTTGGTGGCGAGCACCCAGGTCTCGCGGTCGGCCCGGATCGCCCGGCCCACCACCTCCTCGGAGCGGCCCTCGTTGTAGGCGTTGGCGGTGTCGAGGAAGTTGATGCCGGCGTCCCGGGCGCTGTCGATGATGCGGCCAGCGGTGGCTTCGTCGGTGGGGCCGCCGAACATCATGGTGCCGAGGCAGAGCGGCGAGACCTTGAGGCCCGAGCGGCCGAGAGTGCGGTACTGCATCGTGGCATGTCCTCCGGGGGCGTTCAGGCCCCGTTCTTGATCCATTGCACCAGACCGGCGGCGGTCCGGAAGTCCTCAAGGGCGTGAACCCGCGCCTCCGGCAGGGCCGCGCGGGCCATGGTGGCGAGGGCGTGGCTGGGGCCGAGCTCCAGCACTTGGGTCGCGCCGAACTCGCGCACGCCCTCCAGGCAGGCAGCCCAGTCCAGGGTGTGCGAGATCTGCGCGGCGAGCTTAGGCAACCCCGCCTCCGGGCGGAACACCGCCGCCCCATCGAGGCCGCTGAGGAGGCGCGGGCTCGGGCGCGGCGGGGTCGCCAGGGGCGCCGCGTCGAGGTGGTCCCGGAAGGCCTCGGAGGCCCGCGCGAGCAGCGGCGTGTGCGAAGGAATGTGGACGGGCAGGCGCACCGCCCGCGCCGCACCCGCCGCCAGGGCCTGCGCGCAGAGGGCGTCCAGCGCCGCGACGGCGCCGCCCACCACCACGCTGTCGGTGGCGTTGCGGATCGCCGGATGGCAGGCATGGGCCTCGGCCATGGCGAAGGCCCGCGCGGCGGGCAGGCCGCGCAGGCCGGCGAGGCCGTAGTCGGGGCCGGCCGCCGCATCCATCGCCTCGGCGCGGGCGGCGGCGAGCCGCAGCACCGTCTCGGGCGCGAACAGGCCGGCGCAGCCGAAGGCCGCGAGATCGCCGATGCTGTAGCCCACCACCACGCAGCGGGCGGGCCGCGCCGCCCGCACCAGGGTCCAGGCACTGAGCCCGGCGACGCAGCACAGGATCTGCCCGGTGCGGTTGGCGTGCAGGTCCGCCCCGGAATGCACGAGGTCGCGGGGGTCGCGGCCGAGGAGGGGGGTCGCGGCCGCGAAGACGCCCTCCGCCTCCGGCAGATCGGCGGTGAGCTCGAACATCTTAGGGTGCTGGCCGCCCTGGCCGGAGAGCAGGACCGCGAGGGTCAAGAGTGTTCCGGGGTCATGGCCGCTCCCAGGCGTCGACGAACAGCGTCATGGCGAGGAGGTCGGCCGCCCCGCCGGGGCTGAGGCGGCGGGCGACGAAGGCCCGGTGCAGGTCTTCCGCCCGCGCGAACCAGTCGTCCCGGGCAATGCCGCCCTCGGCGACGAAGCGGGCGGCTTCCCCCCGCGCGAAGGCATACCCCTCCGGGCCGCCGCGATGAAGGAGGTTGGTGTCCTCGAGGGTCGCGACGAGGGCGAGGCAGGCCTCCACCCGCGCGGCTTGCGGCGCCCCGGGGCGGGCGGCACGGGCCCGGCGCAGGGCGGGCAGGCCGGTGCCGTAGAGGCTCGGAAAGCCAGCCGCCGCCTCGGCCGGCGCGCCCCCGACCCCGTGGCGCCGCCGCGCCCGCGCGCCCGGCGCGTGCAGCAGTTCGGGGCCGTCCAGGATGGCGTCGGCGTAGCGCGCGCGGACATGGGCGCCGAGACCGCCGGCCGGGGGGCGAGGCCCGAGGGCGCCGGCGGCGGCGCTGAGGAGGCCGAGGCCGAAGATGGCGCCCCGGTGGGTGTTCACGCCCCCCGTGGCCGCCCGCATCGCGGATTCCGCCGCCAGACCGATGCGGCGCAGATGCGCCATCCCGGCCCCGGCGGCCCCTGCGGCGGCGAGATCCGCGAAGAAGGGCGCCAGGGCGGCGGCACTCGCCCGGAAGGTGCTCGCATCCATGTCCGCATGGCTGCCGCTGTCCACGTGGCTGACGAGGCCGGGCTTGGGATAGGTGGCGAGTTCGCGCTGCAGACAGCGCGTGGCGAGGCGTGCGATCCGCTCCGCCGGACGGGCGTCCCGTGCGGGCGTCCGGGTCTCCGGCAGGACGGCGGGGACTGGGCGGGCTGCGGGCAGCGGCATGGCTCAGGCCGCCGGCGGCAGGACGGCGTCGAGGGCCGAGACCGGCCGGAGTTCCAGCCGGTCCAAGCCCTTGGCCAGGACCGCGTCGTCGGGTCCGGCCGCGTGCCATTCGCGCCAGTTCACCGCGAAACCGTCGGGCAGGGCGATCTCGCCGTCGAGGTTCATCGGCGCCCCCGCGGCGATTCCGGCGAGGCCGTCGCGGAAGGCCCGGTCGACCGGGCCGGGCCAGAGAAGGTCGAGATCGGAGGTGGCCGAGAGATAGGGCAGATTCGTGAGCGCCTGCCAGAGCAGGCCGCCGAACACGCGGGGCATACGGCCATACGCGGCCCCGTGCGCCAGGAGCGCGTCGAGGGTCGGCTGCCACGCGGCGGGCGCGCTCCCGCGTGCCTGCGCCAGGGTCACGCCGGAATGCGGGCGTACAGCCCCGGGCGGCAGCGCGAGGCCGATGCGGCGCTTGCCGAGGCTGGGCGGCAGCGGCAGCCCGGCCGGAACCAGGGCGGCATCCTCGCCGGGCACGCGGCGGCGCACGATCACGGGCCAGCCGCGCGCGGTCCAGTCGACGAGGTGGGGTATCCCGTCGAGGTCGGGCCGCCCAGCGAGGAGCGCATCCCACGCGGCGGGCGCCACGGTGAGCAGGTCGTGGCGCGCGAAATCACGCACCCTGCGCCTCGCGCACCACCACGCCCTGCACCTCGCCCACCACCCGGGCGGCGATGTCGCGGGCGACCGGACGCCCGCCCCGCGCGAGGCCCAGGGCGTCGCGGGTGTCGTCCGCCGGGCTCTCCGCGATCAGGGCGCCGACCTGGGGACCAAGGGGCTTGTCCGGGTCGAGGACCACCTGCACGGCGCCGGTCTGGACCATGTTGTCGAGGCCGGGGGCGAAGACCGGGGTCGAGCGGGCCATGGCCTGGAGCGTCTCCAGGGGCAGCTTGGTGACGCGGGCGACCGAGGGCAGGTCCATCACGCTCGGATGGGCGCCGGGGAGCGCCGCGAGCACGCGGGTGGCCAGCGCGGTGGCGATGAAGGCGCCGGCGGCGCTGTGGCCGTAGAGCAGGCCGACGGTCGGATGGCCTTGCGCGTCCGCCAGCAGGAGCGCCTTGGCGAGATGCGCGAGGTACTCGTTGAGGCCGAGGAGTTCGTCGCGCCGGCTCATGCGCTGGCTGTCGGAATCGATCAGCACCAGGATCGGCGTGGCGCCGCCCGCCCGCACCACGTCGAGGACGCGGCCCGCGAGGTGGCAAGCCCCCTCGATCCCGAGGGCCGTATCGCCGTCGATGCCGATCACCGCGAGGCGCCCGCCGTTCAGGGGCCCGTCGCCGGTGATCAGGCCGTCCGCCAGCGTGACGGCGTGCCCCTCCGGGAAGAGCGAGGCCAGGATGGCGTCGAGGGGCATCTTATCGGGCATGGTGCGGCCCCTCCGGCAGGCGGTCGAGCAGGGCGTCGAAGGCCTCGGTGGTCAGGCCCGGCACGGCGGTGGGGTCGTCGACGCCCAGCCGCCCCCAGATCTCGGTGGCGTCGGTGCAATCGCCGAAGCGGTCGAGGCGGGCCTCCAGCCGGGCCTGCTCGGCCTCGAGCGTCGCGAGGTCGAAGGCCGGGGCGGCCGGAATCGCCGCCAGCGCCGCGGCGCGAAAGGCCCCGATCGTATCGTCCACGAAGGCGTCGGCCGCGCCCAGCAGGCGCCGGTGCTTGCCGCCCATGGTGCGCCAGACGAGGGCCCGGTCGCGGGAGTCGAATTCCTCGGCGCCCCGGTTGGTCTCGATCACCTCGGGGCCGGAGACGCTGAGGCGTCCGCCCTCGGAGATGACGAGGCGCGCGCAGGTGCCGGCGACGAGGCCGCCGCCGCCGTAGCAGCCGGCCCGGCCGCCGATGAGGCCGATCACCGGGATGCCGGCTGCCCGCGCGATCGCGATCGCCCGCATGATCTCCGCGATGGCGGTCTCGCCCGCATTGGCCTCCTGCAGGCGCACGCCCCCGGTGTCGAACAGGATCAGCACTGCGGCGGGCTTGAGGTGAAGTGCGGCCCGCAGCAGGCCCACGAGCTTGGCCCCGTGGATCTCGCCGAAGGCGCCGCCCATGAAGCGGCCCTCCTGGGCGGCGACGAGCACGGGTTGCGCTTCGAGCAGGCCGTGCCCGACGATCATGCCGTCGTCGAAGGCGCGCGGCAGGTCGAAGAGCGGCAGGTGCGGGCTCATCATCCGCTGCTCGGGGCCGATGAACTCCTGGAAGCTGTCCGCGTCGAGGAGGCCGGCGAGGCGGGCGCGGGCACTCGCCTCGTACCAGCTCTGGTCGAGGGGCGCGGCGGAGAGGGTGACCGGCTTCCACTCCATCACGGCATCTCCATCAGGCGGGCGCCCTGGGCGAGGCGCAGGGACACGGTGTCGGGGCGGGCGCCCCCGTCGTTGATGGTGATGGTCAAGCCCCCGGGCTGCCGGCGGGCTACGAAATCCGCCACCACCGCGGCCCAGACCTCGGCGTAGCCGTTGATGGCAGTGTCGATCTCGAACGCGCAGATGTCCGGCGCGAGGTTGCGTTCCAGCAGCACCTCGAGGTTGCCGGAGGCGACGACCCCGGTGATCGCGCTGGCCTTCGCGCCGGGGAGCGCCTTCTGGGTGGTGTGGCGGAAGCTCAGCTTCTCCATGATTGGAAAATCCCTCACCAGTTCCGGAACTTGGCCGGCGGCTCGTAGAGCCCGCCCGACCAGTGCACGAGGTCCTTGATCGAGCGCGCGGCGAGCAGCGAACGGTCGGCGTCGAGGGGCTCGATGCCGAGATCCTCCGGCCTGCGGATGATGCCCCGCGCCCGCAGGCGCTCGACCTCGGCGTGGTCGCGGCCGCGGCCCACCTCGGTGTAGCCGGCGACCCCACGGATCGCCTGCTCGCGCTCGTCCAGGGTCCGGCACAGCAGCAGGTTGGCGATGCCCTCTTCGGTGACGATGTGGGTAACGTCGTCGGCGTAGACCATCACGGGGGCGAGTTCGAGGTTGAGTTTCTTCGCGAGTTCGAGGGCGTCGAGGCGCTCCACGAAGGCCGGCACCAGCTTGTCGCCGAAGGTCTCGACGAGCTGCACCACGAGTTTTCGCCCACGCCGGAGCGCCGGGTCCCCGGTACCGCCGGCCTCGCGCCCGGCCTTCATCCAGGTGTCGGAGGGGTGGCGCCGCCCATGCGGGTCCGAGCCCATGTTCGGCGCGCCACCGAAGCCCGCGACGCGGTTCGTCGTGACGGTGGAGGAGTGCCCCTGGAGGTCGATCTGCAGGGTCGAGCCGATGAACAGGTCGCAGGCGTAGAGCCCCGCCGTCTGGCAGAAGGCGCGGTTCGAGCGCAAGCTGCCGTCGGAGCCCGTGAAAAACACATCCGGACGGGCGCGGATATACTTGTCCATGCCCACTTCGGAGCCGAAGCAGTGGATCTGGCTGACCCAGCCGGATTCGATGGCCGGAATCAGGCTCGGATGCGGGTTGAGCGCCCAGTGCGTCGCGATTTTGCCCTTGAGGCCGAGGCGCTCCGCATAGGTCGGCAGCAGGAGTTCGATCGCCGCCGTGCCGAAGCCGATGCCGTGGTTGAGGCGGCGGATGCCGTATTCGGCGTAGATGCCCTTGATCGCCATCATGGCCATCAGGATCTGCGTTTCGGTCACGGCACCGGGATCGCGGGTGAAAAGCGGCTCCACGTAGAACGGCTTGTCGGCCTCGACCACGAAGTCGACCCGGTCGCCGGGGATGTCGACGCGGGGCACCCGGTCGACGATCGCGTTCACCTGCGCCACCACCACGCCGTTCTTGAAGGCGGTCGCCTCCACCACGGTGGGCGTGTCCTCGGTGTTGGGGCCCGTATAGAGGTTGCCGTCCCGGTCGGCCGAGACGCCCGCGATCAGGGCCACGTTCGGCGTCAGGTCGATGAAGTAGCGCGCGAAGAGTTCGAGGTAGGTGTGCACCGCCCCGAGCTCGATCTGGCCACCATAGAGCATCTTCGCGATGCGGCCGCCCTGGGGCCCGGAATACGAGTAGTCGAGCCGCTTCGCGATGCCCTGCTCGAAGATGTCGAGGTGCTCGGGCAGGACGATGCCCGACTGCACCATGTGCAGATCGTGGACCCGGGCCGGGTCGCAGGCCGAGAGGCCCCGGGCGAGGCAGTCGGCCTGCTTCTGGTTGTCGCCCTCCAGGCAGACCCGGTCGCCGGGCTGAAGGATCGCTTCGAGGAGGTCGACGACCCGGGCCGCCGGCACCACCTTGCCGTCGGCATGCACCCGTGCCCGTTCGAGGCGCGCCTCGCGGGCGGTGCGTTCCTGGCACCAATCCGTCATCCCGTCCGCTCCCTCGTTCGCCCCCCCGCGTATACGGTTCGGGGCCATCGACGCCTCACGACATGCCGAGGCCGGCACTTATACCCAATCAGTATTCAAAATTGCGTATTTGTCAATCATCAGTATACTGAACTCAATTAAAAACGAATCGCCGGATACCCAGGAGGGACGCCCCATGCCCCGTGCATTCCGAACGCCATGCCCGACAACGCGGAGACACGCCCGATGACCATCTTCGGCGTCGCACTCCTCGCGCTCTGCACGCTGATCGGCGTGTTCCTCGGCGACCTCCTGGGCGTCGCCCTCGGGGTGAAGGCCAATGTCGGTGGCGTCGGCCTCGCCATGATCCTGCTCATCGCCGCCCGCTCCTGGCTCCTCGCCCGAGGCAAGCTCGGCGGCGGGATCAAGCTCGGGGTCGAGTTCTGGTCCACCATGTACATCCCCATCGTGGTGGCGATGGCGGCACAGCAGAACGTGGTGGCGGCCGTGCGCGGCGGGCCCATCGTGCTCATCGCCGCCACGGTCTCGCTGCTGCTCTGCTTCGCCTGCGTCGCCCTGCTCGGCCGCTTCGGGCGACGCGAGCCGGGGGAGGACGCGCAGGTCCGCCACGGCGGCGACGTCATCGGCGGCGGCGACGCTTCGGCCCAAGCCCGCCCGGCGGAGAAGGTGTGATCCCATGCTGCACATGATCGAACACGTCTTCGTCGAGCAGAACCTGGTGGCCGCCTTCGCGGTGGTGGGCGCCCTGATGCTGGTCTCGAAGGTCGCCAGCCGCTGGCTCACCGCCGGCCGGGTCCACGGCTCGGCCATCGCCATCGTGCTGGGGCTGGGGCTCGCCTACGTGGCCGGCCTCTATACGGGCGGCCAGAAGGGGGTCGCCGACCTGCCGGTCTTCGCCGGGATCGGCCTGATGGGCGGGGCGATGCTGCGCGACTTCGCCATCGTGGCCACCGCCTTCGAGGTCGACGTGGTGGAGGCGCGCCGCGCCGGCCTCCTCGGCGTGCTGGCGCTCGCGCTCGGCACCGTGATCCCCTTCATCGTCGGGGCGCTCACGGCGGTCGCTTTCGGCTATACCGACGCGGTCAGCATCACGACGATCGGGGCTGGGGCCGTCACCTACATCGTCGGGCCGGTGACGGGGGCGGCGCTGGGCGCGGATTCGGCCGTGATGGCGCTCTCCATCGCCACCGGCGTCACCAAGGCCGTGATGGTCATGGTCGGCACGCCGCTCGTCGCCAAGCTCATCGGCCTGGACAACCCGCGCTCCGCCATGGCCTTCGGGGGTCTGATGGGTACGGTGAGCGGCGTCGCCGGAGGGCTCGCCGCCACGGATCCGAAGCTCGTGCCCTACGGCGCGCTGACGGCGACCTTCCACACCGGCATCGGCTGCCTCGTCGGTCCCTCGCTGTTCTACCTCACGGTGCGGGCCATCGTGGGATGACGGACGGGGTGTCGCGCGTCCTGGGAGGGACAAGGATCATGGACGAGGGCGGAATGGACGAGCAGGGGACGGAGCGCGGGCTCCTGTCGGACCAGATCCGCAACGCGCTCACGGACGAGATCGCGGCCGGGCGGCTCGCCGCCGGCACCGCCCTCGACGAGCAGGATCTGGCCGACCGCTTCGGCGCCTCGCGCACCCCCGTGCGGGAAGCCCTGCGCCAGCTCGCCTTCAACGGGCTGGTGGAGTTGCGCCCGCGCCGGGGGGTCGTGGTCACGCGCATGACCCCTGAGCGGATCATGGACATGTTCGAGACCACCGCCGAGTTCGAGGCGATGTGCGTGCGGCTCGCCACCTACCGGATGACCCCCCTGGAGCGCAGCCACCTGATGGATCTGCACGCGCGCTCCGGTGACGTGGTCGCGGCCGGCGACGTCGACGCCTACGACGCCCTCAACCGCAGCTTCCACGAGGCCCTCTACGGGGCCACCCACAACGGCTTCCTCAAGGAGCAGGCGCTGGCGCTGCGGACCCGCCTGTCGAGCTTCCGCCGGACCCAGCTGCGCCAGGGCGAGCGCATCCTGCGTTCGCGGGCGGAACACGGCGCCATCCTGGCGGCGATCGCCGAAGGGGACGGCGAGGCGGCGGCCAAGCGCATGCGCGCCCACATGCTCAACGCGGCCAGCGCCCTGCGCCACTTCATCGAGGCCCACGCGGAGGCCCGCCCGGACGCATGATGCGTCACGCGCATGCAACACGGCTCGACCGCCGAGAGAACTGCGCTCGGCACATGCATCGCGTGCCAAAGCGCACGCCGGCCCGGCCGGAGCGCTCCTATATCGAGATCGTACCAAGAAGAACGGCCCCCGGACATCCTGGATCGGATCCTCGGATGCTTGACGGTGACCGACCTGTACATCTGGATACTCGAATCATGAACGTCCGTCTTGCTTCCGCCGCCGCCGCCCTGGTCCTCACCCTCGGCGCTCCCGTCTCGTCCGCCCTCGCGCAGAGCTACAACGCCCCGGCCGGCATCCCCGCCGCCACCGCGCCCGGCAGCCGCGCCGTCGGCTATTACGACGACGTGACGACCGGCTCGATCGGCCGCCGCTCGGACGACTCGGCCAAGGAAGGCAATGCCGAGCAGAACGACAAGCCGACCGCCAATTACGGCACCACCTCGGGTGGCCCGGCCTACTGAGGCCCGGTACGACCTGAGCTGACGACGGCGGGGCGCGAGCCCCGCCGTTTTCATGTCTGGGGGGCGCTTCAGCGCGCGAGGTAGTCGGTCAGCGTCATGCCGAACAGGATCGCGACCCAGAAGAAGCCGAGTCCGGCGAACAGCCGCACCAGGGGCCGCTCGTGGCGGACCTCCATCGACACCAGGACGATGATCGCCGCCATGGCGGCCACCACCGCGAGTTCGACGAGCCAGACCTGCTCGAAGGGCCGCGTCGCCCCAAGGCCCACATTGACGGCGAGCAGCGCCAGCAACGCCAGGAAGGTGCGCACCGGCACGCGCAGGCGGCTCCACAGGAGGGCGCGGTCCTTCGCGTCGAGGGCGGGACGAGGATTGCGCATCGCGACGCCGCCTACCGGTTGACCACGTAGAGCACCGGGAAGGCGATGATCCAGATCAGGTCGATGAAGTGCCAGTACAGGCCGTAGACCTCGATCCAGTTCTGGTGCCGCTGCAGGAAGCCCGGGCGCGACGCCTTCCAGGTGAGCCCGACGAGGATGGCGATGCCGGTCAACAGGTGGACCGCGTGGAGCGCGGTGGCCACGTAGTAGAGGTTGACGAAGAGACGCGTGGCCGGCTGCTCGGCGAGCGCGTAGGGCCGGCGCGCCAGGAAGGGCATCATGTGCTCTTCGTAATCGGCGTAATACTCATAGCCCTTCAGCACCAGGAACAGCGCGCCGAGGCTCGCGGTGGCGACGAGGCAGCCGACCATCATCCGCTGCCAGCCCAGCCGCGAGAGCTCGATGGCCGCCGACATGGTCAGGCTGGAGCAGAGCAGCACCACGGTGTTGGCCGCCCCGATCCAGAACTTGAGGTGGCCGGCGGCCGCCTGCACCGCCTCCGGGTGGAGCAGGCGCAGGATCAGCGCCGTGAGGAAGAGGCCCGCGAACAGCAGCAATTCGGTGAGCAGCCAGGCCCACATGCCGAGCGTCGCGGCGTGGCGCTGCTGGCCGATTGTGGCGAAGTGCTCGGCGCGGGTCATGCCGACGGGCCCGGCTGCGGCGGGGTCGGCGCTCACGTGTGCTGCCTCCCGGTCTCCGGAGCCTGGATCGGGTAGTCGTAGGGCACCTCCGGCACCCGCGGCACCCCGGCGAAATTGTGGGGCGGCGGCGGGGAGGCGGTCTCCCATTCCAGCCCCTTGGCGTCCCAGGGGTTTCCGGGCGCGCGGCGCCCGAACCAGAGGGAATGGACGAGGTAGACCATCGGGAAGAGGTAGCCGGCCGCCAGGATGGTCGAGCCCGCCGAGGAGAGCACGTTGAGGAGCTGGAATTCCGGCGGGTAGGTCGCGTAGCGCCGCGGCATCCCGAGGTAGCCGAGGATGAATTGCGGAAAGAAGGTGACGTTGAAGCCGATGAAGATGAACAGCGCCGAGATCCGGCCCCAGGGCTCGCTGTACATCCGCCCGGTGATCTTCGGCCACCAGAAGTGCAGGCCACCGAGGAAGGCCAGCACCGTCCCGCCGACCATGATGTAGTGGAAATGCGCCACGACGAAGTAGGTGGCGTGGATGTGCTGGTTGATGGCCAGGGTCGCGAGGTAGAGCCCGGTGAGGCCGCCGAGCACGAACAGGCCGATATAGCCCATGGCGTACAGCATCGGGGTGTCGAGGCGCAAAGACCCCTTATGGATGGTCGCGGTCCAGTTGTAGACCTTCACCGCCGAGGGCACGGCCACCGCGAAGGACAGGGCCGAGAAGGCGAGCGAGGCGAGGTCACTCTGCCCGTTGACGAACATGTGGTGGCCCCAGACGAAGAACGTCACGGAGGCCAGGCCGATGGCCGCGTAGGCCACGAAGCGGTAGCCGAAGAGCTTCTTCTGGGCGAAGGCCGGCACGATCTCGGAGATCACGCCCATGCCCGGCAGCACCATGATGTACACGGCCGGGTGCGAGTAGAACCAGAACAGGTGCTGGAACAGCACCGGGTCGCCGCCATAGGCGGGGTCGAACACGCCGACATGGAAGGCGCGCTCGGCGATGAGCAGGATCAGCGCCAGGGTGATGACGGGCGTCGCCAGCAGGAAGATCAGGCTGGTGGCGTAGTGCGTCCAGACGAAGATCGGCAGGCGGAACCAGGTCATGCCGGGCGCCCGCATGGTGTGGATGGTGACGACGAAGTTCAGCCCCGTCAGGATCGAGGAGAAGCCCACGATGGTGACGCCGATCAGCGCCGGCAGCACCCAGGTGTTCGAGAAGGCGGTGGAGAGGGGCGCGTAGAAGGTCCAGCCGGTGTCGACGCCCCCCAGCACCACCGCCGCGAGGGTGAAGAGCGCCCCCGTCATGAAGACGTACCAGCTCGCGAGGTTGAGCTTCGGAAAGGCGAGGTCCTTGGCCCCGATCATCAGCGGGATCAGGAAGTTGCCGAAGGTCGCGGGGATCGACGGGATCAGGAAGAACCACACCATCACCACGCCGTGGATGGTGAAGGCCTTGTTGTAGGTGTCGTTGGTCATGATCGCGCCGTCGGGCACGACCAGCGCCAGGCGCACGAAGCCGGCCGCCACCGCGCCGACGACGAAGAAGGCGGTGATGCTGGCCAGATACAGGAGCGCGATGCGCTTGTGGTCGGTGGTGAGGAACCACGAGCGCAGGGTCGATTGCGCGTGGAGGTAGTCGTCGGGCCGGTCGAGGGTCGGGGACGGGGTGTGGGGGTCGCGGGCGGCGGCCTCGCCCTGCAGGGAGCCGGCGCTGCTCATCGGGTCTCTCCGTCCGCGACGCGGTGATAGGATTTCAGGTAGCCCACGAGGCGGTCGAGGTCGTCGGCCGGGATCACGCCGGCAAAGCTCGGCATCACCTGCTTGCCGCCCCCGGCGAGCCGGTTGGCATTGGGGTTGAGGATCTTGGCGCGGATGTAATCCGCGTCCGCCGTGATCGTGCGCCCGTCGGCGAGGTGGACGGCGCGGCCGTAGAGCCCGGCCAGGGCGGGGGCCTTCACCCCCGCCACCGCGCCGTCGTGGCAGCCGGCGCAGCCGTAGGATTCGTAGATGGCGCGGCCCGCCGCCACGTTCGATTGCTGCGCGCCCCCGTGGGTCAGCCAGTCCTGGTAGGCGGCCTGGGTCATCAGAGTGAGGTTGCCGTCCATCACCGAGTGGTCGGTGCCGCAATATTCCGAGCAGTAGAGCCGGTATGTCCCGGTGCGGTCGGCCTTGAACCAGATCTCGGTCGTCCGGTCGGGCAGGGCGGCGATCTGCAGGCGCAGCGCCGGCAGGTAGAGGGCGTGGATCACGTCCTGGCTGGTGATGCGGATGCGCACCGGCTGGTCGATGGGCAGGTGCAGGTCGTTGATCTCGGACTGCCCGGTGGGGTGCTGGAACTTCCACATCCATTGCCGGCCCACCGCCTCCACCACCATGGCGTCGGGCGGCGGATGGCGGGAATCGATGAAGAGCTTGGCGCCCCAGCCGAAGAAGAACAGCGTCAGCACGTAGGGGATCAGCATCCAGCTGATCTCGATGAGGACGCTGCGGCGCCCGTCGGTGGTGCGGTCGGCGACCTCGCCCTGCCGGTAGCGCAGGGCGAAGTAGGTGATGGCAAGGAAGACCGGCACCGTGAGGAGCAGGGTCAGCACCGTGAAGCCGAGGATGATGTGGTCGGTCTCGACGGCCGTGGCGGAGGCGGC
>NZ_BPQL01000088.1 GCF_022179225.1 Methylobacterium goesingense
GGTCTGAGAGCCGGTGCCGGCCCGAGGTGTCGCGGCAGGCTATCGTCCCGGATATTCACGTGCTTGTGAATGACTTTCCCCGGGCGATAGTCTGATTTTGTCGTGTGTCTTGCGGTCGAAGGGCAATCGAAGCGAGCGGCTAAACAGACCTTAAGGGGTTCAGGGCCAGAACATCCTCAGGATGACCTGAACGGCACGGCGTGCCGAGGTCTCCTACGAGGAAGGTCCGGCGCGGTTCGATGCATGTCTGTCCGGGTAACGCGATCCCAGATGAGAACGGGGCCGAGAACGGGTCGTTGCTGAGGTGGGTCGAGGCCGACCTCCGGCGGCCCTGGTCGCAGATCGGCTTCGGGGCCGCCCTCGAACCGCGCTATCAGCGCGCGATCGAGACGGGCCGCACGCGCCGCTACATCCTCTACCACCTCTCCGGGATGGCTGTCTTCGACCTCTTCATCTTCATCAACGCCCTGGTCATTCCCGACGTTCTCGCGCTGGTGATCGTCCTCGATCTCGCGGTCCTCACGCCCGCGCTGCTCGTTCTGGTCTGGCTGATGCACCGGAGGATCGTTTCGTCCGTCCTCGCCAGCACCCTCTTCCTGTTCCCGATGATCGGCACGATGCTGGCGCTGATGCTGGCGTCGCACATGCAGAACGCCGTGATGATCGCGTTCGCGATTCCGATGGTCATGGTCTACGGCTGCATCGCCCTGCCGCTCCCGGTCCCCCAGGCGGCCATCGTGGCGATCGGTGCCACCATGCTCACGGCCGGGGCCGTCGTGTTCCATCCCCGGTTCGACCTCGGCGGCGTTCTATTCGCCATCATGCTCAACCTCAGCATGGCCGGTTACCTGCTGTTCGCCGCCTTCCGCAACGAGATCAGCGAACGGCGCTTCTATCTCCTGAACCTGCGCGATGCGCTGCGGTCCGAGAGCCTGGTCGAGCGGAACCGGACGCTGCTCAGCCTCTCCGACACCGATGGCCTGACCGGCATCGGGAACCGGCGGGCCTTCGATGCCCGGCTCGAGAGCGTCTGGCGCGACCAGGGTCCGTCCCGGACGCCGGTCGCCCTGATGATGATCGACATCGATCACTTCAAGCGCCTCAACGACACCTACGGCCATCTCGGCGGCGATGCCTGCCTGCGGGCGGTGGCGGCCATCGTTGACGGGACGATGCGGGACCCGGCCGCAGCCACCTTCCGGTACGGCGGCGAGGAATTCGCGGTGATCCTTGTCGGTCCGGAGGCCGAGCGGGTCGACGTGATCGCCGAGCAGGTCCGCAGGTCCGTCGAGGCCGCCCCGGTGGCCCTCCCAGGCGATTCCCAGGGCGGCGTCGGCGTCACCGTGAGCATCGGGTGCGTCGCGATGGTGCCGGACGCCGATCGTCCGCACGTGACGCCGATCGCCATCGCCGATGCGGCCCTGTATCGGGCCAAGCTGACGGGGCGCAACCGGGTCCAGATGGGGCTCGCGGCTCCCGATGCGGTCCTGCAGGTCGCCTGAACGGCGGGATCGGCCGAACAGGACCCGCAACGGGACCGGCCTCACCCGCCCTCGACGGCCTCGCAGGCGAAAGGCGAGGGCGGCGCATTGACCCCGCGCCAGCGGCCGTAGCGCCAAGGGGTGAACCAGGTCGCGCGCGGCGGCAGCGCTTCCGGCACCAGGTCGATACCGTGGGTGCCGAAGGGGCCGCAGCGGCAGATCCGGGAAAACCCGATCCAGCCGCCCGCCCAGAGTCCGTGCCGCTGGATCGCCGCGTCGGTGTAGTGCGAGCACGAGGGCCAGTGCCGGCACTGACGGCCGATCAGGCTCGACAGGGTGAGCTGATAGGTACGGATAGCCCCGTGGGCGACACGGCGGAGCTGCATGCTACTCGGCCGCCGCCCTGGCCTCGATCCGGTCCAGGGCATCCACCACCGCGTCGAAGGTCAGCAGCGTCGAGGCGTGGCGGGCCTTGAAGTCGCGCACCGGCTCCAGCACGGCAAGGTCCGCCCACCGGCCGTCCGGCGCCGGCCCGTTCTCCTTGAGCATCCGCCGCATCGCGGCACGGACCGCGCGCAGTTCGCCGGCGCTGGCACCGACCACGTGGCGGGCCATCAGCGAGGACGAGGCTTGGCCCAGGGCGCAAGCCTTCACCTCATGGGCGAAGTCGGTGATCGTGTCGTCCCGTACTGCGAGGTCGACCGTGACGGTGGAGCCGCAGAGCTTCGAATGCGCGGTGGCGCTGGCATCCGGCGCCGGCAGGCGCCCGAGGCGCGGGATGTCGGCGGCCAGTTCGAGGATGCGACGGTTGTAGATGTCGTCGAGCATGGCGTTCCGTTCCGTCTGCGACCTGATCCGCGCGCCCCGCCGGGAGGTCGGCAGAACGCCGGCTTCCGATCCGAAGGGCTGATCCGCGCGGCCCGCATTGCGCGCCGACGCGATAACGTCGATATAGGCGCCAACGCACCGTTTCGCGAGGAGGCGGCTCGTCGACCCTGACCGCGCCCACGGCCAGGGTCGCGCCACGGCAGACGGCACCGTCCGGGCATCGGCCGCAGCACGGCCCCATGGTTCGACGATGTACGCAAAGCCTGACAGCCACCCGATGACGACCCGGATCGCCCGGGCGGAAGATGCCATGGATGCCGCGCTCAAGTCCCTTTCCTACCGCCTGACCGAGACGGAGGAATCCGGGATGGAACCGACCCGCCAGAACGGCGCCCTCAGCACCATGCGCAACGACAACGCGCGCGTCGCCGAGGCGCCCGCGCCCGAGACGGCTCGGGAGCCCGAGATCGCCCCCCTGCCCGCCTCCGCTCAACGGGTGCCGGACGCCATCGCCACCGGCCGCCCGAGCCGCGAGGAGGCGGAGGCCGCCGTGCGCACGCTCCTGCGCTGGGCCGGCGACGACCCGAACCGCGAGGGTCTGCGCGACACCCCGGCCCGGGTGGTGAAGGCCTACGGCCAGATCTTCGGCGGCTACGATCAGGACGCCGACGCGCTCCTCGAGCGGGTCTTCGAGGAAGTCGAGGGCTATTCCGACATCGTGCTGGTGCGCGACATCCCGTTCTACTCCCATTGCGAGCACCACATGGTGCCCTTCATGGGACTGGCGCACATCGCCTACTACCCGACCAAGGGCGTGGTCGGCCTGTCGAAGCTCGCCCGCGTGGTCGACACCTTCGCCCGCCGCCTGCAGACCCAGGAGACCATGACGGCGCAGATCGCCGACGTGATCGAGAGCATCCTCAAGCCCCGCGGCATCGCCGTGATGGTCGAGGCCGAGCACCTCTGCATGGCCATGCGCGGCGTCCAGAAGGCCGGTGTCTCCACCATCACCACCCAGTTCCGCGGCGCCTTCCGCAACGACGCCAACGAGCAGGTCCGCTTCCTCACCCTCGTGCGCAACAAGTCCTGAGCCGTCCCGCGATGACGTCTGTCTCCCGATGACCCGCGCCTTCCCGGAGCCAGGCAGCCGGGCCGAGGTCGAGGAGGGGGCGACCTTCACCCCCCGCTTCGACGCCAACGGCCTCGTCTCCTGCATCGCCGTCGATGCCGCCGATGGGCAGGTGCTCATGCTCGCCCACATGAACGCCGAATCCCTGGCCCGCACCCTCGAGACCGGCGAGGCCTGGTACTGGTCGCGCTCCCGCGGCGAGCTCTGGCACAAGGGCGCCACCAGCGGTCAGGTCCAGCGCGTCGTCGAGATGCGGGTCGATTGTGACCAGGACGCCGTGCTGATCCGGGTCGACGTCGGCGGTGACGGCGGCTGCTGCCACACCGGCCGTCGCGCCTGCTTCTATCGCCGCGTCGATCACGATCCGGCGACCGGACAGGCGACCCTGCGGCCCGCCGATGCCTGATCCCGGTGCGATGCGGACCTGTTCGATGCGGGTCCGGCCGCGCTGCCCCGCGTCGTGCGTCCCGTGTTCTCGCGTCCCCTGTCCCTGCACGCCGTGTCGATGATGTGGGACGGCCTGTCCCCGGGGGCCGTGCGGGCCGAAATTCGGCAGGCCGCGCCCGCGCGTTTTCCCGCCGGCGCTGTCGAGCCCGTGTCGGCGCCGCAGGCTCCGGGTCCGCGCATCGGACTCGCCCTCGGCGGCGGCTCGGCCCGGGGCTGGTCGCAGATCGGGGTGATCGAGGTGCTGGAGGAGGCCGGCATTCACCCGGCCGTGGTGGCGGGCTGCTCGATCGGTGCGGTGGTGGGCGGCTGCTACGCGGCGGGCCAGCTCGGCCTGCTCAAGGCCTTCGCCCTGTCGCTGACCCGGCGCAGCGTGATGGGTCTCCTCGACCTGCGGCTCCGCTCCGGCCTGATCGCGGGAGATCGCCTGAAGCGGCGCCTCCAGCACGATCTGGCCGACCGCCGCATCGAAGGCCTGCCGATCCGCTTCGCCAGCGTCGCCACCGACCTCGACAGCGGCGAGGAGGTCTGGCTCACCCGAGGCTGCCTCGTGGAGGCCCTGCGCGCCTCCTACGCCTTGCCCGGCATCTTCCCACCGGTGCGCTGCGGCGGCCGGCTCCTCCTCGACGGCACCCTGGTCAACCCGGTGCCGGTGACGATCGCGCGGGCGCTGGGGGCCGACCTCGTGATCTGCGTCAACCTCAACGGTGACCCGCGCCCTGGCGTGCGGGACGCCCCGCCCGCGCGGATCACGGCCGAGGCGGTGCTGCCCGTCCCCCGCCGGCCCCGGCGCTGGATCCTGCGCCGTCCGGGCTCGCGCGGGTCCGGAGACGGCGAGCCCGAGCGGGCGAACGGACTCGCCACCCCGGGCATGGCGCGGGTGATGCTCGACGCCTTCAACATCACGCAGGATCGGATCTCGCGGGCGCGCCTGGCGGGCGACCCGCCGGACATCGCTATCGTGCCGCGCTTGTCCGAGATGGGCCTGTTCGAGTTCCACCGGGCCACCGAGGGGATCGCCCTCGGCCGGGAAGCGGCCCGCGCCGCCCTGCCTCAGATCCGCGGCCTCGTGGCGGCGGCCGCGGCCCGGATCTGAGCTGGATCGCGGCCGGTGGCGCGAAGCTCCGGCCGGTCCGGTTCAGGCCATGGTGATGTAGTCGCGCATCGCCTGATGCTCGGCCTCGACGGCCTCGATCCGGCGCTTGACCACGTCACCGATGGAGATGAGGCCGGTGAGCCTACCGTCCTCGACCACGGGCACGTGGCGGAAGCGGCCATCGGTCATGAGGTGCATCACCTCCTCGATGCTGCAGGCGCGGGTGCAGGTGGTGACCTCGGCGGTCATGTGTTCGGAGACCAGGGCGTCGAGGGCATTGGCGCCCTTGCCGGCGAGCGCCCGCATGATGTCGCGCTCGGAGAGGATGCCGCGTACCGCCCCGTCCGCATCGCTGACGACGACGGCGCCGATGCGCTTCTCGGCCAGAAGGTGGATGGCCTCGTCGAGGGTGCGCTGCGGCTCCACCGTGATGACGGAGCGGCCCTTCTCGGCGAGGATGCGAGCGACGGTCATGGACGTGTCCTTTTCCTGAATTCACCCGTGGGACGGGGTGGCCGGGCTTGGCCAGTCGCGGCAGCGTGCCCGGCTCGGTCTGTGGCGATTGTGTGGCCCCGGCGCGCGCATGGCAAGATCCCGCAGACCCAAGGCGTGCGGATTGCAGGATAATTCAGGTCTTGGACGCCGGCCACATCTTGAGCGCTGGCTCGAACGCGCCGTCAGCGTCCGTGGCGGTCGATCAGTGGCAGGAGGAAGAAGCCCGCGATGAAGCCGCCGAGATGCGCGTCCCAGGCGACCGACGTCGCCTCGGCACCGAGCGGCAGGGCAATGATGCCGAACAGGAAGTTCGTGATGAGCCAGATGCCCAGGAACATCACCGCCGTGCGGTTGCGCATCAGTTCGGGGATCGTCTGCAGTGGCGGCGGCGCGGGACGCTGCCAGGGCGCTCCGCCCCCGGCGTAGACGGGGGGCGGCCGGAATACGAAGCGCGCCGCCGCCGCCATCAGGGCGGAGACCCCCGCCGACGCTCCGATCAGGGGCGCGGTGCTCAGGGGGTCGAGGATGACATGGAGGATGCCGCCTGCCACCGCGCCGGCCAGGGCGACGAGGCCGTAGCGCCAGGGGCCGTAGCGACGGGCCACCGGCGAGCCGAAGGCGGCGAGCCAGACCGTGTTGAAGATGACGTGCATCCACGAGCCGTGCAGCAGCGCGTAGGTGGCGAAGGTCCAGGGCATCGCGGCAGGCTCGGCTGCCACGTAGCGGGCGAAGGCCTGGCGGGCCTGCACCACCTCGGGATCCCCCGCCAGGGTCGCGGCGTTCGCCAGCAGATCCGCGGCCCGGGCCGGGTCGAGGGCCACGCTCCAGCGGCCCGGAATCAGCGCGAGGTCGATCAGCGCGGCGATGTCCCAGGTGTCCGGCAGCACGAACTCGCGCAGGGCGTGGATCCCCACCAGGAGCCCGATCGACGCGGTGACCACGCCCGGCATGTTGAAGATCGGAACGCGGTTCTGGGGCGGCAGGTCGGGCGTGGCATCCATGGCGACACCATGTCGGCCCCTGGACCGACCCGGCAAGTCCTTCGTGGTGCGAAAGCCCTTCACGGCGCGAAAGTCCCGCGTGGCGTGAAAGACCCGGGCAGCGCGAAAAACGGGAGGACGCGCGCGGGCGCCCTCCCCGAGGTGGAAGGCCGCCCGGTGACGCCTGCGCGTTCCCGGGCACCGGCAAGGACCAGCAAGCCGCCGGGCCGGCATGGCCGACCCGCTCCTTCCCGTGTCTCGCCTGAGGGTGGCGCGGCCTCCCTTCGGCGAGGCCCGCAACTTCGCCTGAAACTTGGCGGTGGACAACCCGGGCGGACCGTTAACCTTGACCGAAACTTAACGGCGCACTGAAAATGCGGACGGCATAGGCTGTGCGGGTGACGGACCACATCCTTCGGATCCGGTCCGGTTTGCGCCGGCCGTTTCCGAGTTCGAGACGGTTCGCTTCTGAGCCGTGCCAATGTGGGACACCATGAAGCACCCGACCAGCCGTATGCTCCACAGCTACTGGGACCGCCTGCGCCGTGCACGCGCCGCACCCGAGCGCAGCGAGATCGAGCCCGGCGAGATCCGCAATCTCCTGGCCGACAGCCTCATCCTCGAAGTCGACATGTCCCGTGCCGCGGCCTCCGTCCGGCTGGCCGGAACCCACGTCTGCGCCCTGTTCGGGCGCGAACTGAGGGGGCGGTCCTTCGGCGAAATTTGGGGCACGCCCGACGCCGATCCGTGGCGGCTGGTCGAGGCCGTGGCTGTCGACACGGTCGGGGTCGTGGCGGGCCTGCACGGCACCACGGAGCGCGACGAGGCCGTCGACCTCGAATTGCTGCTGCTCCCCCTGCGCCATCATGGCGAGACCCACTCGCGCATCCTCGGCGCGCTCAGCCCGGCTTGCGTGCCCCACTGGCTCGGCATCCGCCCGGTGACGCGCCTGCGGGCGACCTCCATGCGCATCCTGGGACACGAGCCGGCTCCGGCCGCCCTCGATGCCGAGGCGACGCTGCGCAACCTGCCCGAGCCCGCCAACGATACCGCCCCGCTTCGCCGGGGGCATCTCCTCGTTCATCCCGGCGGGCGGTCCTGATACGCAGGGCGCGATGCCGACGACCTTTTCCGAGACGTCTCGCTGCGCCCGCGCAAAACTTTCGTAACGACAGGTGCCTATTTCTACCGGGAGTGAGTCCTCGAAACGAGTCGCCCGCAATGATCGAGGCCGCCCCGCGTTCCGCCGCGAAGCCCTACCGTGATGTCCGGGGCTCCGATCTGCGTCGGCATCAGCGCGTCAAGGTCTCGATGCTCGGCCGCTACATGCTGTCGGACCGGCGGGAATATCCCTGCCAGACCGTGGACATGTCGCCCGGTGGCGTCCGCCTGACCTGTGCGGTCGTGGGCGACCTCCGGGAACGCGTCGTCCTCTACCTCGAGCATATCGGCCGGATCGAGGGCACCATCGCGCGCCTCCTGCCCGGCGGCTTCGCCGTTCAACTCATCGCGACCCCGCGCAAGCGCGACAAGATCGCCTCGCAGTTGACCTGGCTCGCCAACCGCGATTCGCTCGGGTTGCCCGAAGGCCGGACCCATGAGCGACTCACGCCGCACGCGGCCGGTGTCGTCCTGCGTCTGGAGAGCGGCCGCGAAGTGCAGGCCCGGATCATCGATCTCTCGATGTCCGGCGTCGCCCTCTCCACGGCGACCGCCCCGCCCCTCGGCGCGAGCGTGATGGTCGGGCGTACCCCGGGCCGGGTCGTGCGCTACTTCGAGGGCGGTCTCGGCGTGCAGTTCATGCTGCCGATCTCCCCCGACCTGTTCCACGAGGGTTTGACGCTCTGAGCGTCACGGCTCCGCCAGCGGCAGGCCGCGGCTGTTGGGGCGCCAGAGCAGATCCGGCGTCTCGGTAAAGAGCTGCTTGTGGGCCAGCGCCGCGTAGGTGTCGGTCATGCCCGCGATGTAGTCGGCGACCCGGCGGGCGATGCGGCCCTCTCCCGCCCCCACGAGGTCCGCCGACCACTCGTCCGGCATCGCCCCAGGCTCCGCCGTGAACCGGGCGAACAGGTCGGACACGATCAGGTTGGCCTTCTCCCGCACCGCGAGCACGCCGGGATGGCGGTACATCCGGGCGAACAGGAAGGCCTTGATCTCCGCATCCGCCCGCGCGATCGCCTCCGAGAAGGCGATGACCGGCGCCCGCGCCGCCCGGATGTCGGCGACCGAGCGCGGATCGAGGGCGATGATGCGCCGGGTGCTCTCGGCGATCACGTCCTCCACGAAGCGGGTGATGACGCGCCGTGCCAGCTCGTGGATTTTTCGCGAGGCTTCGAGATTCGGATGGAGCCGGTCGATCTCGTCGAGGAGGCCGCGCAGGAACGGTACCTCGGCGAGGTCGGAGAGATCGAACAGGCCGGCGCGCAGGCCGTCGTCGAGGTCGTGGCTGTCGTAGGCGATGTCGTCGGCGAGCGCCGCGGCCTGGGCCTCGGGCCCGGCGAAGCGGGTGAGTTCGAGATCGTTGAGGACGTTGTATTCGACGATCGCGGCTGGGATGCCGCGCGCCGTCCAGCGTCGGGTCGGGCGCCCGTCCGGCTCCAGCAGGGGACCGTTGTGCTTGACGAGGCCCTCCAGGGTCTCCCAGGCGAGGTTGAGCCCGTCGAAGCCGGCGTAGCGCCGCTCCAGCCGGGTGACGAGGCGCAGGGCCTGGGCATTGTGGTCGAAGCCGCCGTGGGCCGCCATGCAGGCGTCCAGGGTGTCCTCGCCCGTATGCCCGAAGCAGGTGTGGCCGAGATCGTGGCTCAGGGCGAGCGCCTCGGCGAGATCCTCGTCGAGGCCGAGTGCCCGCGCGAGCGCCCGGGCGATCTGGCTCACCTCCAGGGTGTGGGTCAGCCGCGTCCGGTAATGGTCGCCCTCGTGATGCACGAAGACCTGGGTCTTGTGCTTGAGGCGCCGGAAGGCCGAGGAGTGGATGATGCGGTCGCGGTCGCGCTGGAAGTCGCTGCGCGTGGGCGAGATCGCCTCCGGGATCAGGCGCCCGCGGGTGGCCGCCGGGTCGGTGGCATAGGGTGCCCGCCAGCGCTCCCCGCGCCGCCGGACTTCCGCCCGCTCCCTCTCATCTGCCGGCATCACGTCTCGCTGTTCCAGAATCGCGCCAGCCCCGGTCCGGGCTCCTGACGCACCGTCGCGTTGCAGCATCGGTCCCCCGGGCATATCTTATGTCTCCTGACATTTGTTCCAATGCCGTCCCGGCCCACGATCGGCCGGAACGCCGGCGGATCTCGACATCACCCCGCGAGTGCACCCGGATGGCCGACATCACCCTGACGCCCCGCGCCGCCAAGCGCATCAACGAGATCATGGGCGCCGAGCCGCCCGGCGCCTCCCTGCGGATCAGCGTGAACGGCGGCGGCTGCTCGGGCTTCTCCTACGCCTTCGACATCGAGCGGGCGCGGGCGGCCGACGACGTCGCGATCGAGCGCGACGGCGCCACCGTCCTCGTCGACCCGATGTCGCTGGAATACATGAGCGGTTCGACCATCGATTTCGTGAACGACCTGATCGGGCAGTCCTTCAAGATCGAGAACCCCCTGGCCACCGCCTCCTGTGGCTGCGGAACCTCGTTCTCCCTGTGAGGCGCGCGGGACCGGTCGCGACCGCCGTGCCGCGATTGCCTCGCGCGTGAAACTGCGTCACGGATGAGCCCGCTCTTCCGACAGCGCCACTCAAGTCCGCGCCACCCAAGTCAGCGATCCCGGATACGCCCATGACCCGCTCGAAAGGCCGCCCCCTCCGTGCGTGGGCGACCGGCGCCTCGGCCTGCGTCCTCGTCCTTCTCGGGGCCGGCCTCACGGCGCGGCCCGGTCCGGTGCTGGCCCAGGAGGCGGCCTCGGCGGTGCAGGACGTGACGCTGCAGGACGTGACCTTCGTCTTCGGCGACACTGTGCTCAAGGCGCCCCGCATCACCGCGAGCGGCACGCGCCTTTCCAAGGACGAACTCACCGCTCTGCTGAAACCCGGCCCCGGCGAGTCCTGGCCGGCCCGCCTCGTCCGGCTGGACGCCGCGAGCCTCGCGATCCCCGAACTGCGGGTGGAGCGCGCGGGACCGGCCGCGGCCCCGGTCGTGACCTATCGCGACGTCATGGCGCGGGATGTCCGCGCCGGCCGCATCGCCGAACTGACCGCCGCCGGGGCCTCGATCCTCGTCGCCGGCGGGCCACAGAAGGGGACCGGCACCTATGGCCGCCTGCGAGCGACGGATGTCGACCTCGCCGTGCTGGCCCGCCTCTACGGCGAGCCGGGCGACGGCAAGAGCGCCCTGCAGCGGGTCTACGCCACCTTCTCGGTGGACGAGGTCGCCTACGTGGATGCGCGCGGCACCGCCGTCACCATCGCGCGGATCGAGGGACGCGACCTCAGCGGCCGCCAGATCCCGGCCACCTGGACCGGGGCGCTCCAGGCCTTCACGGGCGTCGATTACGACACGATCGCCCCCGCCGAGCGCACGCGCCTGCTGACCCTGGGAGCCGACCTCGCCGAGGCGGTCTCCCTCGGCACCCTGGAGGCGACCGGCCTCAGCGTGCAGGAGGCCAAGCCCCGCGACGCGTTCCGCCTCGGCATCGCCCGGATGGGGATGACCAATGCCGGCGGCACCCTGGAGGACATCACCTTCTCGGGCGGCGACGGTGCCAAGGCCCGCATCGCCCGCCTCTCCCTGGACGGCTTCTCCCTGAGCCCCACCATCGTGGCCCTGCGCAAGCTCGCGGCCCTGACGGCGGAACCCTCCGAGGCCGATCTGCGCCTGCTCACGCCGGCCATCGGCACCCTGGCGCTCAAGGATCTCAGCCTCGACCTGCCGCCCGAGCCGGCGACCCCGCGCGGCCCCCGCGACCCCGCCGACGCGACGGGCGCGATGCATGTGGGCCTGCGGGACGCCGCCCTGAACTTCGCCCCGCCCCGCGACGGGGTGCCGACCGCCGGGCGCCTCAGCCTGTCGGGCCTGACCATGCCGGCCTCGGCGGTGGCGGGGGTGCCGGGTCTGGGCTCGCTCGGCCTCTACGGCTACAGCGACCTCGACCTCGCCCTCGTGGCCGATACCTCCTGGGACGAGGCGGCCCGGGAGCTGAAGCTCAGCGAGGTCTCGATTTCCGGCAAGGACATGGGCCGCGTGCGCATCAACGGCATGATCGGCGGTATCGGCCCGGAGGTCTTCAACCCGGACGTGGCCATCTCGAGTTTCGCCATGCTGTCGGCCACCGCCAAGGCGCTGGACCTCACCATCGAGAACACCGGCCTGTTCGACCGCTTCATCGCCGCCCAGTCGAAGGTGCTCAGCCTCAAGCCCGAGGAGCTGAAGCAGGAATACGTTACCGCCAGCGTCTTCGGCGTGCCCGCGATCCTGGGCAATTCGGCGGGTGCCAAGGCGGTGGGCGCCGCCATGGGCCAGTTCGTGACGAAGCCCGGCACCCTCTCCCTCAGCCTCCGGCCCAAGAACGGCACCGGCATCGGCATGCTGGAGTTCGGCGCGGCCCCGACCCCGGCGGCCCTGTTCGACCGGCTCGACGTCAACGCCAAGGCGAACTGAGGCCCGCTCTCTCAGGTCGCCCGGATCACGCCGCCCGGCTTGCCGGGACGGCGGCGGCGACGCAGGCCCGCGCCAGGGCGTCGGTCGCGTCGAGCAGCACGGCGCCGAGCGGCTCCGCCGCGTCGCACAGGGCGAGCGGGATCTCGGTGCAGGCCATCACCACCTGCCGGCACCCGCCCGCCATCAGCGCCGCGGCCGCGGCCCGCAGCAGCGGCCGGGCCTCGGCGCCCTGCCCCGCCTTGACGAGGCGCACCGCCCGCATCACCGCGGCCTGGTCGGTGGGCACGCGGCAGGTGAAGCCGTGGCGGCCGAGATGACGCGGATAGAGCCCCGTCCGAAGGGTGCCGTCGGTGGCGAGCAGGCCCACGGGCCCGCCGGCCAGGCCCCTGTGGGCGAGCTCTGCTACCACCGCGTCGACGATGTGCAGGATCGGGATGGGCGTCAGGGCCTGGAGCGCGCCATGCCAATGATGCGCGGTGTTGCAGGGGATCGCGAGGCGGGTCGCGCCGGCCGCCTCCAGGCGGCGCAGCGCCAGGGTCATCGCCGGCAGCGGGTCGGGCCCCTGCCCCAGGATCGCCCGGGTCCGGTCGGGAATGTCGGCGGCTTGGGCCACCATCACGGCGAGATGGTCCTGATCACGGGCGGCGGGCGTCGCCTCCACGAGCTTGCGCAGGAAATCCACCGTCGCCATCGGCCCCATGCCGCCGAGCACGCCCAGCACCTCGCTCCCCGCCATCGCCCGCAATCCTCGCCGCTCGTTCCGGTGACGGGATGCGCGAAGTCCGGCTCGGGCGCCAATGCCGTGTCGGGAAGGCCCATGCGGGTTCGGACTAACGTGGGTTCGGACCGACCTGGGTTCGGACCGACTTGGGTTTGGATTGAACTGGGTTCGGACTAACCCGCCTCGGCCGCCGCCCAGATCGCCGCGACAGCGGCGCGCGCCTTCGCTCCGTGAGCCTTGGCGCCGTTCCGGTAGAGCCGGATCTCCAGGGGCACCTCGGGTCCGGCCACGACGAGGCGGCCCTCGGCGAGTTCGCGGACGACGAGGCTGCGCGGCACGAAGGCGAGGCCGTGCCCTTCGAGTGCCATGCATTTCAGGGCCTCGGCCATGGGGTTGGCATGGACCACCGGCCCCATCGGCAGGCCGAGCGCGGCCTCGGCGAGATGGCTGACGCGGCCGAGGAAGGAATCGCGCCCGTAATCGAGGCGCGGGAGCGGCCCGCTTTCGGCCAGAGCCGGGCTCCGCACCGCGACCAGTGCATCGGCACCGACCACCCGGTGGGGATAGAGTTCCGGGTCGAGGGGGATCGGCACGCCCGGATGGTGGAAGGTCAGGAGGAAGTCGGAGCCGCCCTCCACCAGGGCCTGGAGGCAGTCGTGGAAATCGTCCGGCTGGAGCCGCGTCGCCACCGGTCCTGTGCGTGTGGTCAGGGTCCGGAACCAGGCGGGGAAGAACGTCAGCGCCAGGGTGTGCAAGCCGGCGATGCGCACCCCGGGCGCGGCCGAATCGAGGCCGGCGCGCAGGTCGGCCCTCGCCCCGAGGAGCACCCGCACGCTCTCCTCGGCGGTGTCGCGGAAGCGGCGCCCCTCCGGGGTCAGGGTGGTCGGGTAGGTGCTGCGGTCGACGAGGCTCACCCCGAGCCAGAGTTCCAGGGCGCGGATGCGCCGGCTGAAGGCCGATTGGGTGACGTGGCGGGCCTCCGCCGAGCGGGAGAAGCTGCGGGTCTGGGCGAGGCTGAGGAAATCCTCCAGCCACTTCAGCTCCACGGACGCCCCCGGACCTACGCCAGGTCGCGTACCACCACCCGGCCGCGCTCGGCCGAGAGGGCGAGGCGGCCGCCCTTGAGGGCGAGCGCCTTCTCGCCGAACAGCGCCCGGCGCCAGCCGTGCAGCACGGCCACGTCCGCCGCGTCGTCCTCCGCGATGGCCTCGAGGTCGTCCACCGTGGCGATGATCTTCGGGGCGACGCCCTCCGTCTCGCACACGGCCTTCAAGAGGACCTTGAGCAGTTCGACGAGGGCCCCGTTGCCGCCGCGGCTGCGGGCGCGCTCGGGGAGCGCGATGTCCGAGAGGTCGCGGGCAAACCCCCGCTCCACCGCCGCCAGGATGTCGGTTCCGGTGCGCGAGCGCTCGAAGCCGGCGGGGATCGAGCGCAGGCGCCCGAGCGCCTCGACGTTGCGCGGGGCCGAGGTCGCGACGTCGATCACCGCCTCGTCCTTGAGGATGCGCCCGCGCGGCACGTTGCGGCTCTGAGCCTCGCGCTCGCGCCAGGCGGCGACTTCCATCAGCACGGCGATCTCGCGGGGCTTGCGCATCCGCCCGGCGAGGCGCCGCCAGGCGGAAGCGGGGTCGGCCTTGTAGGTCTCCGGCGAGGTGAGCACGCTCATCTCCTCGTCGAGCCACTCGCCGCGGTCGGTGGAGAGGAGCTGACCCGCCAGCACCTCGTAGACCTTCACCAGATGGGTGACGTCCGAGAGGGCGTAGCTCAGCTGCGCGTCCGAGAGCGGCCGGCGCGACCAGTCGGTGAAGCGCGAGGACTTGTCGATCTTGGCCTTGGCCACGTCGTTGACGAGTTGCTCGTAGGAGACCGAGTCGCCGTAGCCGCAAACCATGGCGGCGACCTGGGTGTCGAAGAAGGGCTGAGGCAGCAGGCCGCCGAGGAGCCAGATGATCTCCAGGTCCTGGCGGGCGGAATGGAACACCTTCACCACGCCCTCGTCGGCCATCAGTGCGAAGAACGGCGCGAGGTCGAGGTCGGGCGAGAGCGGGTCGACGAGCACGCCCGAGCCGTCCGGCGATGCCATCTGGATGAGGCAGAGCTTCGGATAGTAGGTCGTCTCGCGCATGAACTCCGTGTCGACGGTCACGAAGGGATGCGCGGACAGGCGGGTGCAGGCCTCGGCCAGGGCCGCAGTGGTGGCGATCAGATTCATAGAATCGGCTATACCGAAGGTTCTCGCCTCAGGCGAGGGACGCCGGACCCGGTCACCAGAATTCGAGGCCGCGAATACCTCTAGGCGGCGACCTCGCGCGGCCCGGCGCGCGTCTTGACCGGGCGGCGGCGCGCCGAGAGCGCCCGGATCTGGGCCGCGCGCTCCCGGCGCTGCGCCTCGGCCCGGGCCAGGAGCCAGTCGAGGATGCCGGCCTCGATCCGCGTGGTGCTCGCCGGATCGGTGAGCCGGCGGATGCGGTCGGCGCGAAAGCCCCGGTAGCCGCCCCGGCCCCGGTCGATGCCGCCCAGGAGCGTCCGGCCCGGCCCGAGCTTCAGCTCGCGCGCCTCGACCCGCCGGGTGCTCCAGGCCCCGCGCGAATCCTCGTAGACGATCTCGAAGGTGCCCTCGAGGGGCAGGACGCGCCACCGGCCCTCCTGCCGCTCGCCCGTCGCGGACGCGGCGGTGGCGGCCTCGGGAGTGGCCTCATGAGCCGCCCCTGTCTGCCGCAAAATACCGAAAAAAGCGTTCGAATTCATAGGCCTGATATGGGAATCGCCGGGTGATTCCGGAAGGGATCAGGACCTGAATCCGCTGGGTTTCGGCGGCCTTCGGGCCTTGCCCGCGCATCGCCGTCGCCTTGACTTCACCTCCCCCGCGTGAATGGTGCGCCGCTCAATCCCCAAAGCCCGTGATCCGTCAGCCCGTTATGCAGCAGCCCGCCATGCACCGTTACCGGACCCATACCTGCGGGGCGCTCCGGCCGTCCGACGTCGGCGAGAGCGTCCGCCTCTCCGGCTGGTGCCACCGCATCCGCGACCATGGCGGCGTGCTGTTCATCGACCTGCGCGACCATTACGGCCTGACTCAGTGCGTGGTGGATTCGGATTCGAAGGCCTTCCAGGCCGCCAACGTGGCGCGCTCGGAATGGGTCATCCGCATCGACGGCCGGGTCCGCACCCGTCCGGCCGGCACCGAGAACCCGGACCTGCCCACCGGCACGCTGGAGGTCTACATCGACGACCTCGAGGTGCTCGGCCCGGCGGGCGAGCTGCCGATGCCGGTTTTCGGCGACCTCGACTACCCGGAGGAGACGCGGCTCAAGTACCGCTTCCTCGACCTGCGCCGCGAAAAGCTGCACGCCAACATCATGAAGCGCGGCGCGATCATCGATTCGCTCCGCCGCCGCATGCGCGAGGGCGGCTTCTTCGAGTTCCAGACGCCGATCCTCACCGCCTCCTCGCCGGAGGGCGCGCGCGACTATCTGGTTCCGTCCCGCGTCCACCCGGGCAAGTTCTACGCCCTGCCGCAGGCGCCCCAGCAGTTCAAGCAGCTCACCATGATCGCGGGTTTCGACCGCTACTTCCAGATCGCGCCCTGCTTCCGCGACGAGGATGCACGCGCCGACCGGTCTCCGGGCGAGTTCTACCAGCTCGACATCGAGATGAGCTTCGTCACGCAGGAGGACGTGTTCCAGGCGGTGGAGCCGGTCCTGCGCTCGGTCTTCGAGGAATTCGCCGAGGGCAAGCGCGTCACCGGCACCTTCCCGCGCATCCCCTACGCCGAGGCGATGCTGAAATACGGCGTCGACAAGCCGGACCTGCGCAACCCGCTGATCATCGCCGACGTGACGGCCGAGTTCGCCCGCGAGGACGTCGCCTTCAAGGCGTTCAAGGGCGTGATCGCGTCCGGCGGCGTGGTCCGGGCCATCCCCGCCACGGGGGCGGCGACCCAGCCGCGCTCGTTCTTCGACAAGCTCAACGACTTCGCCCGCGCCGAGGGCGCCCCGGGCCTCGGCTACATCATCTTCGAGGACGATGGCGGCACGATTACGGGTAAGGGCCCGATCGCCAAGTTCATCCCGGCGGAGGTCCAGGCGGCCATTCGCGAAAAGACCGGCACCAAGGCCGGCGACGCGGTGTTCTTCTCCGCCGGCACCGAGGCCAAGGCGGCGGCCCTCGCCGGCAAGGCCCGCATCCGCATCGGCGACGAACTCGGCCTGTCCGACAAGGACCAGTACGCGTTCTGCTGGATCACCGACTTCCCGATGTACGAATGGAACGAGGACGAGAAGCGGATCGACTTCTCCCACAACCCGTTCTCGATGCCGAACTTCGAGCGCGAGGCGTTCCTGGCCCTCGACCCGGCGGACGCCGAGACCATCCTGAACATCAAGGCGTTCCAGTACGACATCGTCTGCAACGGCACCGAGCTGTCCTCGGGCGCGATCCGCAACCATCGCCCCGACGTGATGGAGAAGGCCTTCGGCATCGCCGGTTACGGCCTCGCGGTGCTGGAGGAGAAGTTCGGCGGCATGCTCAACGCCCTGAAGCTCGGCGCCCCCCCGCACGGTGGCATCGCGCCGGGCATCGATCGCATCGTCATGCTGCTCTGCGGCGAGCAGAACCTGCGCGAGGTGGTGCTGTTCCCCATGAACCAGCGCGCCGAGGACCTGATGATGGGGGCGCCGGCCGAGGCCACGCCGAAGCAGCTGCGCGAGCTCCACATCCGCCTCAACCTGCCCGAGAAGGGCGCCTGAGGCCGACCGGCCCCGCGGCCCCGCACCGGGGCGGCGGGGCCGTCCGGGGTGAGGCCTTCCGAGTCGTCCATGCCGAGCGTGATCGCCGTCGTCGTGGCGCATGACAGCGCCGAGCGCCTACCCGCCTGTCTGAGCGCCCTCGCGGCCGAGCACGTCCCGGCTCTCGTGGTGGACAATGCGAGCCGGGACGCCTCGGTGGCCGTGGCCCGCGCGGCCGGGGCCGAGGTGGTGGAGAACCCCCGCAACGAGGGGTACGGCCGCGCCAGCAACATCGGCGTGGCGGCGGCCCGGCGCGCCGAGCGCGTCCTGATCCTCAACCCGGACGTGGTCCTGCGGCCGGGCGCCGTGGACGCGCTGCTGGTCGCCGCGCGCGCCTACCCGGATGCGGGGCTGCTCGCGCCCCGGCTGGTCGAGCCGGACGGGCGCGTCTTCTTCCAGCCGCGCTCGCTCCTCTCACCCTATCTGGCGAACCCGCAGGGTCGGCGCGCCCCGCCGGAGGGAGACGTCTGCGCGCCCTTCCTCTCCGGGGCCTGCCTGATGCTGCGCCGCGACCTCTTCCTGGCCCTGGGTGGCTTCGACCCCAACATCTTCCTGTTCTACGAGGACGACGATCTCTGCCGCCGGATGGCGGATGCGGGCCATGCCCTCGTGCATGTCCACGCCGCGCAAGCCGTGCATGACCGCGGGCGCTCCTGTGCGCCGGAGCCCGGCCGGGTGTTCCGCACGCGCTGGCACCAGGCCTGGTCGCGGGCCTATGTCTGCGCCAAGTACGGCCTGCCCGATCCGAGCCTCGGCATGCTCGCGATCAACCTAACGAAGGCGACCCTGACCGGCCTTGCTCTGCGGCGCGGGCGCTTCGAGCGGTATGCGGGCTCCGCCGCCGGCGCCATCGCGGCCCTGCGCGGACTCAGCGCCCTCGCCCGCGAGGGCCTGCATCCATGAGGGCCGAAAATCCATGAGGCTTGACACCCGACGGCCCGCGTCACCGGGCGGTATCACCCCGTGATGAAGCGCATCACGCCCGCCGAGGCCCTCGTCCGCGCCGTCGAACTCCTCGCGGCGCAGGGTTTCGCGGTGGTGGCCCGCAACACCCGGGGCGACAGCATTTACCTCAAGCCCGAGGCCTGTCCCTTCGCCCTGCGGGTCTCGAACCACGCCCGCACCCCGAAGCAGCGCAAGAACCACCCCGACGCCATCACCAGCCTCGTCCTGCGCGACCCGACCTCCGAGGTGGCGCTGGCGGAGGCGGTCGCGATGGCGGTGCGGAATTTCGCCGGTGAACGGGCCAAGCGCGAGCGGTTGCTCGGGGTCGGCGCGGACTGACCACCTCAGGTTTTGAAAATAGAGCTAAGATAGGTTTTTATTAATATTTTATCGGTTCCGTGAGAGAGATGGGCCGGTCGCTCGATCTCTCTGACGCGCCGCCCATGTCGTTGTCAGGTCGTAAGAATGCGGAACGCGCGAAACTCCCCTATGATCTCGCGGCCCTGAGGGTCGAGCTCGGCCTGCTCCGCGTCGAGCATCTCCTCTTCCGGAAGTACGATCCCGATCAGCCCCGGACGCCCGCCGGCCAGCCCGGGGCCGGGCAATGGACCTCTGGCGACGACGGGCAGGACGTCGTCACCGACGACGGTTCGCGGGTGCTCTCGCTGCGGATTCGCAGCCGGCCGTCCGAGACTCGGGACGAGCAGCACACGGTCGTCGCACCGGACGGCACCCGGACCGTATTCGAGATGGAGGGGCGGACCCAGACCGTCCGCGATGGCGAGACGGGAGAGATCCTGTCGCGCGGTACCCTGGTCGACGGTCGGGTAGAACCGGAAGCCTTCGTTCAGAGCGCGAGGATCCTGAGCCCGTCTCCTGCACGGCGCGCGGCCGCGGTCGAAGCGGCCTTGGCACTCTTCAGAGCGCTGTCTCAGCGGATTGGCGCCGGTCCAGCGCTCTTCGTCGCACCAGCCAGCGAATACGAGCGCAGTGGTGATGCATCCGCCGGAGCGACCTGGATCGGTGAAGTGGAGCGGGCCGATCTGGATCTCGCCTGCCCACGCCACGGCGAAGTGCAATCCCTGCTGGACAGGACGATGGCAAGCGTCACGTCATCCGGGTTATACCTGACACCACAAGCTGTGGGTACGCGTGTTCACACTCTGATGGCCCAGGATATCAATTCGCGCAATGACCCGAAGTTTGTGGCTGAGGTATCATACAGTAAAAAAATCGAAGGTATTTCAAGGCGCGGAGTTAAAGACACTGTAAGAATTGATGTTCTCGAAGGATAAAATCCATCTACGGTTTGCATTTATGATCCGAAGACAGGAAAAAGGGGGATCGAGCCGAGAGTTGCGAACGATTATGCAGCGGCTGCGATGCGAAATTTCCCGCATGCGAAGCGTTTCATACTTATCGAGGTGAAGCCGAACCCATGACGACCGCCCGTCAGGCGCGAACAATCTTCCGTCCCCTGGCCGACCGCCACGGCGATTTCGCCTATACCGGCGGGCGCGAGCTCTGGCTCGCGCCGATTCATCACACGGTGTCGCGGGTCTTCGTGGATCGTTCGTACGAGCGGGGTGTCTTCCGGATCGGGTGGTCGATCGTACCGACCTTCGTGCCAGTGCCGAGCTTGTCCGATATCATCGGATCCTGCTGGAGGCACCTCTATCCACCTCACGAAGGCGGGTCTCCGTACTGGCACTGGTCCGATCCCGTTACGGTGGAAGCCGCGTGGTCCGTGATCGAGGCCGAAGCCCTGCCGCTGCTCCGGTCGATCGACACTCTCGAACGATGGGCGGCCTTTTTCCGTGAGGCGTTCGACATCGCCCTGACCGGCTTTCCAGGGCAGCGTCTCATCCTCGACATCGCCCTCGGCGACCTTCCGGCCGCCCGCAGTTCGCTGGAGACGCTCCTTCCGCACTTCCAGGGTGACGCAGAAGGGCACACGCCATTCTACCGATACATGCGAAGCCTGATCATCCCCGTGGCCGAGCCGCTTCTGGCCGGCGACCGGGCCGCGCTCGCGACAATCCTGCACGGCTGGGAGGCGGACAATATCCGCGGCACGAAGATCGAGCCCTACTGGGAGCCGACGCCGTTCCCGCTGGAGGACGCGTCGGCCTGAGGCTTCAGCCCTCGGCCGGAGCGTCGTCGCGAAAATATGGCTCCACGGGGCCCTTGAGCTTCACCGTCATCGGGTTTCCGGCGCGGTCCAGGGTCTTGCCGGCCGAGAGGCGGACCCAGCCCTCGCTGACGCAGTATTCCTCGACATTGGTCTTCTCGACGCCCTTGAAGCGGATGCCGATGCCACGCTCGAGGATCTTCTCGTCGTAGAACGGGCTGTTCGGGTTCACAGCGAGGCGGTCGGGGGGCGTATCGGACATCGGCGCGGACCTTGGATCGTTTCACGTCGTGCGGGTTGGGTTTCGCACGCAAGCCGGTACGGGATTCAGGCGGGTGCCGCAACGCCGGGCGCTTCGGCGCCGTCCCGAGCCCCGCGATCCCGCCCCCAATGGAACAAAATGCCCCGATCGTCAGCCTCGGGATGCAATCCGGGCGCGACAGCGGCGGCCCGG
>NZ_BPQL01000089.1 GCF_022179225.1 Methylobacterium goesingense
CCGGCGGTTCGGCGGCGGCGGTGGCCGCCCGCCTCTGCCTCGGCGCCACCGCGACCGATACCGGCGGCTCGATCCGCCAGCCCGCCGCCTTCACCGGAACGGTCGGCATCAAGCCGACCTACGGCCGCTGCTCGCGCTGGGGCACCGTGGCGTACGCCTCCTCCCTCGACCAGGCCGGCCCGATCGCCCGTACGGTACGCGACTGCGCCATCCTGCTCGGCTCGATGGCGGGCCAGGATTCGCGCGACACCACCTGCGCCGACCTGCCCGTGCCCGATTTCGAGGCGGCAGTGGCGCGCGGCGTGAAGGGGCTGACCATCGGCATCCCTCAGGAGTATCGGGTCGCGGGCATGTCCGCCGAGATCCAGGCGCTCTGGGACCGGGGCGCCGACATGCTTCGGGACGCGGGCGCCACGATCCGCGAGATCTCGCTGCCGCACACGCAATATGCGCTGCCGGCCTACTACATCGTCGCCCCGGCGGAGGCCTCCTCGAATCTCGCCCGCTACGACGGCGTGCGCTACGGCCTGCGCGTGCCCGGCAAGGACATCGCTGGCCTCTACGAGAACACCCGTGCGGCGGGCTTCGGCCGCGAGGTGAAGCGCCGCATCATGATCGGCACCTACGTGCTCTCGGCCGGCTATTACGATGCCTATTACGTCCGCGCGCAGCGCATCCGCACCCTGATCAAGCGCGATTTCGAAGAGGCCTACGCCTCCGGCATCGACGCGATCCTGACGCCCGCCACCCCGTCGGCCGCCTTCGGCATCGGCGAGAAGGGCTCGGGCGACCCCGTGGAGATGTACCTGCAGGACGTCTTCACCATCACGGTGAACATGGCGGGCCTGCCCGGCATCTCGGTGCCGGCCGGTCTCGACGCGCAAGGCCTGCCCCTCGGGCTGCAGCTCATCGGTCGGCCCTTCGACGAGGAGACGCTGTTCGCCGCCGCCCAGGTGATCGAGGACGCCGCCGGACGGACCAAGCTGCCCGCCGCGTGGTGGGCATGAGGCGCGCCCGATGACCGTCCCGGTCTATCCCTTCGACGTCTGGATCTGGGCGGCGTTCGATCCGGTGCTGATCGCCATTGCCCTGGTGATGGGCTGGAAGTCGGACCAGTTCGTGAAGGTCATCCTCGTGTCGCTGATGGCCTTCGCGGTCTCGGTGCTGGTGTCGTGGGGCCTCACGGCCGTCGGCATTCCCTGGCCGGCGCCGGTGAGCCACGACGGACCGACCTTCTTCCCCATCCGCTGGATCGCGGGCTTCCTCTGGGGCACCCTGGGGTTCCTGGCGCACCAGCTCTACCGCCTGCGCGCTTGACCGCGCCGGTCGGTCCTTCCACCTTCGATCACTTGCACCCTTCCGGCGCTCACCCGCGCCCCGCAACGCTGAAACCGGGCCATCATGACCGCTGCCGTGAACCCCAAGAAGCTCATCAAGGGCGGCCTGCACGACTGGGAGGTCGTGATCGGCATGGAGATCCACGCCCAGGTCACGAGCCGCTCCAAGCTCTTCTCCGGGGCCTCGACGGAATTCGGCGGCGAGCCGAACGACCATGTCTCCCTGGTCGATGCGGCCATGCCCGGCATGCTGCCGGTCATCAATGAGGAGTGCGTGGCCCAGGCGGTGCGCACGGGCCTCGGCCTGAAGGCGCAGATCAACCACCGCTCGGTGTTCGACCGGAAGAACTACTTCTACCCGGACCTGCCGCAGGGCTACCAGATCAGCCAGTTCAAGGACCCGATCGTCGGCGAGGGCGAGGTGTTGGTCGATCTGCCCGAGGGCGAGACCATCACGGTGGGCATCGAGCGGCTGCATCTCGAACAGGATGCCGGCAAGTCCCTGCACGACCAGAACCCGACCCAGAGCTTCGTCGACCTCAACCGTTCGGGCGTCGCCCTGATGGAGATCGTCTCGCGGCCGGATCTCCGCTCGTCGGAGGAGGCGCGCGCGTACGTAACCAAGCTGCGCACCATCCTGCGCTACCTCGGCACCTGCGACGGCGACATGGAGAAGGGCTCGCTCCGGGCCGACGTGAACGTCTCTGTGCGCAAGCCCGGCGACCCGCTCGGCACCCGCTGCGAGATCAAGAACGTCAACTCGATCCGGTTCATCGGCCAGGCCATCGAAACCGAAGCCCGGCGCCAGATCGCCATCATCGAGGATGGCGGCACGATCTCCCAGGAGACCCGCCTGTTCGATCCGGGCAAGGGCGAGACCCGCTCCATGCGCTCGAAGGAAGAGGCGCATGATTACCGCTACTTCCCCGACCCGGACCTGTTGCCGCTCGAATTCGACCAGGCCTACGTGGACGCGCTGGCCGCCGGCCTGCCGGAATTGCCCGACGCCAAGAAAGCGCGCTTCATCGAAACCTACGGCCTCAGCTCCTACGATGCCGGCGTGCTCATCGCCGAGCGCGCCTCGGCCGACTACTTCGAGGCGGTGGCCAAGGGCCGCGACGGCAAGGCCGCGGCGAACTGGGTCATCAACGAGCTGTTCGGCCGCCTCAACAAGGAAGGCCACAGCATCGAGGCGAGCCCGGTCTCGGCGACCCAACTCGGCGCCATCGTCGACCTGATCGGAGAGGGCGTCATCTCCGGCAAGATCGCCAAGGACCTGTTCGAGATCGTGTGGTCCGAGGGTGGCGACCCGCGCGAAATCGTCGAATCGCGCGGCATGAAACAGGTCACCGACACCGGCGCCATCGAGACTGCCGTGGACGACATCATCGCCAAGAACCCCGACAAGGTCGCCCAGGCGAAGGAGAAGCCGACCCTGCTCGGCTGGTTCGTCGGCCAGACCATGAAGGCCACCGGCGGCAAGGCCAACCCGGCGGCGGTGAACGCCCTGCTGAAGGCCAAGCTCGGGATCGATTAAGGGCCGGAGGCACCCGTCCCGATCGTTGGGAGGGCAGGATTCCGAACGCGGATCACCTTCGGCTGGTCGCGGACACCGAACGCACGGCAGCCGCCGCAGAAGCGCTCTACGACCGCATCCGGCGTGCGCTTGGCCCCGCGCTGCCGACCTCGGCCGACATCCGGCACGTGGGGGCGACCGCCATTCCGGGTTGCCTGACGAAGGGCGACCTCGACCTCGTGGTGCGGGTCGACGCGGCGGACTTTCCCGCGGCCGAGGTCTGCTTGGCGGCACGGTTCGCCCGCAATGCCGGCTCGATTCGAACGGAGGATTTCGCCGCGTTCGCGGATGACGGGCAGCCCCTTCCCCTTGGCATCCAGTTGACCGTCAAGGGCGGTCCCTTCGACGTCTTCCACCACTTCGCCGATGCCCTGCGTGGGGATGCCGGGCTGCTGGAGCGCTACAACGCCCTCAAGACACGCTGCGACGGATTGCCGATGGACGCCTATCGCGATGAGAAATCGCGCTTCATCGCCGCGGTTCTACGGCGGCTGCGCTGAACGCCGCGAGCGATCCGCTCATGCGTTTGACCGCTCGCGCCAAAGCGCAGCGGGTGGGTATCGAGACCGAGCCGTTGTAATGATCCATTACCGTGCGCACCGATCCAACGATCGGATCGGCGGCGGAAGCGGCCGAGGTGGGGCTGGTGCATGTCCGAAGTCGTGCCGCATGGCCGCTTCTGCGCCCCGAGAGACCGCTTCCGTCCCGTAATTCGCGTGTGCGCTGCTCAACGTCCGGGTCGAATCAGCCCCGGATGATCGTCGCAGCCGCCTGCTGGGGTGGCGTCATTCCCAAATCTCCTGCGTCTCGTCGGTCGTGATCGTCAGACGATCAAGGCCTCCTCGTTGCTTGAGCTGTGCTTTGCCGTCGAAGCACCACATCAAGGTGCGACCCAATCGGGGATACGTCAAGAGCCCTTTTTACGATTCGGCGACTGTATTCATTCCTGCCGAAATACGCTTAAAAATCCGTTCCGGGACAGGCCCTTGAGAGCATGGCCGCGCCACCCGCAGGCTTCTTGTCCTGGCGGTCACGATCTCGGCAGCTCGGCGTGCCGCTCAGAAACCCGGGGCCTTGGCGGCGCCGAGGATACGGCTCGGGCGCCCGTCGCTGCCGCCCTGGAGAACCACGACGTAGGAATCGGCTTCCGGCACCCGGGCGGCGTGGCGCGGGATCTCGAAATGCTCCGGCCGGCCGGTCCAGGTGCCGATGCGCTGCATCCCGCGAACCACGTTGATGTAGTCGAAGACCTGCCCCTTGTTCTCGCCGCCGCCGATGGAGACCCGGCGACGCCGCATCACCGGCAACAGCCAGAGGTCGGCCTGGGCCTCCGGACCGGTGCCGACGTCGATGCAGATCCGGTCGCCTTCCTCCCAGCTCTTGACCGTGACCTGGCTCGCGCTGCTCGCCCGAGCCCGGCGCAGGGCCCGCTCCAGGGACATCCGGTCCGAGCGGATCATCGAGGGCTCGCCGTTGACGATGGCCTGGGGCGTGAAGACCTGCCGCTCCCCGCGCAGGGACGCGTAGGCGCGCTGCCGCGCCGTGAAGGCCGCCTGGCCGTAGGCGTCCTTCCAGCCGAGGTAGTCCCAGTAGGTGATGGGGAAGGTGAGGGCGATCACACCAGGCTCCCGGGCGAAGTCGCCGAGCACCCGCGAGGCGGGCTGGCAGGAGGCGCAGCCCTGGCTGGTGTAGAGTTCGATGACCACGGGGTTGCGCTCCCCCGCGCCCGCCGGCGTCGCTCCCCCCGCGAGGGTCCCGATCAGGAGCAGGGCGAGGCCCAGGGTCGCGGTTCGGCGGAAGCGAGGCTGAGGGGCGGGCCGACTCATGATCGGGTCACGATACCGCCGCCGGACCCTCGACGGGCATCACGGTGCCTCGATCGGCCGGCGGGGCGGGGTCCGCCTTCGCCTTCGGCAGCATGTTGGGGCGCCAGCGACGGTGCATCCAGAGCCACTGGCCGGGGTTCTCGCGGATCCAGTCCTCGATCGTGCGCGTCATCATCTGCATCGCGCCCTGGACGTCGATGGCGCCCTCGGCGTCCCGCGGCAGGTCGAGGGGCGGTGTCAGTTCGAGGTGGAAGCGCGTGCCTTCGCGGCGGATCACCCGCACGCCGTGAACGGGGCACTCGTAGTGGCGGGCGAGCTTGGCCAGCAGCGGATTGACGAGGACCGGCCGGCCGAAGAACTCCACCACGACGCCGCGGGTGAAGTGCTGGTCGATGAGCTGGCCGAGATGGCCGCCACGGTCCACCACCCCCTGCATGGCGAAGACCGCGCCCTGGCCCGAGGCTGCCAGCCCACCCATGGTCTGGCGGCGCACCTCCTGCACGAGGCGCGCGGCGGCGGCATCGTTGGGTGGCCGGAAGATCGCGGTGGCGTCGAGACCGAACTTGGCGGCGCAGATCGCCGGCAATTCCCAGTTGGCGAGGTGGGCGGAGAAGATCAGACCGGCCTTGCCGTCGTCGCGCAGGTCCGCGAAATGGCCCTCGCCCTCGACGGTGATGTGCCGGCTCGCCGCGAGGTCCGCCAGATCGAGGTCGAACAGGGTGTGCAGGTGCGCGTATTCCGCGCCCGTGCGGCCGAGATTGTCCCAGGCCTGCCGGGCCAGGGCCCGGATCGTGGCCGCGTCGTGCTCGGGGAAGGCCGCCCGCAGGTTGTCCATCGCGGTGCGGTGGGCAGGCAGGAACGGCCCGATCGTGCGGACGAGGCGGCCGCCCACCGCGCTCGCGCGCTCACTCCCGAGGCGTCGGGCCAGCCAGAACAGCGACCGGATCAGCAGGACCATCGCGACCCCGGCAATCCGGGGCAGCTGACGCTTCAGGACGAGGGCGAGGCGGAGCAAGTCGATTCCCGTGACGCGGGGCGTTCCGGCGACGCCCTCGGCCCCTGGCATAATTCATTTCGCCCCGAAGGGCACCCGTGTGCGCGGCAACTCAGAGCGTCACCAGGATTTTTCCGAACACCTTGCGGGATTCCAGGCGCTCCAGCCCCTGCGCGAAGTCCGCGAGCGGCAGCACCGTGTCGATCACCGGCGTGATGCCCTGCGCCATCTTGGCCATGGCGTCGCGGATGTTGGCCATCGAGCAGCCGAATGAACCGGTGATGCGATATTGCTGCTGGAACAGCTGCATGAGGTTCATGCTGGTGGACACGCCCGAGGTGGAGCCGCAGGTAACGAGGCGCCCGCCGCGCTTGAGGCACAGGAGCGAGCCGTTCCAGGTGTCGGGCCCGACATGCTCGAACACCACGTCGACGCCCTTGCGCTTGGTCAGACGGCGGACCTCGCCCTCGAAGCGCTCCTCGCGGTAGTTGATGACGTGGTCGGCGCCGAGCGCCCGCGCCTTTTCGCCCTTGGCGTCGTCGCCCACCGTGGTGAACACGGTGCAGCCGATGGCCTTGGCCATCTTGATCGCCGCCGTGCCGATGCCGGATCCGCCGGCATGCACGAGGATGCTCTCGCCGGGCTCCAGGCGGGCGTTGTCGAACAGCATGTGCTGCACGGTCCCGAAGGCGACGGGCGCGCAGGCGGCGTCGGTGAAGCTGACGCCGTCCGGCATCTTCACCACGAGGCGGGCCTGCATGGTCACGCGCTCGCGGGCGAAGCCGTCGATGTGAAAGCCCATCACGCCGGAGACGTCCTCGCAGAGGTTGTCGCGGCCCTCCCGGCAGGCCTTGCATCGCCCGCAGGTCTGGGCGCCGTACATCGCCACCCGGTCGCCGGGCGCCAGCCCCTCGACGCCCTCGCCGACGCAGACGATCTCGCCCGAAGCCTCGGCCCCCACCGTCAGCGGCAGCTTGCGCTTGGCGAAGGCCATGCCGCGAAAGCCCCAGACGTCGATGAAGTTCAGGCCGACCGCGCGCACGCGGATCTGGACCTCGCCAGGGCCGGGGGCCGCAGGCTCCGCGACATCCTCAAGGCGCAGGTCGCGGTCACCGTGGAGCTGGAGGGCTTGCATGGGGCTCGTTTCTGTTCGCGGGGCACCGTCGATACCCCCGCAGGGGCCGGGCGTTCATGCGCCCCTCGCTATCCTCCGTGGGACGAGGCATCAACCCGCCGGGGCAGTCTCACTCCGGCGAGAGATAGCGCCGCCGGGCCCAGCCGAGGATCGGGCCGGCCTTGACCCGGCACCAGGTCAGCCCGCTCGGGGTCTCGGCAGTGCAGCCGAAGCCGCGCAGGCGGGCCCCCACGGGGGCCTGACCCAGGGCGGGCGCACCGGCATCGGGCGTCTCGCGGATGCTCAGGGTTTCGCCGCGCGGCAGGCCGTCGACGCGGAACGCCTCGGCCGCGGCGGCAGGGACGGCGACGAGGAGCACGAGGACCAGCGCGGCGGGAATCGGGACCATGGTCGGCTCGGGCCTCAGGAGCGGTGGACGCCCATCATCGCGGTCAGTCCGCCGTCGACGGGCAGGACGGCGCCCGTGATGTAGGCCGCCCCGTCGCCCATCAGGAAGGCGGCGAGCGCGGCGACATCCTCGGGCCTGGCGAAGCGGCCGGCGGGGATCTGGCGCTCCATCGTGGCCCGGTAGGCGGCGTAGGGGGCCATCATCCCGGTGTCGATGAAGCCCGGCGCGATCACGTTCACGGTGACGCCGCGTTTGGCCGATTCCACCGCCAGGGTGCGGCAATAGGCGATGAGGGCGCCCTTGGTGGCGGCATAGGCCGCATTGCCAGGATTGGCCTGAAGGGCGGCCACCGAGCCGATGGCGACGATGCGCCCCGCGCGCGCGCGGATCATGCTCCGGACGAGCGACTTCGCGAGACGGGTCAGCGACCAGAAGTTCACCTGCATGGCCGCCTCGGCCCGGTCCTGGTCCAGCATCGCCGCCAGCGCGTCGTAGGACTGGCCGGCATTGTGGACGAAGCCGTGGAAGCCCTCGCCGGCCTCGATCTCTTCGCAGAACGCCTCGACGGCGGCGCGGTCGGCGAGGTCGAGGGCCTGCGCGGCGATCGCGCGGTCGGTATGCGCCGCCGACAGCTCCGCCACCAACCGCTCGGCGGCCTCGGCGGAGGAGCGGTAGGTGAAGGCCACGTCGTGGCCGGCAGCGGCCAGCGCCCGCACGATCGCCGCGCCGAGGCCGGAGGCGCCGCCGGTGACGAGGACGCGGCGATTGCTCCCCACGCGATCGACTCCCGCGCTCATGCCGGCTCGTCCGCCAGGACGAGGCAGGTGTTCTGGCCGCCGAAGCCGAACGAGTTCGACAGGACCCGGCGCACGGGCACGTCGCGCGCCTGCGCCACGATATCGAGGGGGATGGCGGGGTCGGGCACCGCGTAGTTGATCGTCGGCGGGATGCGCCCGTGCGCGATGGTGAGGAGCGAGATCACCGCCTCCACCGCGCCTGCGGCCGTCAGCGTATGCCCGATCATCGACTTGTTGGAGGAGACCGGCAGGGCGCGGATGCGGTCGCCGAACACGGCCGCGCAGCTCATCGCCTCCATCTTGTCGTTCTCCGGCGTCGAGGTGCCGTGGGCGTTCACGGTGTCGATGGCGTCCGGCTCGGTGCCGGCGTCGTCCAGGGCCGCGCGGATCGCCGCGATGCCGGGCGCGCCGTCGGGGCTCGACCGGGTGCGGTGGAAGCCGTCGCCCTTCTCGCCGCAGCCGAGCACGTAGCCGAGGATCTTCGCGCCCCGCGCCCGCGCGGCTTGCGCGTCCTCCAGCACGAGGGCGCCCGCGCCCTCGCCCATGACGAAGCCGTCGCGGTTCTTCGAGAACGGTTTCGAGGCGGCCTCCGGCGGGTCGTTCTGGGTGGAGAGAGCCGAGAGCAGCGAAAAGCGGATCAGGGATTCCGGATTCACCGAGCCGTCGGTCCCGATGCAGAGGGCTGCGGTCACCTCGCCGCGCCGGATCGCCTCGACGCCGAGCTGGATCGCGGTGGCGCCGGACGAGCAGGCGGTGGAGAGCGAGATCGGCGAGCCCTTGGTGCCGAACCGGTCGGCGATCTGGTCGGCCACCGTGCCGAAGATGAAGAGGTCGTGCCAGGGGTCGAAGCGCCGGCTCGCGGCGGCGCGCTGGAGGTCCGTATAGGTGATCGGGCCGGTCTGACCGGAGGCCTCGGCCAGGGCCTGGCGCTGCGGCCACTCGATCTCCACCGGGGGCACGGCGATGAACAGGGCGCCGGGGAAGTCGCCGGGGCGGCCGATACCGGACTGCGCGATCGCCTCGTCGGCGGCGGCCTCCGCGAAGCGCTGGGACAGGGCCGGCGCCACCAGGGGGGCGGTGTCGAGGAAGTCGACGGTGCCGGCGATGCGGGTGCGCAGTCCGTCCGTGGGGAAGCGCCGGATGGCGTGGATGCCGGACCGGCCGGCCGTCAGGGCGGCCCAATTGTCGGCCTGGCCCTGCCCGAGGGACGTGACGATGCCGAGGCCGGTGACCGCCACCAGCGGCCGACCCTTCGCGTCCCGGCCCTTGGCATCACGAAAAGATTGGTTCGTCATCGCGCCGTCTTACACTCTTTTCGCCGCGACCGGGGTCTGGGAATACCCCGGGTCAGGCCGCCGTCACCCGGATCACGCCTTCGCCGCGCCGATGGCCCACCACCGTCACCGCCACCTCCCGCAAGCCCTTCTCGGAGACCAGGGCGGCGGCCAGGGCCACCCCGAACGGGGCCGTGGTCTCGAGGCTGTGGCCCGTCAGGTCGCCGAGCGCGGTGACGGAGACGCCGGGCGCGAGGCGTGCCAGGGCCGCGCCCTCCTCCGCCGTCACCGGCGCGACGCCGGTGGCGCCGGCGATCACCACGTCCGGGGCCGCGAGGCCCGTGGCCGCCCAAAGGGCCGCGAGGCTGGCCTCGGTGCTGCCCGGTGCGCGCTTCGTGCGGTCGCTGCCCACCGGGCCGAGGCGGGCGAGCGCCCGCGCCCCCCGTGAAGCGGCGTGCTCGGCCGCCTCCAGTACCAGGAAGGCGGCGGCACTGCCGAGGATGAAGCCGGCCTCGTCCTCCGGCACCCGGTCGAAGACCGGGCGGAAGTCGCGGGCGCGCAGGTAGCCGCCCATCTCGTGGATCACCATCACGTCGGGTCGCTCGGCGCTGTAGGAGCCGCCCACCAGCATGCAGTCGACCTGGCCGGAGGCGATCCGCGCCTGGGCGATGCGCAGGGCGTCGGTGCCGGCGGCCTCCTCGCCCATGAAGGTGCGCGAGGCGCCCGTGACTCCGTGGACGATGCCGATATTGCCGGCGAGCAGGTTCGAGAGCTGAGCCAGGAACAGGGTCGGACGCAGGTCGTTCTGCAGGTGCTCGTTGAGGTAGGCACCGGTGTCCTCGGCCGCGCGCAGGCCCGTGAGGATCGCGCCGTCCACCGCCGTGTCGCGCTCGCCGCCGCCGGCCGAGACCACGAGGTGCATGCGGCCCTTCAGTTCGGCATCGCCCTTCACCCCGGCGGATTCGAGGGCGAGGCCGGCGGCGTAGACGCCGAGGCGCTGCCACGGCTCCATCTGGCGCTGGTCCGATTTCTTCGGAATCTGGCCGTCGAGGGCGAGCGGCGCGACCGGATGCACCGTGTAGGGCGCGAAGGTCTCGGTGTCCGTGCGGGCGGGCGCGCCCGCGCCGAGGGCCGCGAGATGCGCGGCGATGCCCTCGCCCGCGCAGGAGACGAGGCCGATGCCGGTGACGACGACGTCGCGGAATTCGCTCATGCGGGTTCGCCAGCCAGATCGAACAGGCCGATATTCCGCGCCCGGGCGCGCATCGGCGCGTCGAGACCCGGCGGGAACGGCATGGTGCGGAAGCGCAGCTCCGCATCGGCCAGCGGCTTGCCGTCGTGCCGGATCGCCGCCTTGGTCACGGCGTAGCCCGAGCCGTCATGCTCCAAGCTCGCCTCGATCCGCAGTTCGGCGCCGGGGCCAACGAAGGACCGGAAACGCGCCTTGTCGACGCCCATCAGGAACGGCATCTGCCGGAAACCCAGATGGGCGAGCACGAGGTAGCCCGAGGCCTGAGCCATGGTCTCGGTGAGCAGCACGCCCGGCACCAGCGGGTGCTCGGGGAAATGCCCCTCGAAGACCGGGCTCTCCATCGGCACGCGGGCCAGGGCCTCGATCCGGCCGGCCTCCCGGTCGAAGCGGGTCACGGCGTCGATCATCTCGAAATATTCGAGGCGCATGGCGTCCTAAGGTCCCGTGCGGGCGGGTTTCGCGAAGAGGCCGCGCCGGCTCGCGGCGGTTCGGCTCAGGCTTTGGCGGCTTTCTCGGCCACCAGGGCGTCGATGCGGGCGCAGAGGTTCTTCAGGACGAAATACTCCTCAGCCGGCACCTTGCCCTCGTTGACCTCCTGGGTCCACCGCTCGAGGGGGAGCTTGATGCCGAAGGCCTTGTCCACCGCGAAGGCGATGTCGAGGAAGGCCAGCGAATCGATTCCGAGGTCGTCGATGGCGTGGCTCTCGGGCGAGATCGTGTCGCGCGGGATGTCGGCGGTGTCACTGATGATGTCCGCGACGCGGTCGAAGGTGGCGGTATGGGTCTGGTCGGACATGCGTTCTCGCCGTGTGACTGGGTATCCCGCCGGATTCGGCCCGTGCCGATCGGGGGCCGGAGCGATCCGGCGCATGGTGCCCGGTGCCCCCGGTCGCGCAGCATGCCCCTTCGGCCGGCGTTTCCGCCGCCCTGGACAGTGAAGGCGGTCCCTTACACGAGGGGGGTAAGAGGGGCAACCTTGGCCATCACGGCGTCGCGATCGGGCGACCGCCTCCATTCCGATCCTTCGCCGATGGACTAGATGCACGAGCAGGACGTGGGTGCCGCAGGCGCGGCCGCTCCGCACGAGGTCGAGCAAGACGATGGCACACCTTCCCTCCGTGACGCCGGCCGGAGCGCCGCCGATGGGCGCGCCCGACCCGCGCCTGTCCCCCGACCATCCGTCGCGTGCGGGCGCGCACCCGCTGTCGGGGCCGTCGCAGAGCCTGGCCCGCCTCGCCCTGGTCCTCGTCCTCGCGGGCCTCGGGATCTGGGTGCTGCACCACTTCATCCCGGCGCTCGTCTGGGCGGTGATCCTGGCGATCGCCCTCGGCCCCCTCTACGCCCGCGCCGAGCGGCGCTGGCCGCCGGGTCGGCACAACATCCTGCTGCCGCTCCTGTTCACCGCGGCGGTGGCGCTGGTGTTCTTGATCCCCCTGTTGGTGCTGGGCGTGCAGGCGGCGCGCGAGGCCCACGACGTGGTCGCTTGGGCGCGCTCCTTCGAGAAGTCCGGCATCCCGGTTCCTGACTTCCTCGGGCATCTGCCCTTCGGCGCGGCGCAGGCGCAGGGCTGGTGGGCGGAGAACCTGAGCCACCCCGCCGCCGGCTCGGAGCTCCTGCACCGCTTCGACAATTCCTCGGTGATCGGGGTGACCCGCAGCCTCGGGGCGCAGATCGTCCGGCGCGTCGTCCTGTTCGGCTTCACCCTGGTGGCGCTGTTCTTCCTGTTCCGCGACGGCCGGGAGGTCGCCGCGCAGGTGCTCGCCGCCAGCGCGAAGCTGTTCGGCCCACGCGGCGAGCGGGTGGCGCGGCAGATGGTGGCCTCGGTCCACGGCACCGTGGACGGCCTCGTCCTCGTCGGCCTCGGCGAGGGCGTACTCCTGGGCATCGTCTACTATTTCGCCGGAGTGCCGCACCCGGTGCTGCTCGGGGCGCTGACGGCGGTGGCGGCGATGATCCCGTTCGGGGCGCCCCTGGTCTTCGGCATCGCGGCCGCGATCCTGCTCGCGAACGGCGCGGTGGTGCCGGCGGTGGTCGTGGTGGTGGCGGGCTTCGTCGTCACGTTCGTGGCGGACCACTTCGTGCGCCCGGCGCTGATCGGCGGCACGACCCGCCTGCCGTTCCTCTGGGTGCTGCTCGGCATCCTCGGCGGCGTCGAGACCTTCGGTCTCCTCGGCCTGTTCCTCGGCCCGGCCGTGATGGCCGCGCTGATCCTGCTCTGGCGGGACTTCACGCAGGGAGACGCCGGGCCCGCCGAGGCACCCCGGGCCTGAGCCCGGGGCGCCCGGAGCGTCCTTACGCCGGGCGCGGCAACTGGCAGCTGTCGAGGGCCGAGAGCGCCTTGGCGCGGGCCGAATCGTTGAAGTAGCCGGTGCTGCGGTAGGCATCGAGCTCGCCCCGGTCGAGGCTCGCGAGCGTCCGGTTCGCGTAGCAGCCGCAGGGGCGGGCCAGCGAGACCTCCGAGACGTTCTGCAGGCGGGCCTGGGTGACGGTGCAGGCGTGGCGCACGCGACCCGTGAGGTTGCCGGTGGAGGCCGTCTTCAGCGCCGGGTCGGGGGCGTAGCCTTCGAGCGACGCGGTCGGGCCGGACTTGTTGGCGTTGCAGGCGGCGACGAGCGAAAGCAGGCCGGCGGCGAGCAGAAGCCGGCCGGTGCGCGGAGCGGTGAGGCGCATGGAATGTCGGGTCCGTGAAAGCGATTCGGGAACGAACCGGTTTCCCGTGAGGGTCCCGCCCGCGCAAGGGCAGCGGGGCCACAGTGGAGACGCAAACGCCGCCGCCCCGGAGGGGCGACGGCGTGCGGATCCGGTCATAGCCGACCCGGTCGGATGTTCGGAGCAACCGGCGGATGCCGGAACCGCGATTCAGCCGGCGATGTCGGAATCCTTGAAGAACTGCGCGATCTCGGCCTTGGCGTTCTCCAGGCTGTCGGAGCCGTGGACGGTGTTCTCGCCGACCGACTCGGAGAAGGTCTTGCGGATGGTGCCCTCGTCGGCGTTGGCCGGGTTGGTGGCGCCCATCACTTCGCGGTACTTGGCGACGGCGTTCTCGCCCTCGAGCACCTGCACGACGACGGGGCCTGAGGTCATGAACTCCACGAGCTCGCCGAAGAACGGGCGCTCCTTGTGGATCTCGTAGAACTTTTCCGCCTGCTCGCGGCTCATCTGGATGCGGCGCTGGCCGACGATGCGCAGGCCCGCCTTCTCGATCACGGCGTTGACCGCTCCGGTCAGGTTCCGCTTCGTCGCGTCGGGCTTGAGAATGGAGAAGGTGCGCTCGGTGGCCATGGTCCGTCCGGTTGTGATCGCTCAGCCGAAAATGGCTTCGGCGCCGGGCTTATAGCGGGCGGACTCCCCACCCTCAACCCGAGGCGCGTTCGCGGGGGATTGTGGACGATTTTCCGCAATCATGGCTTTGGCGCAACACCGCCGGAAATTCGCCTGAATGCGGGCTCTTCCTGGGGCCAAGACGACAGACCCCGATTTCACCGCCCCACAGGAGACCCGGACATGCGCGTCGCTCTTTCCGCCGCCCTCATCCTCGCCGGCCTGATTCCCGCCTCCGCCGCGCCGGCCCAGGACCCCACGGGCACCTGGCTCACCGGGGACGGGCGCGCCAAGGTGCGCATCGACCGCTGCGGCCCGGGTGCCGCCAACATCTGCGGCAAGGTGGTCTGGGCCAAGACCGCGACCAACGAGGACGGCACCCCGCGCACGGACATCAAGAACCCCGATCCGAAGAAGCGCAGCCGCCCCGTCCTCGGCCTCACGCTCCTCGACAACCTGAAGCCCGAGGAGACGAAGTTCTCCGGCGAGATCTACAACGCCGACGAGGGCAAGATGTACCAGGTCAGCCTGGAGCGCGAGAGCAGCTCGGAGCTGTCGGTCTCGGGCTGTCTGCTCAAGGTCCTGTGCGGCTCGCAGACCTGGACCCGGGTGCCGGACGTGAACCAGCAGGCCGCCGCGCAGCCGGAGCCGGCCCTCAAGCCCGCCCCGAAAGCCGCGAAAGCCGCGCCCGCGAAGGCCGCCGCGCCGGCCGAGTGAGGTCGGTTGCTCAGACCGCCGCGAAGCCGCGCTGCACGGCCGGGCGCGCCATGACGCGCTCGAGCCAAGCCCGCACGTTCGGCACGCTGGCGAGCGGAATGTTCTGCTTCTCGTGGTACTTGGCCCAGGGCAGGATGGCGATGTCGGCGATGGAGAAGTCCCCCGCCACGTAGTTCCGGTCGGCCAGCCGCCGGTCGAGGACGCCGTAGAGGCGCTGGGCCTCCGCGGTGAAGCGCTCGATGGCGTAGGGGATCTTCTCCTGCGCGTAGATCCGGAAATGGTGCGCCTGGCCGAGCATCGGCCCGAAGCCCGCCACCTGCCAGAACAGCCACTCGTCCACCGCTACCCGTGCGCGCTCGTCGGCCGGGTAGAGGCAGCCGGTCTTGCGGCCGAGATACTGCAGGATCGCGCCCGATTCGAACACCGTGATCGGTTCGCCGCCCGGCCCGTCCGGGTCCACGATGGCGGGGATCTTGTTGTTGGGCGAGATCGTCAGGAAGTCCGGCGCCATCTGGTCGCCCCGGCCGATGTTCACCGGCACCACCCGGTAGGGCAGGCCGCACTCTTCCAGCATGATCGGGATCTTCCAGCCGTTCGGCGTGCTCCAAGTGTGCACGTCGATGGGTTTTCCCGGCGCGTGTGCCATGTGCGGTTCTAATCCAGCGCAGAAGAAGCTCGTCCCGAGCCCCGGATCAATCCGGAACGCGCGGCGATGGTTGCAGAGGCCGTGCCAGCGGCGCGGACAGGGGACATGCGCCGAAGTCCGGGCGATCGGCGCGTGCCGTGATTTGCGCTTGCCCCAGCCCAGGGTTGTGGTGTGATGCGGCCGGAGCGCCCGCCGGTGGCGCCGAGGATTCCGGGGGTCGTCATGCTGTCGTTCCGTTCGCACCGTTGTGTCACGTTTGTCCAGGCTGCGTTCTTCGCGGCCTTCGCGCTCCTGGCAAGCCCCCTGGCCGGGCCCCTCGTCGCGGGCGGTGCGCTGGCGCAAGGCGCGGCCGCCCCCAAGGAGGCCAAGGAGCCGAGCGTGGGGCAGAGCGCGGCGCGCGAGCGCCAGAAGAAGTGCGGGGCGGAGTGGCGCGCCCTCTCGGTCTCCGACAAGGCCGCGCAGGGACCGAAATGGCCCCAGTACTACAGCAAGTGCGTGAAGCGCCTGAAGCAGATCAAGGCCTGAGCGCGGGAACCGGGCCGCGTGCTTTGCGGCGCGCCGACGGAACGTAAGCCTGGCCGTCCCGGTTGCCGAACCGGTCAGGCGTGAATTCTCTGGATGCGACGATGCAGGAACGGCAGGCGCTGCAGCGCGTGGTGGCGGTGGTGGCCCTCGTTCCGGTGCTGTCGGGCCTCTACGGGGTCCTGTTCGGCCTGAACGGCATCGGCCGCAGCGGTCTGGTGGACATCTCGGCCGACAGCCACTTCCGCTACCTGTCCGGCCTGCATCTCGGCATCGGCATCCTGTTCTGGACCTGCGTGCCCGGCATCGAGGCCAAGACCAAGCTGTTCCGCTTCCTCACCCTGGTGGTGGCCCTCGGCGGCCTCGCGCGCCTGCTGGGTCTGGCCCTGACCGGGCTGCCCTCCCTGGTGATGATGGCAGCGCTCGCCGTCGAGCTCGGGGTGACGCCGCTGCTCTGCCTGTGGCAGGCGCGGGTGGCGGCCCGGTCCGCGGACGGCGCCGGCCCGGGGATTGCCGCGTGACCGGGGCCGCACGGGCCGCGCCGGAGGGGAACCGGCCTGGCTTCGCCGACCGGGCCCTGACGCTGGCCGAGCGCGTGGTGCCGAAGCCCGCCGCCTGGGCCTTCGCGTTCCGGATCTGGCTCGCCATGATCCTGGCGCTCTACGCGGCGTTCTGGCTGCAGCTGTCGAGCGCGTCCTCAGCCGCCGTCTGCGTGGCGATCCTGGCCCAGCCCACCCGAGGACAGGCCCTCTCGAAGGCGCTCTACCGCTTCCTCGGCACGCTGGTGGGCGCGGTCGTGGCCATCGTCCTGATGGCGCTGTTCGCCCAGGACCGGGTGCTGCTCCTGGTCTCCTTCGCCACCTGGCTGGGGCTGTGCGTCTTCACCGCCCACTTCCTGCAGGACAGCCGGGCCTACGGCGCCATGCTGTCGGGCTACACCGTGGCGATCATCGCCATCGCGCACATCGACACGCCGCAGAGCACCTTCGACGCCGCCGTCGACCGGGTCGCGGCGATCACCCTCGGCATCGTGGCGATCACCCTCATCAACGACGCCCTCGGCACGCCGAGCATCTGGCGCAACGTGCGCGACACCCTCGCGGGCGCCATCGCCGAGACGCGGGCCTTCGCCCGCGAAACCCTGGAGCGGGGCGATCCCGGCACCCTGCGGACCGCCGCCCTGATCCAGCGGATCGCGGCGATGCGAGGCGACGCCGGCGCCATCGCGGGCGAACTCGACGACGGGCCGGACCGGGCCGCCGGCGCCCGCAGCGCCATCGCGGCGCTCTACGTGATGGCGGCGGCCGCCCGCCACCTGCGCATGGCCCTCGCGCGCCTGCCCGAGGCGTCGGCGGGCGTCGGCGAGGCGCGCCGCCTCTGCCTCGAACTCACCGAGCCGGGGGCCGATCCCGGGGCCGCCGTCGCGCGCCTGTCCGACCTTGTGGCGCAGGCCCTGTCCGGGGGCGATACGCCCCTCGACGAGATCCTCGCCCTGCAGCGCGCCCTCGATTTCGCCCGCGCGGCCGCGTTCGCGCAGGACGGCCACCGGGTGCTGGCGCAGGGCGGCCGGCCCTTGCGCGACGTGCCCCTGCCCACCCACCGCGACGTTCCGGAGGCCCTGCGTGGGGCGCTGCGCGTGGCGATCGCCTTCGCTTTGAGCGCGCTCTTCCTCATCGCCGCCGGCTGGCCGGCGACCTCCTTCGCCCTGGTGCAGGTAGCGGCCACCTGCGCCCTGTCCTCGATCAACCCCGATCCCCGGGCCTTCGCCAAGGGCGTGCTCATCGGCATGCCGCTGGCGGCCCTGTGCGCGGGCATCGTTCTGTTCGGGGCGCTGGCGGGCGTGCAGGGCTTTCCGCTCCTGGCCATCGCCATGGCGCCGGTGGTGTTCGTGGCCTGCTTCCTCAGCCTCAACCCGCCGACCTTCGGCATCGGCTTCATCCTTCTGGTGTTTTTCCCCGTCCTGCTCTCGCCCGCCAACCCGCAGAGCTACGACCCGCAGGGTTTCCTCACCAACGCCCTGCTGGTGATGGTGTCGGCGCTGATCCTGTTCTTCACCGTGCGGCTGGTGCTGCCGGTCTCGAAGGCGCGGCATCGGGCCTTCGCCCTCGATTCGGCGCGACGCGCCTTGGCCGAAGCCCTGGCCGGGCGGGGCGGGGACGCCACCACCCGCACCAGCCTCAACAGCGACCGCCTGCTGCAATTCGCCCGCTGGAGCTCGGGCAGCGCCGCCGTGCGGGGGGCGAGCCTCGCGCGGGCCTTCGAGCTCGCGCGCCTCGAATCGGCGGCCGCCCGCGCGCATGCGCAGTTGCGGGGCCTCGCGCGGGATGCGGCCCTCGCGCCCGCCGCCGAGGAGGCCGGAGCGGCGATCCGCGCGGTCGATGCCGGCCGGATGCTGGATAGCGCCCGTGCTCTGCGGGCAATGGGGCCCCGGGCCGCGCAGGAGACGCGCCTGCACCTCGCCCGCGCGATCAGCGACCTCGCCACCGCCGCGCACGTGATCGCCGGGCAGAGACGCTTCCTGCGCCGCCTCGGCGTGAGGGCCGCCTGATGCGCAGCGACCTCGACCTCGGCGGTATCCTCGTATCGCCGTTCGTCGCCTACGCCGCCGGCGCGCTGGCGATCCTGATTGTCCTGCGGCTGACCTTCGCCCGGCTCCGCGTCGCCCGCTACGTCGCCAACCCGCCCCTGGCGGAGGCCGGCCTCTACGTCTGCATCCTTGCCCTCCTGATCGTGTTCTTCTGACGATGGCCGACGACACCACCGACACGTCCGCGCGCCCACCCGCCACGGGCAACGGGGAGGGCAAGGGGGCGGGCAAGGGAGAAGGCGGATCGCCCGACACCCGCCCGCGCCGCTCCGGCCGGGGCCGCCGGCTCCTGCGCCTGGTGGTCACCGGGTTCATCCTGGCCTGCGCGCTGGTCGCGGCGGCTCTGGTCTGGCAGTTCTACGTCACCGCGCCCTGGACCCGGGACGGGCGGGTGCGCGTGCAGGTGGCGGCCGTCGCCCCCCAGGTCTCGGGCCAGATCACGGAGTTGCGCGTCACCGACAACCAGACGGTGAAGAAGGGCGACGTGCTCTACGTCATCGATCCGTTCGACTTCGAGGTGGCGGTGGCCTCGGCCCAGGCCGAGATCGAGAACCGGGAGGCGGATCTCCAGGTCAAGCGGACCCAGGCCGCGCGGCGCGAGGCGCTGACCACCCTCTCCACCTCCGTGGAGGAGAAGCAGCAATATGCCGGCACCGCCAAGATCGCGGAGGCCGCGCTCGCCTCGGCCAAGGCGCAGCTGTCGCAGGCCAAGGTCAACCTGCAGCGCACCCAGGTGCGTGCGCCGGTGAACGGCCGGGTGACCAACCTGCTCCTGCGGACGGGCGAATACGCCAGCACCGGCACGGTCAACGTCGCGATCATCGACACCGACTCGTTCTGGATCGACGGCTATTTCGAGGAGACCAAGATGGCCCACATCCACGTGGGCGATCCGGTCACGGCCGAACTCCTCGGCTACGATCCGCTCCTGAGCGGCACCGTGGAGAGCATCACGCTGGGCATCAGCACTGCCAACGCGACGGCGAGCACGCAGGGGCTGCCCAACGTCGACCCGGTCTATACCTGGGTGCGGCTGGCCCAGCGCGTGCCCGTGCGCATCCGGATCGACCGCGTGCCGGAGGGCGTCACCCTGGTGGCCGGCATGACCGCCACCGTCTCGGTGGGCGAGCCCGGCCGGCATCGCACCGACTGGCTCGCCCGCTTGCGCGCGCGCTTCGGCAGCGGGGTGGCGCCGACGCCGTAGCGCGCATTCAGCGCCGCGCCTCGGTGGCCATCCGGATGGCGAGACCCGCCAGGACGGTCCCCATGATCCAGCGCTGGACCACCGCGAAGGTCGGCCGGCGCACGAGAAACGCCGCGATGGAGGCCGCCGAGAGGGCGACGAGGGCGTTCACCGCGACGCTGACGGCGATCTGCACCGCTCCCAGCACGAGGGCCTGGACCAGCACGCTCCCGTTCGCCGGGCTGATGAACTGGGGCAGCAGCGACAGGTACACCACCGCGATCTTCGGGTTCAGCAGGTTGGTGAACAGGCCCATCAGGAAGAGCCGGCGCGGGCTGTCCGCCGGGAGTTCCTTGACCTCGAAGGGCGAGCGCCCGCCCGGCCGCAGGGCCTGCCAGGCCAGCCAGAGAAGGTAGAGCGCCCCCGCGAAGCGGATCGCGTCATAGGCGTAGGGCACCGCCAGCACGAGGGCGGTGAGGCCGAAGGCGGCACACAGCATGTAGACGACGAAGCCGAGGGCCACGCCGCCGAGGGAAATCAGTCCGGCCCGGTGTCCCTGCGAGAGCGAGCGCGAGATCAGGTAGACCATGTTGGGCCCTGGCGTCAGGGCCATGCCGAGGGCGACCAACGCGAAGGCGAGGAGATTGCTGAGGTCGGGCATGGGGGTTTTCTGACCGTGTTCAGAGGGCGGCAACGCCCCGGGATCGCTCCCGGGGCGCCATTTGACCGGGCCGCCAGTCTGATCGGGCTGGGGAACGCGACGGTCAAATCGAGGATCGGCCCCCGGGGTCTCAGTAGGTGCCGAACTTGTAGTTCAGGCCGGCGCGCACCACGGCGAAGTCGTCGGAGCGGCGGCTGGTGTAGCCGGTGGTGGACGCATAACCGGTGCCGGAGACGTTGTAGACCGTGCCGGTGCTGTTCGAATAGGCGAACGCGCCGTTGGTGCCGTTCCGGTCGAGGCTAACATAGAGGCCCTCCACCTTCACCGTGACGGCGGAAGACTTGAAGAAGTTCAGGAAGGAATCCGCCGGCAGGGCATACTCGATACCGCCGCCGGCGGCCCAGCCCGTGCGAAAGCTGTCGCTGGTGCTGTTGGGCAGGCCGAAGCTGGTGCCGCCTCCGCCGCCATAGGCGAAGCCGCCGGTGCCGTAGACGAGGGTCCGGTCGAAGGCGTAGCCGAGACGGCCGCGCACGGTGCCGAAATAGTCGAGGTTCGACAGGCCGTTCGGGTTCACGAAGGTGATGTCGGCGTTCGGCGTGCCCGTGAAGGTGGCGGTGTTCCGCCCCGAGCCGAACCCGAGATACTGGGCGTCGGCCTCGACACCGATCACGAAGCCGGAGCCCGGCGTGAACTGGTAGTTGTATCCGATCTGGCCACCGCCCGTGAAACCCTCGTTGTTGCGGCTGTTGCTGAAGGTCGCGATGCCGGGCGCGCCGCCATTGTCGATGAGCCCCGAGGCCGCGCTGGTGGTGATCGTGGTCGAGCCGTTGCTGCCGCTGCCGGCATCGAAGCCGTAGCCCGCGTTGAAGCCCGCATAGAAGCCGGTCCAGCTGAAGACCGGGACGGCGGTAAAGACCGGCGGCGCCGCTCGGCGCGGCAGGTCGGCGGCCAGGGCCGCCCCGGTGATGAGGAGGGCCACGGGGCCCGCGTGAAGGACTTGCTTGATCATGGAAGCCTCGTTGTCTTCGGGCGCGTGGTCCAGGTCCCGGCGCCGACGCGGCGCATCGCTCCGCGAAGGGGCGTGAGCGTCCGGTGGACCGGCCGTCCCGGTGCGGGTCCGTGGTCGCGGCGACCACCTCTTCTCAATGCGTGGGAAATTTACCCACGTCAATAAGAGCTAGACCGTGAGCGTGCGCCTGCGCACGAGCGCGGGCGAACCGGATCGCGAGGATGAGGCGTTCGGGCGTGGCCGATCCGGGGCCGGGGCGACGCGTTCGCCGATTCGCGCAAGGCGGCCCTCGCCGACACGCTGTCGGCGAGGAATGAGAAGGGTCGATGCCCGTGCCCTAGTCGGCGGGCCGGGTTTGGACCGCCGCTAGTCGATCCACTCGCCGGCGCGCATCACCGGGACGGCGCGCCCCTCCGCGGAGAGGCCGTCGACGTCGATTTGGTCCGAGCCGATCATCCAGTCGATGTGGATCAGGCTGCGGTTGGCGCCGCGCGCCGCGAGGTCGTCCTCGCTGAAATCCGCGCCGCCATTGCGGAAACACTTGCTGTAGGCTTGACCCAAAGCGATGTGGCTCGCGGCATTCTCGTCGTAGAGGGTGTTGTAGAACAGCAGCCCCGAGGCGGAGATCGCCGAGGAGGCCGGCACCAGGGCGACCTCGCCGAGGCGGCAGGCGCCCTCGTCCGTTTCCAGTACCTTGGCGAGCACGTCGCCGCCGGTGCGGGCGCTGGCCTCGACGATGCGGCCAGCCTCGAAGCGCACGCTGATGCCGTCGATCAGGGTGCCCTGGTAGGAGAGGGGCTTGGTGCTGGTGACGGTGCCGTCCACCCGGTCCTTGTGAGGCGTGGTGAACACCTCCTCGGTCGGGATGTTGGCGTTGCAGACGATGCCGCTGCGCGAGGCCGAGGCGCCGCCGCACCATTCGTGGTCGTCGGCCAGCCCCACCGTGAGGTCGGTGCCGGGGCCGAAGAACCGCAGGGCCGCGAAGCGATGGGCGTTGAGGGCGTTCATGCGCGCGTGCAGCGCCGCGTTGTGCGCCTCCCAGGCCGCCACCGGGTCGGGGCCGTCCACCCGCGAGGCCGCGAAGATCGCGTCCCACAGGCGGGCGATCGCCTCGTCCTCGGGCAGGTTCGGGAACACCGTGCGGGCCCAGGGGGCGGTCGCGGCAGAAACGATGGTCCAGTTGGTGGAGAAATTGGCGATGAGTTCGAGGGCCGGCACGTAGGCCTTCGAGCGGGCGCGGTTGGCGCGCGCGACTTTCGCCGCATCCTGGCCCGCCAGCAGGGCGGGGTCGTCGCCCGCGATGGCGAGGCGCGCCGCGCCGTTGCGGTAAGCCTCGGCCATGCCGGCATAGAGCCAGCCGGCGGCGGTGTCGAAGGCCGCCTCGGGGGCGTGGGCGAAGCGGGCCAGGGTGGCGGCGTCGTCCGAGTAGAAGGTGGTCACCAGGGAGGCGCCTGCCTTGTACGCCTGCTCCGTGATGGCACGGGCGAGGGGCACCGTCTCGAGGGGCGCGGTGATGACCAGTTCCTGGCCCGGCCGGAGACCGAGGCCAACTTTCACGGCGACCTCGGCGAGGCGCTGCAGCCGCTCGGTATGCGGCGCTGCGCCCGACGGCGCGGCCCCGTGGGTTGTCTGCGCGATCCCGTCCATGCCGTCTCTCCCGGTGCTGCCTCGAGCGTCCGCGCTCAAGATCGGGACTCGGGACGGCCCGTCAAGCCTCCCGGAACGGCCGGGGCGGACCGACGCTCAGGCGGCGCGCGACCAGGTGATCTCGCCGAGGTTCTCGCGGAAGGCGAAGCGCAGGAGATGGTCGGAGACCACGTTCTCCAGGCGGGTGAGGGCGGCCGGATCGGGGGTGGCGACGCGCATCAGCAGGGCGTCGGGGCCGGCCTCGAAGGTGCAGACCCGGTCCTCGCCGAACGGCACGCGCCCGGAATCCTCGGTGGCTTCCACCGGGAACTTGTGGCTCCAGTGGCGGCAGAGTTGCTTGAGGTAGCGGCTGGCCTCGGCGGTGGGAACGCGCGCCTGGGAAATCGGCATCGAACGGGTCTCCTGCTCGGTCTTCGCTCGCGGCCCGCCAGACGGACCGCCTCGTCGCGACGGCGGGGTGGTTCCCGCCATCAGAGGCCGGAAGGGTTAAAGCCGGGCTAATCCGCCGCAGCGCACCCAACCGACCTTTCTTGGGTACCAACCTCTTCCACCGGCACCGCAGCCAATTTATGGCGCGTTGCAGTCGATAATCTGGCCTTCCTTTGTGCGTCGCACAATAACAATCCGCCGATATCGGGTTCGGTTCCGGCAAAATTGTTTTTGCGCGGGTCTCAAGGCGCGGTCGGATCCGGCAGAATTTTGCCGGGATTGAGGATATTCCGGGGGTCGAGCGCGGCCTTGAGCGTGCGCATCAGGTCGAGGGCGACGGGATCGGCGGTGCGACCGAGCTCGGCCCGCTTCAGGAGCCCGACCCCGTGCTCGGCGGCGATGGACCCGTCGAGGGCCAGCACGATGTCGTGCACGATGCGATTGAAGCGGTCCCACAGGGCGAGGAAGGCGGCGCGGTCCATGCCGACCGGCTGGCTCAGGTTGAAGTGGATGTTGCCGTCCCCGAAATGCCCGAAGGCGCAGACGCGCAGGCCCGGCAGTTCCGCCTCGCAGGCCCGGGTCGCCCGCGCGAGGAATTCCGGCAGCCTGGAGAGCGGCACCGAGACGTCGTGCTTGATCGAGGCGCCCTCGGCCTTCTGGACCTCGGACAGGCTCTCGCGCAGGTCCCAGAAGGCCAGGGCCTGCGCCTCGCTCGCCGCGAGCACGGCGTCCTCCAAGAGCCCGCGGGCCTGCGCCCGCGCCAGCATCGGCTCCAGCACGGTGCCGGCATCCTCACCAGGGCGCGTGGTGGAGACCTCGACCAGGGCGTAGGCCGCGTGCCGTCCCGCCAGGGGGCGCCGCGCCCCGGCCCGATGGCGCAGGACGATCTCGAGGCCGAAGGGCGCGACGTATTCGAAAGCCGTGAGCCCGGCGCCGGCCTCGGCCCGGAGCGCCACGAACAGCGCCAGGGCGGCCTCGGC
>NZ_BPQL01000090.1 GCF_022179225.1 Methylobacterium goesingense
CATCTGACGACGGACACTCGCGTATTTCGTTGCGTCCTTGCCGGCCGCGCGGCTGATCGCGCGGGTCGGCTACCAGCGGGCGCTGGTGATCGGGCTCGGCATCATGGCCGCCGGTACGCTCGGGATGGTCGCCGCGGCGCGCTTTCCCTCCTACAATATTGTCCTGGTGGCCCTGTTCGTGATCGCCTGCGGCATCACGCTGCTCCAGGTCGCGGCCAACCCCTACGTCGCCGCGGTCGGCCCGCCGAAGAGCGCCTCCGCGCGGCTCAACCTCGTCCAGGCCTTCAACGCGTTCGGCACGACGCTGGCGCCGCTGTTCGGCGGCTATCTCATCCTCGGGCGCTCGACTTCGGGCAACGTCCAAGGCGACGCCGCGCCTCTCAGCGCGGTCGAACGGCTCGCCGACGCGCAGGCGGTGCAACTGCCCTACCTGATCGTGTCCGCGACCCTGGTGGTGCTCGCCATCGTCATCGCGCGCGCCTCGCTGCCGGCCATGGGCGCCGCGCGGGGCGCCGCCCCGGCCGGGCGCGCCGCGCGACCGCTCTGGCGCCACCGCAACCTCGCCTTCGGGGTACCGGCGATCTTCATCTACCTCATCGCCGAGATCGGGGTCTCGAACCTGTTCATCAGCTTCGTCTCGCAGCCCGCGATCGGCGATCTCACCCATGCCGAGGCCGCGCACTACCTTTTCCTGCTCTGGGGTGGGATGATGGTCGGCCGCTTCGCCGGAGCCTGGGTCATGCGCCGCGTTCCCGCCGAGACGGCGCTGGCCGGCGCCGCGATCGGCGCCTGCGTGGTCATGCTGGTGACGAGTTTCGCCACCGGCCCGCTCGCGATGTGGTCACTGATCTCTGTCGGCCTGTTCCACGCGATCATGTTCCCAACGATCTTCACCCTCGGCATCCGCGGCCTCGGGCCGCTGACCGAGCGGGGATCGGGCCTGCTGATCATGGCGATCGCGGGTGGCGCCCTCGTCGTGGTGCAGGGTTGGATCGCAGATCGGTACGGGGTGCAGCACTCCTTCCTACTGACCGCGGCCTGCGAACTCTACGTCCTCTTCTACGCCCTCTGGGGCTGCCGGACGAAGGCACGGGCCGAGGATGCCGCGATGATCCCGCTCGTCGGCCATACCGCGACGCCCTGACGCGGCTTTTCGGGGATGGCAGAGGGAGGACGGTTCGGATGGAGACGGTGCCGGTGGAGATTGTGGATCGTCCGGAGCGGGACCAACTCGGCGAGGGGCCGGTCTGGGTGCCGGAGCGCGGGCGCCTGTTCTGGGTCGATATTGAGGCGCCCGCGATCCGCTGGCTCGACGTTGCGAGCGGCCGCAGCGGCAGCCACGGCTTCCCCGAGCCGGTCGGCTGGATCATCCCGCGTGCGAACCGATCCGACTTCGTGGTCGGTCTGAAGAGCGGCTTCGCCTTCTTCGATCTGGAAACCGGACGCCTGGAGCGCCTCGGCGACCCGGAGCCCGAGCATCCGGACAATCGGCTGAACGACGCCAAGGTGGATCTCGCCGGACGGATCTGGGCCGGGAGCAAGCACTGCGCCGACGCGGCGGAGACGGGCGCCCTGCACCGCCTCGATCCCGACCTGACCTGGCGCTGCCACGACCGCGGCTACGGCGTCGCCAACGGCCCGACCTTCAGCCTCGACGGCCGCACCCTCTACCACACCGACAGCGCCGCGCGGACGGTCTTCGCCTTCGACGTCGACGCGGACGGGGCGCTTTCGGGCAAGCGGAGCTTCCTGTGCTTCCCCGAAGCGTGGGGCTATCCCGACGGGATGACCACCGATGCGGAGGGCTGCCTCTGGATCGCGCACTGGGGCGGCGGCCGGATCAGCCGGTTCGACCCGTATGGGACGCTGCTCCGGTCGATCGCATTGCCGGCGACGAACATCACGAGTTGCACCTTCGCCGGTCCGGACCTCGACCGACTCTACCTCACCTCGGCCGCATTGGACTGTGGCCACGAGCCGGCGGCCGGGGCACTGTTCGTCCTCGATCCCGGCACGCGCGGCCTGCCGCCGCGCGCCTTCGCGGGGTGAGGGCATGATCGGCGTCGACCGGGGCTCCTCGAACCTGCGTGACGTCCCCCCATCGCTTTGGTCCGGCCCCAGTGCGAGGTTTCCGGTTTTGAGCTCCTGACGGGAGGGGCGGAACTGTGAAGACGAGCAGGTCCACCGAAGTGCAGATCACCTTCGCGCGGAAGCATTCCGGAAACGGGCCTTTTGAAATCGACCCATGTCGGCTGTAGAGGCAGCGATCAGAGCTTCCCGAAAAGGTCCGTCGGTTGGGCGTGACGCAATCACCGCCAGGGGTGGTGCGAGGCGACTGGTCTGGCGCCTGAGGGCGAGCGTACCGCCCTGCCTGCCGCTCGAGGTGTCGCGAGCGAAGTTCCTGGCTGGTTTTTGCGGACTGGACTCCTAAATCCTCGCATTCCGCTTGAGGACATGCCCATGCTGTCGCGATCCACCCTGTCCGGCTTCTACGCCTTGATGCTCGTCGCGAGTTCGGCGCATGCGCAACAGCCGACGGGTCAGGCGGAACTGGACTGCTCCCGATTCACACACAACCCGGACGGATCGTGGAGCGTGAAACAGCCCCTCGAACTTTTCAGCGAGATTGGTCGTGTCCGGATTCTTCCTGGTCCGCCGTTCAAGCCCGGCATGTCGTTCGGAGGGCTCGACATCGCGGGGCTCCTCGATCAGCAGTGCCGCTGAACGTGCGGCCATCCGTTCGTCGCCATTATGGCCCAGGGGCGTGCTTGACCCTGATCGACGAGGCCGGCGCGACACCGATTCAAGGTCACAGGTTCTGATGGCCCGGACCGGTCCGTGTGCTCGAATGCCGCCGACACAACGTCAAACCAGCCCGCAAGGCCGGATCGCGCGCATGAGTCTTTTTCACGCGTCCAAGTGTCGTATCCTGATATCGAACCTCGGCAGCCTGGGAGACATCATCCCGTTTCTTGATATCGGCAAGACGTTGCTCGGGCGCGACCACGATGTCACATTCGCCACGACTCCAAAACACCGTGTGCAGATCGAGGCGAGCGGTCTGATCTTCCGTGCCATCGGCTCGGCCCGGCGTACGAGGACCTGCGTGCCGATCCGCAATCTCTCGGATTGGCTGCCGTCACCCGACCGGCTCGGCCTGACGGTCCCCCTGGTTCGCGCCGCCCCTGCCCGACTGGCTGCCGCAGCGTGCCGTTCGGTGCCTTGCTGCCCGATGCCGGCGCTCTGATCCACCCTGGTAGAATCGGGACATGCTTCGGGGCCTTCGATGCCGGGATACCCCAGATGGTGGTGCCGAATGGCTTCGATCAACATGACGATGCCGCGCGCATCGCGAAGCGCGGTCTCGGTTTCGACCTCTCCCGGCGGGCATTCACCAGTCGAGGCGTCTGGATGCGATCGCGGATGATGACCGATCCGGAGATCCGCCGGAACTGCGCGGACGCATGACGACACTGCGCGCAACAGGACGGTATCGCCGATGCCTGCACCCTGGTCGAGGCCATGTCCGAGGGCGTGGGACTGCTGCCAAGCGATCGCCGGGAACGCGCGGGGCCGGTCGCCTCGCGCGGGCAGTGCGACGTGACCCGACAGATGTCGACCCAACCTCGCCGTCGCAGTCCCTTTTCGCGAAGCACGAAGGCGGTCGTCCTCAGTGCCGTTTTACAAGCTTACCGGGCTCGCTCGCATCAGCAATGGCGCTCACCCATCAGCGTTTCGACGAAGCGCGCCGCTGTGAGGGCCCGGGCATCGTCGCCAAGGCGCGCAATGATCTGCACGCCGAGCGGCAGCCCAGCCGGGGTGCTTCCCACCGGCACGGTCACACAAGGAACACCCATCAGCGTCCACAGGCGGTTGAACCGAGAATCGCCCGTGCTTGCATAGCCTTCTGGCGCTGGGCCGGGCGCCGAGAGAGTCAGGATCACGTCCAGGTCGTGCTCTGCAAACAGATCGGCCAATTGCTGCCGGGCGCGATCCGCCACCTTCAAGGACGCGTCATAGGACTTGGGCGACACACCTTGCGCGGCATCGAGATGCGCCCCCAGGAGGGGGCCAAGGTCCGCGCGATGGCTGGTGTATTCCCAATCCAGCGCCTGGGCCGCCTCGAAATCCTGGATCGTGCCGTGAAGCCCGAAGGCTTCGGCGAAGACCGCCGGCAGGACCAAATCGCGCAGACGGGCTCCGGCAGCTTCGGTCGCGGTACGCACGCGCTCAAGGGCATCCAGCGCCTCGGGCTCCGCAGTGGCACAGAAATCCTGCAGGACGACACCGATACGCGGCGTACCCGGCTCGGTGGTGGGAAGGTCAAGGCTGGGACGCCCCGTCATCAGCGCAAGGGCGTGGGCTGCATCGGCGACGCCCGCGGTGAACAGGCCCAGCGTGTCGAGCGTCCAAGAGAAGCACTTCATACCCACCGTGGGCAGCAGCCCAAAGGAAGGTTTCATCCCAACGACACCGCAATAGGCGGCCGGGCGGATCACTGAGCCACCGGTCTGAGTGCCCAGCGCCAGCGGCAGCATCCCTGCTGATACAGCGGCGGCCGAACCCGCCGACGAACCGCCCGGCGTATGGCCAGGGTGGCGCGGATTGCGGGTTTGCGTCGGGTCCAGGAAAGCGAAGGCCGTCGTGGTGGTCTTGGCCAGCGGCACCGCGCCCAGGCGCTTCAGGCGCGCCACGGCGGCCGCATCGGCGCGTGGGCGCCAGCCGTCGTAGATCGGCGAGCCCATCTGCGTCGGCAGGTGGGCCGTGTCGAGGATGTCCTTCACGCCCACCGCAATGCCCGCGAGGGGGCCTCGCTCCGGCACGACCGGATCGAGATCGCGGCTGACCAGGGCGCGGATGTCCTGCTCGCGCTCGGCGATCGCGGCCTCGGAGAGAGCAATGGCCTCGCGCGGCGTGAGCGAGCCGGCATCGATCTGCTTACGCAGCGACAGGAGCGAAAGCATGAGTCAGCGTTCCGATGATTGCGATGTGCGCGTCTTTAGGAGGCGGGGCAGAGGGTGGGAAAGGGGATCGGGCGGGCCAAAACGCTTTCGCACCAACGCGCCGTGCGGAGCAACGCGAGATCGTTGCGGTAGGTGCCCACAAGCTGGATACCGAGCGGAAGCCCTTGGCTTTCCCCAGCCGGAAGCGCGACGGCCGGAACGCCGAGGCAGGTCCAGGGTACGCAGAAGGCAGGATCGCCGGTTGAGGCCAGCCCTTCCGGGGCAGGGCCGGAGGCGGGCAGGGTCAGGACCGCATCGTAGCCCGACAGCACCGTATCGAAGTCCACCCGCAGATCGGCCTGATGCCGGAGGGCTTCCACGTAGGCCACGGCCGCGATCTGCGCCCCTTCCGCGACGAGATCCTTCAGCGGCTGGCTCGTCCGGTCGGGGAAACGCTCGACCAGCGTTCCGAAGCGGGCGCTCGCCTCGACGGCGAGGATGGTGCGCGCGCAGTCCCACAAGCCTTCGAAGGCAGCCGGGAGCACGAAGTCGGACACATGGGCTCCGGCCGCTTGAAAATCCGCTGCCGTCGCCTCGAGCATTGTGCGCTGCTCCGGTTCGGCCCTGTCCCAGATCGTGGTCCGAACCAGCGCGAGGCGCGGCGCTTCACGGGGCGCCAGAGCCATGTCGAGGTCGACGGAAAAGTCCGGCAGCGGGCGGCCGTGCGGGTCCGCCTCGTCTCGGCCGATCAGATGCGCCAGGGCGAAGGCAGCATCCGTCACCGAGCGGGTGAACAGGCCGACATGGTCGAGGGAGGGGGCCAGAGGGTGAACACCGACGCGTGGGATGGCGCCGTAACTCGGCTTCACGCCGACGACCCCACAATAGGCGGCCGGCCGGATCACCGATCCGAAAGTCTGTGTGCCGAGCGCAAGGGGCACGATCCCGGCTGCGACGGAGGCGGCCGAGCCGCTCGACGAGCCGCCCGGCGTGTGTCCACGCTTCCAGGGATTGTGCGTCGGTCCCGGGTGGCGCCAGGCGAACTCGGTGGACACCGTCTTGCCGAGAACCGAGGCGCCGAGGGCCTTCAAGCGGGCAACGATCCAGGCATCCGTGGCGGGCACGTGGTCGGCATAGACGGGTGAGCCGTTCGTGGTCGGCAGGTCGGCGGTGGCGATAATGTCCTTCACCCCGACGGGGATGCCCTCCCAGGCGCCCACTCCCGGTGCGAGATCCGTCGCGAGGACGGTGAAGGCGGCAAGATCCGAGTGCGCCCGGGCTGCATCATGGCTGGCCGTGAGGTAATCTCCGGGCGACACGTGTCCATCGCGGAACGCTCGTAAGGCGTCGACGAGGCCGAGGTGGTTGAGCATCGAGGGGTCCGTTGTCTTGCGGAGCCGAACACCGCGCTGCATCTGCGCGGCGTTCGGAGGGGCGCGGCCTCAGTTCGCCGCGAGGCTCTTCTCGATGAAGTCGCGACGCACGAAGGTGGCGTAGTCGGGCAAAGCCGAGAGATTACCCAGCGCGACCTGCGTCTCCATTCCGGTCTTCAAGGCCTCGGCGGTGATGTCGACACTGTCAGGATAGACCTTCTCCCGCATCATGCGCTTCACCGCGGCTTCGACGACGGCGGGGTCGAGGTTCGGGAACTGCTTCTTGGCGATGGCAATCGTCTTCTCAGGCTCGGCGTGCATGAAGCGGATCGCTTTCTGCATGCCGGTCACGACCTTCTGAGTGATGGCAGGATCCACGTCCTTGCGGGCGCTCACGGACGAGAAGGCGTAGGCGCCGTAGCGCTCCGGAAAGCCCAGTACGACCTTCATCCCCTTGGCCACCACCTGGTCGAGACCGGGCTCGTACATGACCGCGATCTTGGCCTGGCCGGCAAGGAGCGGCCCCGGCTCGGAGCCGAGCTGGACCTGGGTCATCTCCACGTCCTCGGGTTTGAGGCCGTTCTCCTTGAGGAGCTTCAGGAACAGTGAGGTGCTGGTGGTCGGCATCAGCCCGGTGACGATCTTCTGACCCTTCAGGTCCTTCACATCGTTGAAGATCACGTCCGGGGTCGTGGCGATCCACACCGCGGCTCCGTTGACCACATTCGCCACGACGTTCACCGGCGCGCCCTTCGAGGCGGCGATAGCGGTCCATTCGGGGCCGTGGATCGAGTACTGCGCGCTCTTCGAGATCACCGCCGAGAGGGCCACGGCGGGGGCGCCCGCCGTTTCCTTGGTCACTTCGACCCCTTCGCCGGCGAAGAATCCGCCATCCATGGCAACGTAGAAGGGCAGGTAGAGCATCGACTGGAAGGCCTGCGAGATCGTGACCTTGTCCGCCGCGCGGGCCGGCGCCACGAGGCTGGCGAACCCCAGAATTGCCGCCACGGAGGCTGAGAGACGCAGGCGTTTGGAACGAATCATCCGTGATGCCCTTTTTTGAGGAAGTCCCGAGTCTGCGGGAGGTTGGAAAGCCGGTGTTCCAGCGCGCATCACGCGTTGCGGCTGATGCCGGCGAACCCGTCGACGCGTGGGGAGATCAGACCTGCACCTGGCCGGCGGTGGTGATCTGCCGCCAAGGCAGGATGCGACGCTCGGCGAAATCGATGACGTGGTAGAGGAGGAAGCCCACGAACATCAGCACGAACAATCCGACCCAGACCGTATTCAGGTCGTAGAGGCTCGAGGCCGAGTAGATCAGGTGCCCGAGGCCGCGCTGGGACGAGATGAACTCGCCGACCACCGCGCCCACGAGGGCAAAGCCGATGTTGATGCGAAACATCCCGATGATGGCCGGCAGAGTGGAGGGCACGATCACGCTCTTGAAGATGCGGTTCTTCGAGGCGCCCATCGAGGCCAGAAGGGCCTGCAGGTCGGGGTCGGCGTCGCGCGCGGCCTGATAGGCGGCGATGAGGGCGACGAGAGCCGTCAGCGAGACCGCGAGCGCCACCTTCGAGACGAAACCCGTGCCGAACCAAAGGATGACGATCGGGGCCAGTGCGATCTTCGGCACCGAGTTGATCGCCACGATGAAGGGTTCGACGAGCCGCGCTACGAAGGCCGAGTACCAGAGGCCGAGGCCGGCCAGCGACCCCAGGAGCGTGCCGATCAAGAACCCGATGATCGCTTCGATCACGGTGTACCAGGTATCGACCGGCAGCGATCCGTCCGCCATCGAGGCGAGAAAGACCCGCCAAATGCCTGACGGTGCGCCGACCAGAAACTCTGTGAGCCAGCCGGCTCGGACCGCGACCTCCCACGCAAGAAAGAACACCGCAACCGCCAGCAGCTGAATGATGCCGCGCCCGAGTGTCGTGTCGGCCGCCCGGGCAAATGCACCCGGCTTCGCGCGGGGCCGAGCAACGGGTTGCCGGGTGGGCCGGGCCGAGGCTGGCGACGCGGACTTGAGGCTTTGGGACGTCTTCAAGGCTTCCGACGTTTTCAAGGTGTGCGTCGCCATCAGGCTGCCCTCTGACGGGTCTGGATCTCGAGTTCGCCACACAGGGTTTGAAAATAGTCGGAGAAACGCGGATCGCTGCGCGCACCGATCGGCGAACGGGCATCGAGCCCGATCTCGTGAACGGATTTCACCTTGGTGGGGCGATTGCCCAGAACGACGACGCGCTTGGACAGGGCGACGGCCTCGTCGATATCATGCGTCACCAGCACGACGGTCTTGTGGAAGGTCTCCACGGCGTCGAGGAGAACGCCTTCGAGGTAGAGACGCGTCTGGTAGTCGAGGGCCGAGAAGGGTTCATCCAAGAGCAGGATATCGGGATCCATGATCAGGGTCCGGATCAGGGCGGTGCGCTGCCGCATGCCGCCGGACAACATCTTCGGGTAGGCATTCTCGAAGCCCGACAGGCCGAAGGTCGAGAGGTATTCGCGAGCCGTGTCGAGAGCCTGGGCGCGGTCGACGCCCTTCATCTCCAGGCCGAGCATCACGTTCTGCAGGACCGTCCGCCAGGGGAACAGCAGGTCCTTCTGCATCATGTAGCCGACCCGGCCCTGCAGCCCCGGCACCACCTCGCCGCGAAACGTCATTGTGCCGCTATCGGGCTCGAGAAGTCCGGCGATGACGTTGAACACCGTCGTCTTGCCGCAACCACTCGGGCCGATGATGCTGACGAAGTCGCGCTCGTAGATATCGAAGCTGAGCCCATCAAGCACCGGCACTGGCCCGCCCTTGCCGGGAAAGGATTTGCGGATACCGTCCAGGCTGAGTTGGACCCCAGGAGCCGTCATGAACCCTCCGTGTGTGCGGGGCGACCCCAGCAAACTTCAGGCCAGCATAATTTTGGATACACAAGACTGATGGGGCGACCGCTTGAGGAGCGATGAGGAGGGCGCCGCCAAAGCGGTGCTCCTCCGCCGCGACGTGAGCCTCCACGATGTCATCGAGCCGGAAGCGGCCGCCGATATCGACGTTGACATGCCCCTGGGCGATGGCCGCGGACACCTCCCGAACCGACCGCTTCGA
>NZ_BPQL01000091.1 GCF_022179225.1 Methylobacterium goesingense
TGTCCGTCGTCAGATGATTTGGGACATTCAGCGGTGTTCAGGAGCGGAGGCTCTGGTCCATCTGGGGTAAGAGGTTAGGCGGCCTGCGCGTGGTGGCGCAAGCGGCGATCCATGAGGGTCTGGCGCTTGATGCGTTCCCGCTCGGCCAGGATCCCTTCGCCGCGTCCGAAGTAGACGTCGGCGGGCGTAAGGTTGCTCAGGCTCTCATGGGCACGGGCATGGTTGTAGTGTTCGACGAAGTCGGCAACCTGCGTCTCCAACTCGCCGGGCAAGTAGGCGTGTTCGAGCAGGATGCGGTTCTTGAGCGTCTGATGCCAACGCTCGATCTTGCCCTGCGTTTGAGGATGGCATGGCGCACCGCGGATGTGGGTCATGCCCCGAATGCCGAGCCAGTCAGCCAGGTCGCTGGCGACGTAGCTCGGCCCGTTGTCGGAGAGCAGGCGTGGCCGCTGCATCACCCGCGCCTGATCGAGCCCAGCCGCACCCAGCGCCAGGTCGAGCGTGGCGGTGACGTCGCTGGCCTGCATCGTCGTGCACAGCTTCCAGGCGACGATGTAGCGTGAGAAGTCGTCCAGGACCGTCGACAGGTCGTACCAGCCCCAGCCAACGACCTTCAGGTAGGTGAAGTCCGTCTGCCAAAGCTGGTTGGGGGCGGTGGTCTTATCGCGGAACTCGTCGGCGGCCTTGATGACGATATAGGCCGGGCTGGTGATCAGGTCCTGAGCCTTGAGCAACCGGTAGACGGTCGCTTCCGAGACGAAGTAGCGCCGCTCGTCGGTGAAGCGTACCGCCAGTTCACGCGGGCTGAGTTCAGGCTGCTCCAAGGCCAGAGCAACGATCTGCTCGCGGATCTCTGCAGGTAGGCGGTTCCAGACCCGGCTCGGCCGCGAGGGATGGTCGCTCAACGCCTCGGGGCCGCCGCGCCGGTAGGCGTCGTACCAGCGGTAAAACGTCGAGCGCGTGATGCCGAGCTTGTCCAAGGTGGCACGCACCGGCAGGTGGGATTGCTCAACCAGCCGGATAATCTCCAGCTTCTCGGGGGCCGGGTACCTCATGCCTCGTCGCCCCCAGCCCCGCTCATGCTTTTTTTAAGCAGACGGTTCTCCAGGACGAGATCAGCTACGACCTCCTTCAGCGCCCCCGCTTCGCGACGGAGATCCCGCACCTCATCCGTGGTGGCCGCACGAGCCGTGTCGCCAGACAGGCGCTTCTTGCCAGCCTCCAGGAACTCCTTGGACCAGCCGTAGTACATCGAGGCGGCGATACCCTCACGTCGGCACAACTCGGCGATGCTGTCCTCGCCACGCAAGCCTTCCAGTACGACGCGGATCTTCTCCTCGGACGAGAACTGCCGACGTGTGGCCCGACGGATGTCCTTGATCACCGCTTCTGCCGGCTTCTTGGCCGGTCCGGATGTCTGCTTCATCTTCGCTCCTTAGGGGCTACGATGAACCAGCCATCCTCCGTTCGTGAAGACCCTCAATCTGTCCCACAGGTGCTGACGTCGGACA
>NZ_BPQL01000092.1 GCF_022179225.1 Methylobacterium goesingense
TCAACGCCTCGGGGCCGCCGCGCCGGTAGGCGTCGTACCAGCGGTAAAACGTCGAGCGCGTGATGCCGAGCTTGTTTAGAGTGGCACGCACCGGCAGGTGGGATTGCTCGACGAGCCGGATGATCTCCAGCTTCTCAGAGGCCGGGTACCTCATGCCTCGTCGCCCCCAGCCCCGCTCATGCTTTTTTTGAGCAGACGGTTCTCTAGGACGAGATCAGCTACGACCTCCTTCAGCGCCCCCGTCTCGCGGCGCAGATCCCGCACCTCGTCCGTGGTGGCCGCACGAGCCGTGTCCCCCGACAGGCGCTTCTTGCCAGCCTCCAGGAACTCCTTGGACCAGCCGTAGTACATCGAGGCGGCGATCCCCTCGCGTCGGCACAACTCGGCGATGCTGTCCTCGCCACGCAAGCCTTCCAGCACCACGCGGATCTTCTCCTCGGACGAGAACTGCCGACGTGTGGCCCGACGGATGTCCTTGATCACCGCCTCTGCCGGTTTCTTGGCCGGTCCGGATGTCTGCTTCATCTTCGCTCCTTAGGGGCTACGATGAACCAGCCATCCTCCGTTCGTGAAGACCCTCAATCTGTCCCACAGGTGCTGACGTCGGACAGGCGTGAGAACCACGACCCTGTAGATAATGCTCGGGTCTCCTGCCTGGATCGACATCTCGTGTTGAGGACGGTGAGGACCACGGCGCGACGCGCGTCGGCTGGATCCTGTGTTCGCTATGGCGGAGAGTTCTTCCGGATCGGCAGGAGCCGCCTGGATCGACGTTGACGACAAACACACCGCGGGCGCATGTTCGCGGACGGAGACCTGTTGCCTAGCCAGCCGTCCTTTCTCGCTACGTAGGACGTTGTCGGTGAGCACCGTGTGCACCTTGTAGGGCACCGCCTCGATAAGGTGCCGGAGAAAGTCGCCTGCGACCCGCCGCGTGGCCTTCTCATGGAGTTCAACGAAGGCGAACTTGGTCGTGCGGTCGATGGCGACAAACAGGTAGAGTCGCCCTTCCGCCGTGTGGACCTCGGCCAGATCGATGTGGAAGTATCCGAGCGGATAAACCTTGAAGCGCGACCGCTTGGGCTTGTCGCCGTCGACCTCGGGCAATCGGCTGATGCCGTGTCGCTGGAGGCAGCGATGAAGCGAAGAGCGGGTCAGGTGTGGGATCGTGGCCTGGAGCGCGTAGAGGCAATCGTCGAGGGGCAGGAGTGTGTGACGCCGAAAGGCGACCACCACCGCCTCGTCCTCGGGTGACAGCACCGTCGAGCGAGGATCCTTCGGCCCCGTGCGCTGATCGGCGACCGAGGTCCGCCGCCGCCACTTGGCGACTGTCTTCGGGTTGATCCCGTAGCGCTTCGAGAGGGCCCTCAGGCTCGCTTGACTATGCTGGATCGCTCGACGGATCGCCTCCGTCGTTGTGGCGCTGCCGTGAAGAACCTGGCCCATAGCGCGTCCCTCCACTCCGGCGTGAAAAGTGCACCATCAAACCCCGGGATCAAACAGCTAGCGCACCGATCAGCACGACCGTCAGGGTGTTGCGGCGATCGTGCAGCGAAGCGATCATACCGTAGGTCAAGTCGTTCTGCGCCGGGTCTACGCCCACGATGGCGTGCTGGGTGATCCCATAAGCGTTGAGACTGACCATAGCGCGGTACCTTGCGCCCCGAAGCGTGAGACGCAGCTGCGCCCCGGCTTGAGTGCGCATGGTGTGCCCTGTTCAAGGGCCAAACTGATGGCTCGCACCGTTTCCATAACGGGAGCAAGTCCCGAACGGCAACGCTTCGTTAACCCTGTTGTTGCGCTGTCGCAGGCCCCTTGGCCGGTCTCTCTACTTCAACGGCTCAGATGCTCGAGACTTCTCGGAGTTTGCTCCCAGGTACACGTGCACGACGTTTCCGCACGCTATCGCGATGGCTGAAACCTTAACGTTTTGTTGCCAGTGTGGGGCTAGGAAGCCTCAAACTTTCAAGGAGCTTTCCGATGCGTGTACTGCTGATCGAGGACGATGCCTCCGTCGCCGCCAGCATCGAATTGATGCTCAAGTCCGAGAGCTTCAACACCTACACCACGGATCTCGGCGAGGAAGGGATCGATCTCGGCAAGCTGTACGACTACGACATCATCCTGCTCGACCTGACGCTGCCGGACATCTCGGGCTACGAGGTGCTGCGCACCCTGCGCGTCGCCAAGGTCAAGACGCCGATCCTGATCCTCTCCGGCCTGGCGGGCATCGAGGATAAGGTGAAGGGTCTCGGCTTCGGCGCCGACGACTACCTGACCAAGCCCTTCCACAAGGACGAGCTCGTCGCCCGCATCCACGCCATCGTGCGCCGCTCGCAGGGCCACGCTCAGTCGGTGATCACCACGGGCGACCTCATCGTGAACCTCGACGAGAAGACCACCACCATCGCGAGCGCGCGCGTCCATCTCACCGGCAAGGAGTATCAAATCCTGGAGCTCCTCGCCCTGCGCAAGGGCACGACGCTCACGAAGGAGATGTTCCTCAACCATCTTTACGGCGGCATGGACGAGCCCGAGCTGAAGATCATCGACGTGTTCATCTGCAAGCTGCGTCGGAAGCTCGCCAACGCCTCGGGCGGCAAGAACTACATCGAGACCGTCTGGGGCCGCGGCTACGTGCTCCACGACGGCGTCTCTGCGATGCGCGCCATGGCGGGATGATCCGAGCGGCCCGTCACCCCCTCTGTCGCTCTGATCTTTAACCGCCATGGCCGCGTGGCGACGCCTTCGACATCGGTCCGCGGGCATCGCGACCGGCCCCGCCCGCCCGAGACCTCGAACCGGCGAGATATTTCTTCGGAACTATGCGTCGGGCCGGGCGTTAATCTACCCGGTTACCAAGATGTGAATCTTCAGTTCTTGTTAGGTTGCTAGGGGCGATATCGATCTATCCTGGGTGTTGCTCAAATGCACTAGAGCTCAGCCAGGCTCTCACGGTAGAACCGCTTCACACCGCACCGAGAGTGCGCCTCTGGTTCCCGGCAGTCCTCACATGATCAAGACCCTCATCCTCGCCAGCGCCGCCACTGCGCTCCTCGCCGGCGTCGCTTCGGCCGCCGATCTTCCGCGCCGCGCGGCGCCCCCGGTGTTCGTGCCGGTGCCGGTGTTCACCTGGACCGGCTTCTACGCCGGTTTCAACGCCGGCTACGGCTTCGGCACTGGCAACGACAACAAGGGTCCGACCACCATCGTCGCCAATGCGCCGATCTTCCTCGGCACCGCCGCCAGCCCCCTGGTGGGTGGCCGTGGCGCTGGCGCCTTCGGCGGCCGTGACAGCAACGAAGGCTTCGTCGGCGGCGGTCAGATCGGCTACAACTACCAGTTCACCCCGGGCTCCGGTGTCGTCGTCGGTATCGAAGCTGACGCCCAGTACGTCGACTTCGGCAACAGCCGTAACCGCTACACCAACATCGTCGGCGCCCTGAACCCCGACCTGACCCCCGTCAACCCGAATGGCCTGTCGGGCCTCGACTACTTCGGCACCGTGCGCGGCCGCCTCGGCTACGCCTTCGACCGCACCCTGGTGTACGGCACCGGCGGCTTCGCTTACGGCGGCGGCGGCGGCAGCGATTTCGGCCTGCCCAACAGCAGCCGCAACGACTTCCGCACCGGCTGGACCGCCGGCGGCGGCGTCGAGTACGCCCTGCCAACCGACTCCTTCCTGAACTTCTTCAAGTCCTCGGCCGTGACCCTCAAGGTCGAAGGTCTGTACGTGAACCTCGACCGCGACAACGCCAACAACGGCGTGTTCGCATACTCGAACTCCACCGGCCAGACCTACCGGATCAACACCAACTACGCGACCGCCACTTCGGGCTACACCAACCGCCGCTCCGACGAGTTCGTCGTCGTGCGCGCCGGCGTGAACTACAAGTTCGGCTCGTACTAAGGTCTGCGGGACATTTAGGTTCGGCCTAAGCGTCCCCAGCCCCGATCACCTGGCCGCTTTCGTCGAGGCACGCCCCGAGGAGACATCCTCGGGGCGTTGTCGTGTCTGGACCACGGCGCGGTTTTCAAAGCGCCCCTCGGAATTTGATAAAGCGGATTGCGAATAAAGCAGCTGTGTCGGAGCAGCTCCCCCTGACCGAGATCATCGCGAGTTTTTCGTCGATGACTCGCGCATCAACGAAGGGTTCGGGCTTCAAGCACCACGATGAGGCCGGTACATACGGTGCGCCAGCAGGATCCTGACAGACCCAGCTACGCCCATCATCGCTTGAGCCAATCGAGGGCGGCTGCGAGGGAGAGAACACCCATGAAGCTGGCGGTGGTCTTCTCGTAGTGGGTGGCGATGGCGCGCTATTCCTTAAGCCTGCCCCAGAGGCGCCCGACTTGGTTGCGGTTGTTAAAAATTCAACCTAAGTTTAGTCGGAGCCTCGCCTATGCCCGCAACGACCCCTGAGGTGCACAATTAAATCGCAGCCTGCGTCAGCCTGGGGAAGTGCGGATCGTACACGCGCGTGACCGGCGTCGACTTGGAGCGGCTCGCATCCTCGTTCACGGCAACTGCCCGGCGCGGAAAATAGGGATCGTGCAGTAGGGCCTCTGGCAAAGCTGGCCGATTACTACGGGCCGCCGTCAACGAGCTCTCTGGTTCGACCTTCGGCATCAGCTTAACTCCTTAGAGCCTGTTTGAGGACCTCCACCGGCCGTCCCCATCTGTCTCGTGTAGCAACACGAATTCCGCCTGGCGGGGCGGCGTGGAGAGCAGACGTGTACGGACCGGCATCGGACGCGCCATGAGACGCGTTTGAAGAACATGGTGATGGAGGCGGGCTTGGACGAGGTGGCCCGCTTCCTGGAGCTGGCTGACCCGCCGGCCCGACCAAACGCCAGGTCGGCGCGCCGCGTGATGGCGGCCGTTGCTTGGCATCTGCGTACGGGCGGCGGATGGCGGGCCTTGCCCGATGGCTTCCTGCCCTGGCGCACCGTCTATGGATGGTTCCGGCGCTGGGTGGACAAGGGCCTGTTCGCGGTTCTGATGCGGACGCTCGCGCGCCGACAGCGCCGCTGCTGCGGGCGGCGTCCTACGCCGCGGCTGGCGATCATCGACACCCAGAGCGTCAAGTGCATCGGCGTGCGCGGGCCACGCGGTTACGATGCCGCCAAGAGGGTGGTCGGCCGCAAACGCGTGCTGATGGTCGATGCCGAGGGGCACATCCTGGCCATGACTATCGTGCCGGCCAACGTGCAGGACTGTGACACGCTGTCGGCTCTGGACGAGGGCAAGCCGTACTGGCCGAGCCTGCGTCTGGGCCTCTTCGACAGCGTCTTCCGGGCCAAGCGCTGCGAGGAATGGTGCAACCTTCACGGCATGCGCCGACGGGTCGTCGAAAAAGACCCGGACCAGAAGGGCTTCGTCGTTCTGGAACGGCGCTGGATCGTCG
>NZ_BPQL01000093.1 GCF_022179225.1 Methylobacterium goesingense
TGACCTGACCGGCTGGCTTTGGACCGGGCTGATTGAGAGGATCAGCCAGGACCAAAGGAGTTGGATATGCGGCGAGGCCAGAAGACGAACGCGGAGCAGGTCGTGCTCAAGCTGCGTCAGATTGAGGTGCAGACGGCCCAGGGCAAGAGTTTGGCCCTTGCATGCAGGGAGGCGGAGATCTCCGAGCAGAGTTACTACCGCTGGCGCAAGGAGTACGGCGGCCTTCAGGTCGATCAAGCCAGGAAGATGAAGGACCTGGAGCGCGAGAACGCTCGGCTGCGCCGGCTCGTCGCCGACCTTTCCCTAGAGAAGCAGGTGCTGGCGGACGTCGCCTCGGGAAACTTGTAGCCCCCGAGCGGCGCCGGCAGGCAGTCGACGGCATCCGTGAGAAGTACGGCCTCTCGGAACGTCACGCCTGTCGGATCGTCGGCCAGCACCGGGGCACGCAGCGCTACGTGCCCACCGTACTGACCGATGAGGATGAGCTGACCCAGGCCATCATCGCCCTGGCGTCTTCGTCACGGACGCTACGGCTACCGCCGCGTCGCCGCGCTGCTTCAGGCAGCTGGCTGGCAGGTAGGCAAAGACCGGGTTCAGCGCATCTGGCGTCGCGAGGGGCTGAAGGTCCCCAGCCGACATAGACCCCGCAGCCGCCTGTGGCTGAACGACGGCTCCTGCGTGCGGCTACGACCACTTCACCGCAATCACGTCTGGAGCTTCGACTTCGTGCAAGCCCAGACGCACGATGGCCGCAGCCTGCGCATCCTGGCTCTGATCGACGAGCACAGCCGGGCTTGCCTGGCGCTGAAGGTGGCGCGGCGCATCAACAGCCTCGGTGTGATCGAGGCGCTAGCCGACGCGATGTGCGTACACGGCATCCCGGAGAACATCCGCTGCGACAATGGTCCTGAGATGATCGCAAAGGCGTTGCGGAAGTGGGTCGCCAAAGCTGGCTCGCAGATCCAGTACATCGCGCCAGGATCCCCGTGGGAGAATGGCTATTGCGAGAGCTTCAACGGCAAGCTTCGTGACGAGTGTCTACGCCAGGAGATCTTCTACTCGCTGAAGGAAGCGCAGATCGTGATCGGTCTCTGGCAAACCACCTACAACCGCGTCCGACCGCATTCTTCGCTGGGCTATCGGCCGCCCGCGCCCGTCAGCTACCCGGATCTGGCTTTCCGGCTACCCATGGCCGCGACCATGCAGTAGCCTCTCAATTGGCTCGGTCCAAAATAACGGTCAGGTCAGGTTCTCGATCCCGAGACGGATCAAGTTCGAGTGGACCGGCATCAAGCGTGCCGACCCGCGTGTCTTGACTTGTTCCTCGACTGCGAAGGCGAGAACGCCGCGTTCGCGCCGCACGCTGTCGAGCTTGAGTTGGCCGATCTCGCTCGCTCGCAGGCCAGCGTGGAGCGCGATTAGAAGTGCCCACTGCCGCTCCTCCAGCGCAACGTCCTCTTGGAACAGGGGCGCTGCGAAAATCCTGGCGAGGTCGCCGGGCGTGAAGTTCACGCGGGGCGCGGCAGTCCCGGCGATCTGGTCCACCCTGACGCCAGTCGCCGGGTTGTCGGGTAGCACTTCGTTGTTGACGCACCACTTAAGGATAGACCCAAGTCGCGACAGCCACTTTGCGTTGATTGTCTTGACGTTGAGCACCGGGAAGGGTGTCGCCCGAGCCTTGTTCAGCCTGATGGCCTCGGGGAGCGGCGTGTTGGGGAAGCGCTTCGTGTAGTTGGCCGGCGTCTCCATGAGAGCCGTCTTGTAGGACAGCACATCTCGTCTGGTGATCGTATAGGCTGGTCGGGCCTCGCCCAGGTGCTCTTCAAACATGCGGACAGCGACTTCATACTCGTAGACGCTCGCGGGCGGCGCCTTCTTCTCCGCTGTCATGAGAGGAACGATCTCGCTTAGCCGCTTGGTGCTCAGTGGCCCGAGGATGCGCGGGGAGACCGGCGTCGGCTCCAGGGGTCTCTCTGCCACTAGGAGGGGGTTGGTCGTCGCAGCCGTGAGGTCACCATCATCACGGGCCGCAGAGACGGCAAGCGCCTCTCGTTCTGCAACGGCAAGTGTCATCGCTGCCTTGCGGAACTCGGGCGAGGTCGGCGTAATCTCGGTGTGCCCGCGCATGCGGAAGGCGGATAGGATGGGGCCGACGAGGGCTTCGAGCTCCGCGTTCGTAGCTGCTCCGGCCATCGCGCGCCCAAGATCCGATACCCGGAACTCGTCTACGAAGCCCAGGCCAGCAAGCTCATTGCTCTCCCGGATTTCCTGGTCGAACTCGATCTGGGAACGATAGCGCTCGCGTGCCATCTGCTCCGCCGTGAGCGGGCGTCCTCGGCGTGCCGGTGCGCGTGCCGCTTCTCCTTCCTTCGCTCTGGCACGTGCTGCGTCGAGAACCGCTTGCATCTCGGCCACGGCGCCAGGGAGCGTGCGCAGCGCGACAACACGATCCGCCCCGAGAGGGTGTAGAAGTTCGCGCTTGCCGACGATGCCGCGCAGGGCTTCTGGCACGGCGAGGCGCGCAGAGTAGCGCCCGCGTGCATAAAGGAGATGCCGAACCTCACCTGCCACAACCCACCTCTCACCCCATTCTTTTTGTAGCAGGTTTTGTAGCACGATACCGTGGAAAGACGAGACTAATCAGAGACTTGCCTTTGGCATCAAAGGCTTGCAGCTCAATGGCAGAGGCTCCCCCCCCTCTCCGCCACTACCACTGCCAAACCTCTGAAATCAAAGAAATATAAGCATTTTGATTGCTTGCGGCCGTCGCGGTGGTACACACGATGGTACTGGCGATGGCCCGGCCGTGGCGTCACCTGAAGACCGGCATGTACGAGTTCCGGAGGCGCGTACCGAAGGAACTCAGGTTCCTTGTCGGAAGGAACGAGGAGCGGAAGACGCTCGGGACGAAAGAATCGGCGCTTGCCCGGACGCGCTACCTCGAGAAGGCTGCCGAGGTCGAGGCACGCTGGGCCCGGTTGCGTTCCGGAGCGGCCGCGCTCGAATCGCACCCGATGGTGGTCGGGCCGGCATCGTGCCCGCCTGCCGGCGAGGAGCTGGTCGGTCGTTCCTTCGTGGGATGGCCCGGGCGCCCGATTTGCTTCCTTCCTGGCCCCGCCGGTGGAACGGCGTCGAGCGACGGGGAGATACCTCCGCGGCGGAAGCCGGGCCTCTGGCGTCCGGTCTTCGAGGCCTATGCAGCGGAGGCCCGTCTCGCTCCTTCGACAATCAAACGATGGACCGAACTTCCGGCGAACCACAATTGTAGATTTGGTTTCACCGGAGTGGCCACCCTCTGGGTGGACGGATTGGGCAGGGCTGATGGACCGGATGGCCGGGTCTTTGAAGGATGAAGATCATGGCACGGCATCGTTCCCAGATCGCAGCCCTTGAGGAGCGAAGATGAGGCGGACATCCGGACCGGCCAAAAAACCGGCAGAAGCGGTGATCAAGGACATCCGTCGGGCCACACGTCGGCAGTTCTCGTCCGAGGAGAAGATCCGCATGCAGCAGGAAGGCGCAGGCGATGGACCAGAGCTTCTCCTCCCAAACGCCAAGACTGCCCCAAATCCTCTGATGACGGACGGCCGAATCCGTTGCACGGCGCGCAAGGAGATCCCGACGCGCTTGGCCACGGCGCGCTGAGTCTCGTGGGCGACCTCGTCCGGCGGCTCCGAACAGGGCAGTGCCAGCGCCCCCGCCACCGTCCGCGTGGAATGCGGCAGAGTGCCGGGTGAGCAGGTCTTGTCACGTAACGGGCCCTCGACACCGGCCTCGCCAAAGCGCTGCTGCCAGCGTCAGACCGTGGGCCGACTGATGCCGTCTTACCGAGCCACCTCCTGCACCGTCAGGCGCTCTGCCGAGAGCAGGACGATCCAGGCGCGCGGGATGTGCTCGAGGGGACGGGATCGATCCCCGGCGTTCTTCGAGAGCGCTGACTTGGTGGTGTCATCGAGGAGTACACAGGCAGTCCGAGTCATGGCCCAGACTTGCACGCTTCAAAATCCACGTGAATCGTCAGTCCGCGTCGCTACACTAGCTTCAGATCGAAGGTAATCCAGGGGAGCATGGTCGCGCTTTCTTGCTGAAAGCGAGACGGTGAGTCGCGTCAATCTCAGTAATAATTCTAAAATTTGCAACATTTTTAAACGAACAGACAAAAGATCTTCATATGTTTTTATTGTCTCACCAAGCGAAGGATATTCCAGTACGAATTTGCCATCTAATCGTTCATTGCTCAGATTTCTAGTTCGAGATCGGTTAGAATGAATGTTTTTATTTCAATTTAACCCTTGTCACAAATTCGTGTTTAGACCAATTTTAAGGAATTCTGATCGGCTTCCCTAACAAGATGATTAAGCCACTCGCTTGGACTGGTGCGTACCGACGCACCAAAAGGACAGGAAATCATGCTCGCTCGCCTGCGTCGCGCCCGGAACATCCCGTCTCTCAGTGAAGCGGTTGTACGGGAACCGCCGGCGGACGATCACGTCCTGGCGACTCTCCATGATCAAGCCGAGCCGATTATCAAGCAAGTAGAGCTAGACCTTCACACACTTATCGGCGCCGTGCAGCGAGCTTCCGCGGAAGTCAGCCGCTCAATTGCTCAAGCCGGAACTTCACTGACTGATATTGGTACGCGCACGGCTGCCCTCGTCACCGAGACGCAGGCGGTCGATGGTACCGCCGCGCTGCTCGCTCAGGCCGCCAAGGACCTCACCCAGGCTTCTGCGAACATCAGCGTCCAAATTCACAATGCCGCTGGGCTTCTCGACGAGGTGAGCGGTGTCATGAGAGCCGCGCAGACGCAGATCGAGCACCTACGCTCCTCCTCTGGAGAGATCGGCGCTGTAGTGAATGTGGTAGCCGGCATCGCCAAGCAAACAAACCTTTTGGCGCTGAACGCGATGATTGAAGCTAGCCGCTCCGGTGAACACGGCCGTGGCTTCGCGGTCGTAGCGCAGGAAGTGAAAGATCTCGCCGGCCAGACCGCCAAGGCCACGGATCAAATTCGCATAAGCATCACACGCCTTCAGCAGGATGCTGCCCAGTCTGCCCAGACGGTGATCGAGGCGGTCGGTCTCATTGCGAAGGTCGGACCGAAGTTCGTCGAGGTGGTCGCGGCCGTCGAAGAACAGAATGCATCTACGGCCGAATTGACCCGCTCGGCGGAGGCCGTAGCCGGTTTCGTGAGCCAGGTGGTCGGAAGTGCCGGGGCAATCCGTGAGCAGGCACACGCTGCGTCCTCCATGAGCCTCGCAACGGCGACATCGTCCAGTACTGTGGACCGCCTGCATGGGCGTACGCTTGTCGTTCTCCGTACGAACCCGCTCGGTAACCGCCGTCAGCAACCGCGCCTGCCTGTCGCGCTGGACGCTACCCTGCGGCATGCGGGGTACAACCACGCAACCCGCACGGTGGATGTCAGCGAGGCCGGGTTCCTAGTCTCATGCCCTGCGGAAATGCGGGCTTCTGTCGGATCTGAATGGGAGGTCGAGACGGCGGAACTGGGTCGTGCCTCCGCGCGCGTCGTTGGCGTCAGTAACCTCGGCCTTCACATGAGGATCATCAGGGCTCCGGAGGGATACAGGGCCGCCGTCGAGCGTCTCACGGGATCCGTCAATGCTCAGAACGCGGGGCGGATCGCCCGGGTACAATCTGCAGCCCAGGAGATCGGAGCGATCCTCGAAACAGCAGTCGCGCGTGGGACGCTCAGCGAAGCGGCGCTGTTCGACACTACCTACGAGCCAGTGCTCGGGACCAACCCCCAGCAGTACCTGACGCCGGCCTTGAGCGTCCTCGAAGACCTCCTCACGCCGATCCAGGAGAGGCTGCTGCAAGCCAACCCGCAATTGAGTTTCTGCGTCGCTATGGATCGGAATGCCTATCTCCCCGTTCACAACCTAAAGTACGCGCAACCGCAGCGTCCGGGAGAGTTGGTGTGGAACACGGCCAACAGTCGCAATCGGCGGATCTTCGACGACCGTGCTGGATTGATGGCGGCGCGCAACACCGACCCGTTTCTCGTGCAGTCCTATGCACGCGACATGGGCGGACAGCGCATGGTGCTGATGCAGGAAGTGGATGCACCAATCCTCATCCATGGACGCCACTGGGGCGGGTTCCGCATGGCTTTTAGCGTTGGGTAGATTTTGAATTCGTCATCAAATCTTATCGACGGCTGAATTCAACATTGAGCAGCAAGCAGCTGAATTTTCATAATTCTATTGCCGCTGCCTATTGATAATCTCTATTTCACGGCCGCTGTCACAGCGATTTATTTGACTAGCAACGGTCGTGACATCGCTACGATCCGCACGGTAGGAGCCATCGGCCCGGGTTGGGAGCAAGCGTCCGACCGGGTCCGATCCTCCCGTCAGGGGCGCACAATACCCGAAACCTCGCACTCAGGCCGGACCGAAGCGATGGGGGGGGACGTCAGGGTCCCTGCCGTCCCCCCTTCGAAGCCTATGCCGCGGAAGCCAAGCGCGCTCCTTCGACGATCAAGCGGTGGACCGGGGTTCTGGTCGCTCTCGAAGGTGCCACGAAACCCAGGATCTGCCCGGATCACGCGCCACGATCTCATTGCATGAAAGACGGCCCTGCTTGCTTCCGCCCGGGATCCGCGCACCCTGCGCGAGGCCTAAGTCGCCGCAACGTCGCGCTCCTGCCGGACCGTGAGCAGGCCACCGCACAGACCTGGCTGACAGACTCGACTGGTCGACCTGGACTGGAACGGGTCAATCACACGCGAAGGTAGCTCCAGCCCACTTCCTGCAGCGCGACGAGTCGTACGGCACCGGCGCGGACCACGCCCACGCCCTCCAACAATTCGAGCTTTCGCCTTTCCGCGTGCTCCATCGCCGTGATGGTGTTGCCGCAGGCCGAGATGACGATGCCCGGGACACTTCCGGTCACGGAGTGGATGCGCGCCTTGACCGGCGAGGTGTCGGCGCGGACCATGTGAAGCCCGGGGCCGTAGACGACGATCTCCATCTCAAGCTCGTCCGCAGCCTCGCCGTACTCGCGGGCGAGGTTCACGGCATTGTTGAGGGCAAGGTCGAAGACGCCGGCGTCGTTCGTGCTCACCTGCATCGCGACCCGATGCGCCTTCGCCCCGGTCTCGGCGGCCTGCGCCCGCGTGACCACGAGGCCGGCCACGAGCGCCACGATCCCCGACACGCCCCTGCGCGATACGACCATGTCGGTCCCTCCTGGTTCCGAGCGACCCTCGGCTGTCCATCCCCGCCTGCGGGCCGCCCGGATCATGCCGGCACAAACCGATAGGCGTCCCCCCACCGTTCGACGCGTCCGACGCCCGAGCCTGGCAGGTGGAAGCCGATGAGCGTCATTCGCTCATTGGCTAACCGGTCGAGCAGGGCAAAGCGGGTATGTGCCGCGAGGTCGCGGTCGAGATCGCTCCCGAAAGCCCAGGCGGGGCGGCGGAACGACAGAACCGCATGGTTCAGAGCATCTCCGCCGATCAGCACCTGCTCCCGTCCGGCTTCGACGAGGACGGAGGCGTGGCCGGGCGTATGCCCCGGCGTCGCCACGTAGGTGAGGCCGGGAGCGATGCTGTCACCGGGCTTGCGGCGCTCCATCTTCGCCTCGAGGCGTCGAAGGGTGCGTCGCGATCCGACGGAAAGGCCCTTGAGCCAGTCCGGCACCAGGGTCTCGACGTCCTCGCGGGTCCAGAAATCCCATTCCGCCGCCGGCACCACGTAGCGGGCATTGGGAAACCGTTCGCTATCCTCGAAATCGTCGACCGCACCCCAGAGGTGATCGGGATGGGCGTGCGTGAACACGACCTGGGTGATCGCCTCGCGCGGGATGTTCCGGCTCTCCAGCGTCTCGCCGAGCTTGCCGGCCGTCGGCTGGAATGAGTTGCCCGAGCCGGCATCGATCAGGATGACCTCCGAGCCGATCCGCACGAGGCTGGCGTTCGTGGGGATCGGGGTGGCCTCCGCGGGCTGGCCCTCGGCCTTGAAGACGGCCTCCATTTCCTCGCGCGGCGTGTCGGGTAGCATGAAGGCGAGGGAGGAGGACAAGGTTCCGTCGCTCGCCGTCTCCACGGAGGCGCCGCCGACTTTCAGCGCCGCAATCGGGTTCGCCGACGCGGTGCCGGTCGGCCATGCGCCGGCCAGGCCCGCTGCGAGGCCGGCCAGGAGCATCCGCCTGTCCAACCGCGTCTGCCTGTTGCAGCGCGATTCCGGGACGATGGCGCCGCGCGTCATTGAACGGGCGGCGCCTTCTTCGCGGTCTCGGCAGCTTTGTCGGGCGTCACGTCGAGGATGCGCGCGCGGCTCGTGATGGACGCTTCCTTCGGCAGGCAGTTCGTCATGCAGGGCTTGGCCGCCCAGAACTCCTTCTCCGCCGTCTCGCGGTCATCCATGAAGAAGTTCTTCTCGTTCGGCAGGCGGATGCTGGCCAGGTTCTTCTCGTTCACCTCGTAATCCTGATCCTTCAGGATGTCGTTGAGATAGAGGAGATAGGCCGTGACGGCGTAGGTCTCGTCCGGCGTGAGGGTCTGAGCGGCGCCGAACGGCATCGCCCGGTGCACGAAGTCGAAGACGGTCGAGACATAGGGCCAGTAGGACCCGATGGTCTTGACCGGACTGTCGGATTTGAGTGTGCCGGACCCACCCGCGAGTTCCGGCCATCGTCCCGCGCCCTCGCCGAACTCGCCATGACAGCTGGCGCAGCGCTCTTGGAAGACCGTCTCGCCGAGCGCCGCGGTACCCTTGCCGACCGGAAGACCTTTGCCGTCCGGCCGCACGTCGATGTCCCAGCCCTTGATCTCGTCGGGCGTCGCGGTGCGACCGATGTTCAGGCGCTCCGCCGCCACCGGCGTCGCCGCAAGGAGGACGGCCGCGAGGGCGGCCGGAAGGCGGTTACGCGACCTCGACATTCTCGATCTCCCCGCTGGGCAGCACGTGCCAGGTCTGGATTCCGTTGTTGTGGTAGATCGAGTTCAGGCCGCGGTGCTTGCGCAGCGCCGCCTTGGTCGGCTGGACGTAACCGGTCTCGTCCATCGCACGGGACTGGAGCAGCAGCGGATCGCCGTTCCAGTCGAACTCGTAGTAGAAACGCGTCAGCGCCTTATCGAGGACCGGGCCGTCGAGCCGCGCGACCCGCCAGTTGCGTCCGCCGTCGAGCGAGATGTCCACGCCCTTGATCGCGCCGCGCCCCGACCACGCCAGGCCCGACAGCACGGTGAAGCCCTTGCCGTGCAGGGGTGCCTGCGGGCTCGGATTGGTGATCACCGACTTTGCGTCCATGGCCCAGGTGAAGCGCCGCGCCTGCCCGTCCGGCAGGAGGGCCGTGTATTTCGAGGTCTCCTCGCGGGTGTGCCAGGGCTCGTCGCCGACCTTGATCCGGCGCAGCCACTTCACCCACATGTTCCCTTGCCAACCCGGCAGGACGAGGCGCAGCGGATAACCGTGCTCGGGATAGAGCGCCTCGCCGTTCATGGCGAAGGCGACGATGGCGTCGTCGAGGGCCTTCTCGATCGGCACGGATCGGGTCATCGCCGAGGCGTCGGCCCCCTCCGGCAGCAGCCATTTGGCGTTCGTCTTGAGACCTGCCTCTTCGAGCAAACGCTTGAGCGGCACGCCCGTGTACATCACGCAGTGGATCATGCCGTGGGTGAACTGGCAGCCATTGAGCTGCGCGCCCTTCCACTCCATTCCGGAATTGGCCGCGCATTCCAGAAAGGCGATCCGGTTGACGCGGGGGAAGCGCTTGATGTCCTCCAGCGTCAGCATCAGCGGCTTCTCGACGAGGCCGTGAATCATCAACCGGTGCTCGGACGGATCGATCTCGGCGATGCCGCCATGGTGGCGCTCGAAGCCGAGGCCATTGGGGGTGATGATTCCCTCCAGCTGGTGCAGCGGCGTGAAGCTCACCGAACTCTGGCGCGAGGCCGTCAGCCATTCGACGTCGCGGCGAATCACATCCGCCTCGAACTTGGAGGGGCGGCCATAGGGCCGGCTCACGACCCCGTCACCGAGGGATTGCGACCATTCCGGCACGCTCGGCGGAAGGTTCTTCACATCGGGCGCGGCAGCGGCCGCGCGGCCCGCGAGAGCCCCCGTTCCCACCCCGGCGCCGACCGCTCCGCCCAAGGCGAGGCCGGTGCGCAGGAAGGACCTGCGGGAGGTTGGCCCGGACGGATCGGGGCGCGGCTTCGCTTCAGACATCGGCCTCTCCGGACTGTTTCATGTATGGCAATGTGTGAATATCTTGGAGACGACTAGGCGCCACGGACCGTGACCTGCGCGGGCGTCGGGTTCACCGTTCCCTTGGCCTTGATGTGCGAGGTGACGACGTCCCAGATCGGCGGTCCCTCGGTGCCCTCGTTGACGCTCGCCCACCCCGCCACGGTGTAGCTGGTGCCGGCCTCGATGGATTTGCCGGTGCGCAGGAGGGTAAGATCGGAGATGCGGCTGCCGGCCGGGCGGGCAACGTCGATGGCGTAGGACACGCCGCCGACGCGCACCATGTCGCCACCCTGCTGGTAGTAGGGATCGGCGTTGAAGAGATTGTCGGCCACGTCCTCCAGCACCTCCTTCAGCCGGGCGCCGGTCATGGGCATCCGGTAAGCTGCCGGGTAGGTGATGGCAGTGGCGTTGTAGACGTCCTCACGGGTGATCGGCTGGCCGGGCAGGAGGCTCGTGCCCCAGCGGAAGCCGGGCGAGAGGGCAATCTCGGCCTCGCGCTCGGACAGGAGCGCATCGCAGATCATGTCGTCGAGCGTGCCGTTGAAGTTGCCGCGCCGATAGAGCAGGGCCTCGGTCCGGCCGAGTTCCTCCTTGAGCATCGTCTCGTGGGGCGCGCGGATCGACCGGATCTTGGCTGCCATCGCCTTTTGAGGGGCGATGACATCGGAGAAGATCGGGATGAGTTTCGAGCGGTAGCCCTTCACGGCGCCGTCCCGCACGTCGAGATCGACGCGGGTGAGGAACTTGCCGTGGCTGCCCGAGGCGATGAGCAGGCTGTTGCCGACCTTCACCGCCTGAGGCAGCGCATCGTGGGTGTGGCCCGTGAGGACGACGTCGATTCCCTTCACCCGCGAGACGAGCTTGCGATCCACGTCGAAGCCGTTGTGGGAGAGCAGCACCACGAGGTCGGCGCCGTCCTTCCGGGCCTTGTCGACGCTGGCCTGCACATCCTCCTCTCGGATGCCGAAGGACCAGTTGGGGATCATCCAGCGCGGGTTGGCGATGGGTGTGTAGGGAAAGGCCTGTCCGATCACCGCGACCTTCGCGCCGCCGCGCTCGAACATCTTCGTGGCCTCGAAGGCCGGCTCGTTCCATTCGGCGTCGCGGACGTTCTGGCCCAGGAACGGGCAGCCGAGCCCCTCCACGATCTCCTTCACCCGCTCGCTGCCGAGGGTGAATTCCCAGTGGCCGGTCATGGCGTCGGGCTTCAGCAGCGCCATGCAGTCGACCATGTCCTGGCCCTTGCTCACCATCGAGGTGTAGCTGTTCTGCCAAGTGTCGCCGCCGTCCAGGAACAGCACCTTGTCGCCGCGCTCGGCGCGGATCGCGTCGAGCACCGTGGCGATGCGGTCGAGGCCGCCCATCCGGCCGTAGCTCCGGGCCAGCGCGACGTAATCCTCCGGCGTGAGCGCATAGGCCATCGGCGAGGCACCGGGGATGCCGTAGAGGTCGAGATAGGCGCGTCCGGTGACATGGGGGACCAGACCGCGGGCCTCGCCCACTCCGAGATTGGTCGAGGGCTCGCGGAACAGCACGGGCTGCAGCTGTGCGTGGATGTCGGTCAGGTGGACCAGGGTGACGTTGCCCATCGGCTCGAAGGCCAGGAGTTCGTCCTGGGTCAGGCGCTGCTGGGCGAAGGCGCGGGTCCAGCCCGTCGGCACCAGCGCCGCGGTGGCGGCGGCGATCTGCAGGAAGTCGCGGCGTGAGGTCATGGCGGGATCAGACCTTCAGTTGCGCACGGCGGGCGTCTCGACCGGAAGGCCGAGACCGCGCCACGCGACGTAGGTCTCCAGGGCGAGAAACTCGTCGGAGAGCGGCGGGAACGGCGTGGCCCGGACGTCCTGCATGCAGCCCTCCATGCGCTCGTGGAGCGGCACGAGCCGCTGGTCGCGCAAGCGGTAGACGGGGAAGCCGTTGCTCTGCCCCTGGCTGAGGAAGTCGGCCCGGAGATACTTGCCGTGGTTCTTCTCGTGGCAGCTCGCGCAGGCGAGATCGAGCTGGCCGTTCCGCTGGTAGTAGAGCGATTGTCCCCGCTCGAACCAGGGCGTCATCGGCCCGTCCACCTTCAAGGCGACCGGCATCCCGCGGGACTGGTTGCGAATGTAGGTGGTCATGGCGGTGAGTTCGGACGAGCCGAAGGCCCAGGGCTCGGCCTTCAGGGCGCCGCTGCGGCAGATGTTGATCCGCTGCTCCAGATTGACCGGCTTGCCGAGCTTCTCGTTCCACTTCGGATAGGCCGCCGCGACGCCTTTCATCGCGGTCGAGGCCTCGTTGTGGCAGCTCGCACAGGACTTGCCCGCCGCGCCATCGACCTTCGACCAGAGTTCCTCCCCCTGTTCGACGGAGAGGAAGCCGGGATTGTTGAAGTCGTCGGCCTGCATTTCCTGCGTTTCCTTGGAGCGGAAATACAGACCGGAGACGAGTTCATCGAACGGGGAATTCGGGGTCTGGGGCTTGAGGCCATGCGCCTGCCAGGCCGGGCGCTCGGACGCTCCCTTCGGGGCGGGCGCGGAAGGCATGTCCTGCGCGTGCGGTGCGACGGCCAGCGCGACGAGCGCGAGTCCGGTGAAGACAAGGGATGTGGGGCGGACCATCGTGAGGGCTCCGGCGCGGCGGGGAGAGGCGCTCCGGGGCAATCGGCCCCGGGCGCGCGTCAGGCGACCTTGATCTGCTCGGTGGCCTGGATCTTCGACCCGTCGTCATCGATCCAGGTGAAGGTCAGCGTGCCGGTTTCCTCGGGCCTGATCTTGAACTGGAAGTAGGGATTGGCGGAAACCGCACTCTCGATGTCGGCGCTGAAGATCGTCTTCCCGTTGAGGTCACAGGTGAACTTGTTCAGGATCTTGCGCGGGATCGTCTTCCCGTCCTTGTCCTTGCGCTGGCCGGATTCCATCGTGTGAGAGACGAGCGTCTTCACCTCGATGATGCCTCCCTTGGCGACATCCTTCTTGTCCAGTTTGATCCGCGGCTTCACGTCGGCCATGTCGTCCTCCCGTCTTCGTTCGATGCTGTCGCGTGTGGGTTAGCCGCCGCAGCCGCCGATGGTGACCTTCACCTGGCGGACGTCGCTGAAGACCGAGCCGTCGTTCATGCGGGCGACCGCTATGACGTTCTGGGTCTCGGCGAGACGGATCCGCGTGTTCGCCTCGGCGACGCTCGACGGCGTGAAGCGGAAGCTGATGACGCCGGGGTTCGGGTTACCCTCGGCGACGATCATCACCTCCTCGACGTAGCTTTCCGCCGTCATCGGCACGTCGACGCTCACCGTCATCGGCACGGTGTTGCCGTTCTCCGCGATCTCCGGGAGTTCGAGCTTGACCTTGCCCCTCACGGGCTCCTTACCACGGGTGAAGGCCTTGATGGCGGCATCCGTCGCGGGCTTTGCGGCCAGTGCGGGGCCGGCGCGGAAGGCGAAGGCGGTGGCCACGACGGCACCGGTGCCGAAGGCCAGTGCTTGGCGGCGGTTCAAGGCTGGGATTTTGCTCGGGATCTTGCCGGGGATCTTGGCTGCAATCTTGGCAGAGGTCATGAGAAGCGGCTCCTTCAGCCCGCGAGTTCACTTCAGGGTCGTGAGGTAGGCGACGACGTCCTCGACCTGCTGCGCGGTCAGGATCGGCTTGCCCTGGAATTCGGAGCGCACGCGGTGGAGGCCGTCGATCCGGTAAAAGGCCGGCATCACGGTCGCCTCGGTGAACACGTGCTTCGGGTTGACGACGATCATCCGCAGATGCGCCGCATCCCACCGGCCGGCGACGCCGTCGAGGGAGGGCCCGACCTCGCCGTGGAAGGACTCCGCGCTCAGCGAAGAGACCTGATGGCAGCCGAGGCAATTGCCCTGGCGCCTGTTCACGACGACCTTGGCGCCTGCCGCCGCATTCCCCGGCTTGTCGGTGAGCGGGTCGGGGATCGCGTCGCTGCCGTCGACAGCTACGATCTTGAAAGGGGCGAGCCCGGTGGAAGCCGTTTCGGCTCCGGCGGCGGTCGCGAGGACGCAAAGTCCTGCGAGCGCAAAGGCTGTGATCGGCCTGCGCATCTGGCGTTTCCTCGGTGCGCCGTCGTTGCGGCGGGTGCGGTCGCTTGGGACCGCTCGCATTGCCGATGGGCGAACCAATCGACATATTCGAATATTTGCAAGTTTGACGTTTATCGCGTTCGAGTCAAGCGACAATCAGGAGGCCACCCGTCATCGCGGCCGGACTGTCAGTCCCGCTGCGCTGCCTCAGGGGAGCGCAGGTTGTCCTCCAGGTTCGTCCGCTCGTAGGCACGCTCGGCGACGAAGGCGAACGTCCGTCGGAATTCCTCCGGCGGCACATAGCCCCGAAGGCGCAGAACCTCGCGCTGCTGAGGCGGCTTGCCCGCAAGCGTCGATGCCTCGGCGGGGAAAAACTGGATGCTCGGCGCCGAGTAGATGCCGTACTTCTCCGCGAAGCCCTTTTCGGAAAGGGTCTGCCCGTCGAAATCGGTCACCTCCCGCGAACCAATGAAGTTCAATTGCAGGATCTCGAAACGCTCGCGGATATACGCGCTCGTCGCCCGGTCCGCGAAGTTCACGAGGTGGATCTGCTTGCAGTAGGGGCAGCCCTTCAGTTCCCACAGTACGGCGAGCCGCTTGCCGTGCTCCCGCGCCGCCTTCAGATCGTCCGGGAGATCGAGAAAACTTTCCAGGAACCAGGGCTCCCGGTAGAGGCCGTCATCGCCCTGGATCGCCTGAGCCATCGCCTCGAAGGGCAGGCCGAGCGCGAGCGCACCCGCCAGGAACCGGCGCCGGGTCGACATGACGTCCCCTCCAAATATTCTAGTTCCTGCATGTGTAGAGTGATTTTCTCTCACCTGGCAATCCAGGACCCTGACATCCGGCCGTCGCTGTGGCGCAGAACGGCAGGGCGAGAGGGGCGACAGGGCCCCCGCGCCGAGCGCGATCACGATCCCGGCGGCGACGTCACCGCCACTCGAACACATTCGATTTTTACTATATCAGGGTTGGCGGTCTCGGGCTCGGGAAGGTCGATGCAGGAAACGAGGCGCGCAGTCATGGCGGGGGCGTGGGGGTTCGCCCTGTGGCCCGGCTCCGTCGAGGCTGCCGAACTGGTCAAGTTCGAGCGGCGCGGCTGCCCGTGGTGCAAGGTGTGGGACAAGGAGATCGGGCCGATCTATCCCAAGACGGATGTGGGCAGGCGGGCGCCGTTGCGCCGTGTCGATCTCGACGCAGGCATCCCTCCCGGACTCACGCTCAAGCGCCCGATCCTCTACACACCGACATTCGTCCTCATCGAAGACGGGGCCGAGGTCGACCGGATCGAGGGCTATCCGGGTGAGGAATTCTTCTGGGGGCGGGCCGAGCGGTTGCTGGAACGGCTCCCCGCGTCCCCATGACGGGCTTCGGGCGGTGAGGAAAAGGGTAAGATGATGCCGTCGCAGCAAGCGCAACCGGTGACGAGCGCCGAGGCCCCGGCCAGCCTCGACCTCGAACTGTTGCTGGCCAATGCCCGCGATGCCAGCGAGTTGCTGAAGGCCCTCGGCCACGAGGCGCGCCTCGTCATCCTCTGCCTGCTGGTCGAGGGCGAACGCTCGGTTTCGGAACTGGAGCAACTGCTGAACCTGCGGCAGCCCGCTGTGTCCCAACAGTTGGCGCGGTTGCGGGCCGACGATCTCGTCGAGGCCCGCCGGGACGGGAAGAACATCTACTATACGCTGGCCCGGCCTGAGGTCCGTGAAATCATCGCCGCCTTGCACCGCGCGTTGCAGAACGCGCGGTGCAAGGCGG
>NZ_BPQL01000094.1 GCF_022179225.1 Methylobacterium goesingense
CTTAACAGAGCTGAAGGAGAGGTCATGCTTTGAGGCCGATCCACATCCCAGCCAAGATCATTGGCTGGCGTGGTCGCCGTCAGCTGCTTTTGCCGGTCAGTAGTTTCATGCCATCGGCCCGGATCTGGCCTTTCGGATCGACGTGTCGGTAGAGGGTTTGCCGGGTGATGCCGAGCTCAGCGCAGAGATTGGCGACCTTGGTCTCGGGCTGACCCATCGCAGCCTGGGCCAGCCGTAGCTTGGCCGAAGTCATCTTCGGTTTGCGCCCGCCGTTGCGACCTCTGGCTCGTGCCGATGCAAGGCCAGCCTTCGTCCGCTCGATAATGAGTTCACGTTCGAACTCTGCCAGCGCTGCAAAAATCCCGAATACCAGCCGGCCATTTGCGGTGGTGGTATCGATATTTGCTCCCTGCCCGGTCAGGACCTTGAGCCCAATTCCGCGCTTGGTCAGATCGTGGACGGTGTTGACGAGGTGGCGCAGGTCGCGGCCGAGCCGGTCCAGTTTCCAGATCGCGAGGGTATCGCCCTCACGCAGGGCCTTCAGGCAGGCGTCCAATCCGGGGCGGCTGTCACGTTTGCCGGAGGCGTGATCCTCGTAGAAGCGATCGGCTTCGACGCCGGCAGCGAGGAGAGCGTCGCGCTGCAGGTCGGTCGTTTGCGAGCCGTCGGTCTTCGATACGCGCATGTAGCCGAGCAGCATGGGGGATCCTGTGCATTGCGAGCGAGATCATCGGTCCGGGGATCGGCGGAACGCGACTGGCAGCCGCAGCTATCTAGCGATTGCGTAGCTTCGCCTGTCACACAAACGAGCGATTGTGTGACATCGACAGCTGATCTCTGCATACGGCTCCGCTTATGTCCTAAAAGCCGTCACACTGTCTACGCTCCGCATTCCCCAGCGAACGATGATTTAATGACGTTACAAATGGTCCATTCGGAAATTCTAGTCGTGAATAATGGCGGACGGCCAACCGTTGCCCCGATGCCGAGCACATAAAATGAGAGGTTGATAATCTCTGTTCCGATGCGCCTTAGCGAGACGATTTCATGCCTTGAGACAATTGGTTTCGATTGGTATTATTTGCCATCCAGGTACGAATCCGATGGTGTGCAATGAGCTCGCAGGCGGTCAAAATCATCGATGGCGGTAAGCTCATCATTCCAGCTGCGTTCCGGCGCAAGCTCGGCATCGATACCGGCGATACCGTCGTGATCGAACTCGGCGAGGACGGTCTGCACGTTCGATCCCTATCGTCCGCCGTGCGTCGGGCCCAGGAGATCGTTCGCGAATTCCTACCCGAGGGGACCGATCTGGCCGACGAACTGATTGCTGACCGCAAGATCGAGGCTGAGCATGAGTGAGGCCTTCGTTCTCGATGCCTCTGCGCTACTTTGTCTGCTGCAAGGAGAGGATGGTGCCGAGCGGGTCGTCGTCGCTCTGCCGCGAGCCTCGATCAGTGCCGTGAACCTGTCCGAGGTCTACGCCAAGCTCGCCGAGGTCGGCGGGTCGGAAGCGCGGATCGCGCAAGCGATCGACGGCCTCCACCTCCGGGTTGTTCCCTTCGATGACATCCAGGCCCGTGCCGTGGGAATGCTGCGGCCTTTGACGAAGAGTCTGGGCCTCTCGCTGGGTGACCGCGCGTGCCTTGCCCTGGCGCACCAACGCGGGGCGACGGCTTTGACCGCGGACCGGGCCTGGAGCGATCTCGCTAGCACGCTCAAGGTTACCATCGAACTCGTACGCTGATGCCGAGTGGATGGGCCGTGCGATGCGGGCCACACGATCGACACCCTGCAGTGGCGGTTGGTGGATGCCTGCCCCGGCGCATGGTGTGATGAGCGGGGTCGAAGGCTCCCGAGACCTGCTAACGATCGAAGAGCCGTTCACGGTCTCGTACGAGACGCGATCATCATCGGCGTCTTGGCCGCCCCCCAACGTCAGGCGTGGTGCTCATGCACAAGTCCGCGCGCCTCGATCGGCATCGCGATGGCGAACAGGTCGAGTTGAGCGTGAGACGCATTCGTTGGACGTCGACGTCGTGATCGGACCTTGATGATGGGCAGCGCGACACCTGGCTTGGCGTGCAGGACTGATCCCACGACCTGACAGCCATCTCCGCGGTGGTAGACATACGCGCGGCAAGGTCCGGACTGGAAGATGTCCTGAACCAGGGGTTCGTCGCCCGGTAAGCCGCCCAGCACGCGCAGAAGGCAGGTCAGACCGAGGACTTCCGTTCGGGTCGTCCGGAACTCGAAGCTGTGTCCGGTCCAGGTCTGGCGTTGGGCACCGACACTGGTACCCGGAAAAGGATTGCCCCCGACCTGAGTTGCCGGATCGGTCAGGAACCCTGCAATCGCCTCCCGATCGGCGATGTGCGCACACATCAGGATCGAGGCGGCAAGCTGACGCTTGGTAGGAGCCACGCGCTTCTCCGTCACGCCTGCAGGGATGAGCGAGGCGAGAATCCTCGTTCTGGTCCTCTGCGATGTCAAACGCTATCCCGCCGTCCTCATCTGGTGAGGAGGCTCGTAGCCCTGATGACGATCTGTAGCCTCAGCGACACCGCGGGGGTGCAGTTGCGTGTTCGTGCAGCCGCGCATGGATCGTCAGGGGGATGAAGATCCTGATGCGTCCGACGCATACTCGGGCGGCAGACATAAACATGTTTCTTGAACTTCTTTCATCGATGGATCATGCCGGGTCGGGGCGTATCACAACCAGTTCATCGAATGTCAGACAGCACAAACTACCAGACCATCGACTTTATCGACCTGACTCGCGACCTTACCGCCGCGTATGTCGCGAACAATTCCATGCCGGTCTCCGAGCTGCCGGGCCTGATCCAGGGTCTGCACGCAGCCCTGACGCGGCTCGGCCATGGGAGCGCCGAGCCTACCCCAGAGGAGACCCACGAGAAGCCGACGCCCGCGCAGATCCGCAAATCCGTGACGCCGGACGGCCTCGTCAGCTTCCTGGATGGGCGTACCTACAAGACGCTCAAGCGTCACCTGACCGGCCATGGTCTCGACCCGGTGAGCTATCGCCAGCGCTACGGCTTGCCGGCGGACTATCCCATGGTCGCGGCCAGCTACGCCGCTCAACGCTCGGCCCTGGCAAAATCCATCGGTCTCGGTCGAGTTGCCGATCGCGACGAGGAGACGAAGGCCAAGGGACGCGGCGAGGCTGCATGAGCCCTCACACACCCTGTCGGGTGGGACCCTAGCGCAGCCCTCATCCACTTCAAGGATGTCGCGAACAGCCAAGCTTTGCTACCTCGCGGCCGAACGTGGCAGGAGGGGCTTGAGAATGATGTCCGAGAGCAGCGCCGAAGCGATCAAGGCCAGGGCTGCCCGGCTTCGACGCCTCTGGCGCGGAAACGATATGAACCATCGCGCCAGCGGTCTGGCCCTGGGTCGGCCCATGCTGACTCCAGCGGAGCCCAGGATCCTGAAACGGCCCGCTCATGGGATCACGGCTCGCGAACTGATCGGCATGGCGCGCGCTGCGCGCGCCGAAGGCGCTTCGGCGATGTCGCCTCACGGGCAATCCGGAAACGATTCCATCCGAGGCGAACGCGGACGTTAGGCCCGCTGCGTCGCGCCCCGCCTTGTCGTCACGATGCCGGGATGGACATGCACGACGTGCCAACGTCCCCAGCTGCTGCTTCGTTCGGCTGCGACGCAAGCTTAACGGTTTGTTGCCGGTACCCGTTCAGGATGCCTCAACCTATGAAGGATCCTGGCCCATGCGCGTATTGCTGATCGAGGACGATGCCTCCGTCGCGCAGAGCATCGAGCTGATGCTCAAGTCCGAGAGCTTCAACACCTACACCACGGATCTCGGCGAGGAAGGGATCGATCTCGGCAAGCTCTACGACTACGACATCATCCTGCTCGACCTGACGCTGCCGGACATCTCGGGCTACGAGGTGCTACGCACTTTGCGCGTCGCCAAGGTGAAGACGCCAATCCTGATCCTCTCCGGCCTGGCCGGCATCGAGGACAAGGTGAAGGGACTCGGCTTCGGGGCCGACGACTACCTCACCAAGCCCTTCCACAAGGACGAGCTCGTCGCCCGCATCCACGCGATCGTGCGCCGCTCGCAAGGGCACGCCCAGTCGGTGATCACCACCGGCGACCTCGTCGTGAACCTCGATCAGAAGACCGTGGAGGTTTCCGGCTCCCGCGTGCACCTTACGACCAAGGAGTACCAGATGCTGGAGCTCCTCTCGCTTCGGAAGGGCACGACACTCACGAAGGAGATGTTCCTCAATCATCTCTACGGCGGCATGGACGAACCCGAACTCAAGATCATCGACGTGTTCATCTGCAAGATGCGCAAAAAGCTCGCCAACGCGTCCGGCGGCAAGAACTACATCGAGACCGTCTGGGGCCGCGGATACGCCCTTAGAGACGGCGCACCCGAGATGCGTGCCCTGGCCAGTTGAGACGAGACGGGAGTATTCGTTCTTCCCCGCGGTCGGCTCTCGGGGAGGCCGACCGCAGGGGCGTACATCGTCGATCAGTGCCGTCGGCTCGACACCTCCCGCGCGGCGACCACCGTTTCGACGAGCCGGGCGAGGCGACGGATCGAGCCGCCCCGCCAGTGCCGTCGAACGGCGATGATCTCCTCGCCGTCGAGCGTAGCCAGGAAGCGCGGATCCAGCCTCCGGCTCGCGGCAATCCCGGCTAGAACGGGCGGCAACAAAGCCTCGAGATCATTCGCGGTCGGGGCCTGCATCTCGATCACCCGCAATCGGTCGAGCAGCGGTCCCGGCAGAGGGGCGATGTCGTTGGCCGTGAACAGCCAACTGACATGACTGATGTCCAGCGGCGTCTGGAACGCCGGATCCGGATAGACCCTGGCGGTCTCCGGTTCGATCATCGGCAGGAGGCTGTCCCAGAGCCGCCCATAGTCGCGGCGCGTCGAAGCTTTTTCGAGTTCGTCGACGAGCATCAGCGGGTTGGCCACACCGTAACGTGCGATCGCCAGGAAGGGGTGGGCGGGCTCGGCATTGGCCCAACGGCGGTCCAGACCACCGATCGCTGCCCCGCTGTCGTGGGTCGCGTCCACCCGCCAGAGCCCGACGCCGAGATGATAAGCGATCCGCGAAATCAGTCGGCTCTTGCCGACGCCAGGCTGTCCGAGGACGAGCGTGGGGCTGAACCCGACATAGCTCCGGTTCGTCAGATCAACGAGGAGGCGATCGATCAGACCGGTTGCGTACGGAAACTCGAACCTGAGAGCGGTGCGCAATTGGGCCAGATCAGGCACGGGCGCGAGCGAAACCGGCTTGCCGATGATCCCCTCGTAGCCCTTGGTCATGCTGCGACCGCGATCGGTCCCCGTTTCCCGGACCTCGGCGACGACCACGATTTGCCCCGGAGCGAGCGCGACGGGCGTGCTGGGTACGGAGATCGTCTCACGCCGAGTGGCGGACGACTGGGACGCCTCACGCTCGCGCGCTCTGGCTTTCGCCAAGGCCTGCTCGGCCACGCGCCGACGCTGGCGTTCGTGCTCCCCGGCCTGGTCCGCGATCGGCCGGGTCAGCTTCTCTCCAAAAAGGACTAGAGCGCGGACCAGCGGGGTGCACGACACGAACTCACTGCTCGCACTCCGGCTGAGAACGGCGCTGGCCGCGACCACGTTCGAGGCCCCCGCGTTCAAGCTCGTGTAGGCGGCTTCCAGCGCCTCGGTCCAGGCCTCGAGGAGGGTTGCTCCCGCGTCCTGCTCGTGAACGTCGACCTCCTCGTCGTGATCGGCTCGGCGCCCGAGGCCGAGGGCGGTCTGCGCCTCGGCCAGGGCGGGCAGGTGGAGGATGAGCCCCGGCAGTGCCTCGGCCTCGAGCCAGATCGGCAGCGCGATGCGGGCGGCGGCCGCCGCATCGTCGCCACCGCAGGACAGCAGCGTCACGCAATCGGCGAGCGCCCGTGCGGCCGGTACGTCCCGTTCGGCGGCGTGGTGGTCGAGAAACCGCGTCAACGCCCCCCGGGCAGCAATGACGTCCGGATCGCACCAGGGATCGGCCCCCGCAGCGGCGGTATTCGTGTTCCAGGCCGCGGCCAAGTCGGCCGCTTCGGGCACAAGGGCGGTGATCTCGGCAACGACCCCTTCACGGGCGGCCGGGATCCGCAAGGCCGTGTCCAGGCAAAGGCGCAAGCGCCTCGGGAAAGCGGCCAGGATCAGGGGCAAGGCCCCCTTCGCGTCGATGCGCAGCAGGGGCGCGGTCGAGGAAAATGCCATCGATCGGTCCTCCTCAGCGGCCGGGTGCGATGACGGACGAGGAGCCCTGATGGCCCCGGCCACGCCAGCGACGGGCGAGGCGCAAGGCGTCGAGATCAGCCCGGCGCCGTGCGCGGCGATTGAGGGCATGCACGAGGAGGTCACGGCACGCGGGGTCGCCGAGGGCGGCGCACAGCAAGACGGCGGAGAGGGCCCGGTCGACGCTACCGGGTCGGGCGACGCCCTCCGCCAGAATGGTGAGCGCGACCCCGATCGCGGCGGCTGGATTGGCCTGGATCGCCGCCTCCCAGCCGGGGAGCCGCAGGGGCGGCGCCGCGACGAGGACGGCGCGCAGGCGCCTCTGGGCGGTGAGATCGAGGGTCTCGGGCGGCAGGGTCCTCCACCAGGTCAGGGGGGCACTGGGGAAGGCGAGAGCCGGTGAAGACGCCGGCAGAGAGCTGTTCGGATCGATCGGGGCGGTCATCGAGGCAAGCCTGGAGAAGGCACGGGCGACAAGGCGCAACGGTGCCGAGGGAAAAGGGAAAGGGGGGGTGGAAGTCGGCCGGGTCGCGTCCGCGACCCGTCTGGATCAAGGCGCCATGGGACGGGGCGGCAGCGGCATCACGGTTCCGGCGACCTCGAGGGTGCCCAAAGCGCGCGCGAGAAGCTCGGGAACGTCCGCGCGCAGACGCGCCGTGATCCGGGCGGTGACCGCCTCGATGGCGGCCATGACGGGCTCCTCGAAGAGCCGGTCGATGTCCCTGCCACTGACGGACAGATCGGGGCTATAACCACCGCGTCCATAGACATCGATCAGGACAGCCCGAACACGAGCGACATGTAAACCCAGTGTATCGAGGAATGCGAGGCCCTGGACTTGGGCGCAACGCAGGATCCACTCGATTTGATGGACTTTTCGCGCCTCGGATTTACCCCCTCCCCGCTTCATCTCGATGATGAAAGCGTTCTGGGTCCGGCGATCGATCACGACGAGATCGAGCCGCACGGTCTGGGCGATGTCTCCCGAGAGGTCGATTGCCGTTTGCGACAACTGGGCCACCGAACTGCGGCGGACCAGTTCCTGGGTCGGCACGGTGATCGGCATCGGAACGTCCCGCATCACCAGGTAGCGGTCGCGGTTCGCCAGCACGTCGGCGAATGCTGCCTCGAGCAAGCCGCCGTGCCGCTTCACGACCGAAGATAACACCGATGCGATCTGTGACAGGCCGGGACCGAGCAGCGGGTCGGGCGTGAAGACGTTCCGCAGCGCCTGGTCGACGACCAGATCGGCGGCTGCCAGCAAGGCAGGCGAATAAGCGAACGGGTTCGCGGTCTGCCCGTATCCGCAGCCCTGCGCGGCCCCGCTGCCGAGCGGAACGGCGATGCGTCCGGACGCGGTCGACCGGGGTGTGGTCTCGCTGCCCGCAGGCAGCCGGATCCGGCCGCTGCCCTGAGCAGCCGGGTGGGGAATGATGGTCATGGGGGTTCAAGTCCGTCCAGTAGGACACCCAGCCCCCGCGCAGGCCGGCCGACGAACGGCACGGACAGCAGGCAGCCATGCGTCGGAGCCCTAGGCTGCCGACGTCTCAGGGTGTCGTGATTGCAGGAGAGCGAAGGCCGCCGGCACTCCAGGCAGGAATGCGGAGGGTCGAGCCTTCAGGCGATCATGCGGATCGGCGGGACGGGCCAGAGGACCAAAGCGGTCGATGAGGCGCGGGACGGTTTCGTCGGGGGCGCAATGTCGGTAGGGGTGGTCGTAGCCATCACTCTGTATCTCCTAACGATACGGGTTGTGGTCAGGCCGGGGCTGGTGCTGCTAACACCGGTGCCGGCCGCCCCCTGCTAAAGGGCGGCGTGGCACGTTTCTGGTCTGCCATCTCCGAACCTGGCCCGGGCACGGGGGTTTGGGAAGCGTCTGAGAGCGTCAATTCCGCATTCGACAAGGCTTTCTGCCCGGCATCGTTAACGTAAGCCTGGCGTACGCCTCTGGGAACATCCGGGATTCCCCGGCCCAATTTGGTTGCGGTGATTATTCTTCGTCTCTGACCGCTCACGCAGTTTCGATAAGCATCTATTCCTGCATGTTGGCCTTCGATCACCCGAACCACGGCATCTGTCAGCTGCTCCCGTAGATCGACCGTCTGGGCATCGGCAGACGCATCGACGATCTACTCTTACTGTTGGGCCGCATGGAACTGACCGAACCAGCCTTCCAGACAGCTCTCAAGTGGCATCTCAACGGGAAGGAAGACCCGCGCAGGGCCTGTCGCAAACGCGATCGCACCGGTGTTTACCCCACAATATTGCGGTAGCTCACCGGATAGCGCAGATACTATGCGACGGCCTGGACGATGAGCGCAGCCTTGTAGTGCCGACCCTTAAAGTCGGCCTTGGCGCGCTGCTTCAGCTTCGTAGCGATATCAGACAGGAATATGAGCAGTTTCCGAAACGAAAGGCGTTATGCCGGTCGTATGGTCAACTTCGGATAAACACCTGTGCGATTGCATTTGCGATAGGCCACGGAAAACTGGTTCGGCGCCCCCCTCCTGGTGAGACCCGAATAGTGAAGGATCGCAAGAGACCCCGCCGGCCGCCGCGAGGGCGGGCCGGCGGGGCATGTCGTGTCCACACGACGGGAGCCGATACGCAGGACAAGGCTCACCGGAACCATGCGCGAACCCGGTTACCCGAAGCTCAATGCCGTTCGGGCGGAGGTCGTTCATTCCGGGAACAGGGGGCCCGACCGGATCGCGATGCCCCGGTGGCCTACCAACAGGCTCGGGGCAGGCGGCGCTTCCAGCGCTCGGCGCGCGGCAGGGCCGCCACCTCGGGCCGGGCGACGCGCTGGGGCCGGACGAGCGCAGCGGACACCGTACGGGCAAGCTTGAGGGGTTCGAGGCGCGGCGGCGCGGGGACCGATGGGGCAGCTGCGATCGGCTCGCCCTCGGGGACGACCTTCCGCGGCCGGCCCCTGCGGCGCGGCGCGCCGTCGGATCCGAGGGACGGCACGATGCGGCGGACGCGGGGCAGGGGCGCCTCGTACGGCGCCTCGGGTTCCGGCTCGGGCTGCGGCGGCTCCCAGACGATGAGGCTCGGCAGAATGCGGCGGGGCTCGGCGGATTCGGCGAGGCCCGGTGCCGGCGCGGCGTCCCGTTCAGTCTCGGCCAGCGACGGAGGCGCCAAGGCCTTATCCGCGAATTTGCCCTTGTGCGGAACGCGGGGCTGCTTGGTGGGTATGAAGGATCGGCCGGAGGTGATGCTGTGCTTGATTTCGACGGTGAATGACCGCCTTGTTTGTTTGCGCAACGGGCTCTCGCTGTCAGATGCTGCTTTGGCAAGGGGGACTTGGCAAAGGGTGCTTGGATCGGGCGCGCCGTTCGACTCGAATCAGGCGCTGCCACTGACCAATGCTGGTCCGAATCAGCTTAATGGATTGTTCGCGGCCGACGCAAGCAGATCGATCAAGAACTAGAGATACCGGACGTCGACATTTGCGAGCGCCGTGGTGATCGTGCGGTCGAGACCTTCCCGTCGCGCAACCGCCCCGGTGGAGCCCGGGGCTCCGTTCAGTCCTGGGGCCTGCTGCCACCGCACCGGCGACCATACCGGAGGCGGCGGAATTCAAGTTGCAAGGTGTGTGACCTCTTCGGAGATGGACCACACCTCATCCCAACCGTCTCCTCCCCGAAAAGGGAGCGCGTCGCGTGTCGGTAGACTGAAGTAATCTACCAGAACCCGTATCATACCGCTGTCGGTTAATCGCCTCGGTCTGAGCGGGCCCCCCTCTTTTTTCGTGAGAGAGATCGCGCGGCCGACCGAAGCAATCGACCGGAAACCGGATCAGTCCTGGGCCTTGCTGCGCGCGGCGCGCGCCATGCCGATCAGCTCGCGGGCGGTGAGCCAGCGTGGCGGAAGCTGAAGCGCATGCCCGGAGCTTCCGACCAGGGCGGGGCGCCCGTGCTCAACGCCGCTCGACCGAAGGCTAATGTCGTAGCTGCGCCAGAGCCGCCGTTGCCGCGCCGCCTTCGACGGCGTCCAAGTCGTCTCCGGGCAAGTCGTGTCCCAGCCTGCCTCATGCCCTACCGCCATTCCCATCCGCTCCCGCATTGATTTAGCTGCGGATAACAAAGCTTGGCTGTTCGCAACATTCTTGAACTCCGCCGCGACCGCACTACGGCGGAGTTACGCCGTCGGACCGACGCAAGGCCGGGAGCGCGCATCCCGGCTGCGCCCGCATTGTAGTCGGGCTCAGCCCGGACTGACCCCGCTTCCACCTCGATTATGCGGATGCCGGCCTAGAGATCCGGACGCAGAAGCTGAGCCCCGTGCAGGCCGAGGACGAGGAATGGGCCGAAAGGCAGCCGCGTGTCCGCACCGATCCGGCGCCCCGACAGGCGCAGGATCACGACGGCGAGGAGCGCGGACGTGCTGGCGATGAGGATCATCAGGGGCAGCTGCGCGAGGCCGATCCACGGGATCGCGGCTGCAACGAGCTTGACGTCACCGAGCCCGAAGCCGGTGCGGCCGCGCAAGTGCCCGTAGCCAGCGCGCAGGCCCGCGAACAGCCCGTATGAGAGGGCGGCCTCGGCGAGGGCCAGGCCCACGGAGCCGGCTGCCCCCGCAGGATCTGACCGGGCCAGGTTTTGCGCGGCAACGACGGCGATGCCGAGGGCGAAGAGCGCACCGTTCAGGGCGTTCGGAATGATGCGGCGACGCAGGTCGACGAGGGCGATCGGGACGGTCAGCGGCAGGGCGAGCAGCACGGGCAGCGCCGCCGCGAGGATGTAAGCCTCCACCCCGTCCTCCCGATCCGCCCCGCGCCGCACCCGGCTCCACGGCGGATCACACACAGGGGGGCCGACACGCAAGAAGATGTCAGCCTGCAAGAACGTCCGGACGGGCAGGACCGGCTGAATACGGTCCGGCCAGTCCTGTCGTTCAAGCCGCGTGCACCCGGCGAGGCGCGTCGCCGGTCCACACGTCAGTAGCGGTAGATCTTGCCGTCCAGCCCGATGTTGAGGAGCCACTGGGCATTCGGGGCCGCCACGGCGTTGGCGTTGGCGGTGGGCATCCGGTTTCAGGCCTCGACGGTGTTGTCGCTGAACTTGCGCCAGATCGCCTTAGTGGTCCGGTTCACCGTGACGACGCCGCCATCCGACGAGGCCGCCAGATCCTGGGCATTGCGGCCCACATAAACCCAGGCGCCGACGCCGGCGCTGCGGTAGATGTTGCTGTCGAGGCCGATCGCCCAGAAGCTTCGGCCGTTCATCGCCACCCCCTTGTGGGCGGTGCCCATAAGGGGGCGCCAGTTGCCCTGTGCGTCGTCCGTGGCCTTCGCTCAGATCTCCCCGTTGCGGTTGACCACCACCACGGTGCCGTCGGCGGAGGCCGCGATGGTGACGTTGTTGGCACTGGGGATCGCAGTCCACTACATGCCGTCGAAGCGGTAAACCACATCGTCGAGGCCGATGCTGTAGATGCTATTGGCCTTGACCACGGCCACGTCATTCATCTGGCTGGGCAGATTCCGCCAGGCGCCATCGACCTGATAGAGCCAGACCTTGCCGTCGTTCTGGTTGACCGCGACCGTCGTGCCGTCAGCGACGGTGGCGATCCTGCTCGACTCGGCGCCGATCTTCTTCTAGGCCCCGCTCGACGCGACCGTGACGGGGGAGGGGCCGGTTGAGACCGGGCCCGTGGTGCCGCCGGATGTCGTGCCCGTCCCTATGCCCCTACCGCCAGTGCCGGCTCCACCGGGCGTCGTTCCACCCATCCCTGTGCCACCCGCCGTGGCGGTACCCGCCACCTCGCAGACATTGACCGTCCCGGGGATGGGATCCCGGCCGAAGGACTAGTTCGTGCACGGGGTGGTGTTCGCCGCCGGAACCAGTCGGAAGGCTGCCGAACGGGCCAGTCCCGGCCCGACGCCAGGACGATCACGGCCAGCTTTCGGGGCTGCAGGACCCGCGCAACGATGCGCAGCGCCCGTCCGGTTCCTCATGCGGAGCCAGACTTCCGAACCCCGTCCCGGCGATCGGACGGGCCGATCCGCACTCGCGATCATAATGCGGGGCGCCGAGGCGGGGAACGATCGGGGCCCTGCGCCTCAGCTCCGCCAGTCCGGTAGACCGGCCCAGGCCTTGTCGACGATGCTGTCCCGCCGCTCGGCACGGTCGGGGGCCGCCTCGGCAACGATCCGTAGGGCGGCCTCCATGGCCTCGCGCCCGCCCGCCGCCGAGGCTTCCTCGCCCTTGCGCCGGATGGCGGCCTGGAAGGCCTTCACGGCCGGGCCAGCGGTTGGCTGGCTCTCGACGGCCGCGACGAGGCTTAGCAAGGCCTCCGCCACCGGTCCAACGACCTCCTGCCAGGACGGGTCGGGAGAGATCGGCTCGGCTGGAGGGCGCGCGGGTGTGGAGGGCGCGGCGGAAGCCGGCACCGTCGTGCGGGGACGGATCATGGCGGTGTGCTCCTGGGCGCGAACAATCGGTCCGATGAGCGTGCCAAACGGCACGTCGTTCCGGTCGAGGCAGGCCTACATCAGGGTCGCCCAACAAGTCACGGCCAACCGCCATCTGACGGAGACCGCGCAAACCCAAGTGGATTGTGCCATGAACAC
>NZ_BPQL01000095.1 GCF_022179225.1 Methylobacterium goesingense
GGGCCGAGGCGCTGTTCGCGGCCTGCGGCCTGGAGGGGCGCCGACCCGGCGTGGTGGCGGACGCCGTCGGACCCGAGACCGACCCTGGGCGCCTGCGGGCGGCTTTGCGCGCCCACATCGCCCGCCAGATCCTGCGTTTCGACGCGGCCCTGAACGCCGAGGCCGACGATGATCACAAGAACGCCGATCTCAAGAACGCCGATCTCAAGCGCTTCGACAGCGCCCGGGTGCTGCGTGACCTCGGCGGCCTCAAGCGGCTCCTCGACGAGACGGACCGGGACGCGGCGCCGGTCGTGTCGGCCGGAATTGGTCCGGTGAGGACGGATTCGGGGAAGGATGCGCGCGATGGCGAAGGATCCGGTGACGAGTCCGGTCACGCATCCGGCGACGCCGGCCACGACCTGCCCGCCCTGCGCGCGGAGATCGCGCGCCGCGCTGAGGCGCTCGGCGGCGAGCGGGCGGATGCCGGCCCTGCTGGCGAGCCTGCCGCCGCACCTGATCCGGGCGCTCGCGGCTGACTGGCTCCTGGCGGCCCGGGCCGACCAGCTTCCGCCCTGCCCCGCCCTGGGGGGCTGGACCACCTGGGCGGTGATCGGCGGGCGCGGCGCCGGCAAGACCCGCACGGGGGCCGAGTGGGTCCGCGCCCTGGCGCTGGGCGACCCGGCCTTCACGGCCCGGCCGGTCGGCCGCATCGCGCTGATCGGCGAGACCCTTCGCGGACGTGCGCGACGTGATGGTGGACGGCCCCTCCGGGCTTCTGGGCCTGGCCGGGCGCCGGCCCCGCTGGTCGCCCTCGCGCCGGCGTCTCGAATGGGACAACGGCGCGGTCGGCCTCGCCTTCTCGGCCGAGGAGCCGGATTCCCTGCGCGGGCCGCAATTCGGGGCGGCCTGGTCGGACGAGATCGCCAAGTGGCGCTACGCGGAAGCCGCCTACGACATGATCCAGTTCGGCCTGCGCCTGGGCGCGCATCCGCGCGGCCTCGTCACCACCACGCCCCGGCCGATCCCGCTCCTGCGGCGGATCCTGGCGGACCCGCTGACCGTGGTCAGCCGGGCGCGCACCGCCGACAACGCCGCCAACCTCGCCCCGACCTTCCTGGAGGCGGTGGTGGGGCGCTATGCCGGCACCCGCCTGGGGCGCCAGGAACTCGACGGCGAGATGATCGCGGACCGGGACGACGCCCTCTGGACCCGCGACCGCCTCGAAGCGGCCCGCGTCCCGGCGGCGCCGGAGGCCTTGCGCCGCATCGTCGTGGCGGTGGACCCGCCGGCCTCCTCGAAGGCCGGGGCGGATGCCTGCGGGATCGTCGCGGCCGGCCTCGACGGCGCCGGCCACGCCTACGTGCTGGCCGACGCCACACTGGCCCGGGCCACCCCCGAGGCCTGGGCCTCGGCCGCGCTCGCGCTCTACCACCGCCTCTGCGCCGACGCCCTCGTGGTCGAGGTCAACCAGGGCGGCGAGATGGCGACCGCCGTCCTGCATCAGGTCGACGCCGCCGTGCCCGTGACCCCGGTGCGGGCCACGCGCGGAAAGTACCTGCGGGCGGAGCCGGTCTCGGTGCTCTACGCGCAGGGGCGCGTCCACCATGTCGGCGCCCTGCCGGCCCTCGAGGACGAGCTCTGCGACTTCGGCCCGGACGGCCTCTCCACCGGCGCCTCGCCAGACCGCCTCGACGCCCTGGTCTGGGCGCTGACGCACCTCCTGCTGCGCGGCGGCTCCGAGCCGCGCATCCGGCGCCTGTAGGCGTCCCCGACCCCCGAACGATCCGACCCAGCGAGGCCCCGATGGCGAACCTCCTCTCCCGGCTCGTGCGCCGTGCCGCGCCCCCCGACACCAAGGCGGCCCCGCAGGCCGGCATCGGCGTCGCCTTCTACGGGGAGGGCCGGGCCTCGTGGACCCCGCGCGACATCGGGGCGCTCGCCCGCGAGGGCTTCCAGCGCAACGCCATCGTCCACCGCGCCGTGCGGCTGGTGGCCGAGGCCGCCGCCGCCCTGCCGGTCGGGCTGGTGGGGGAAGGCACCGCCGAACCGCATCCGCTGGAGGCGCTACTCGCCCGCCCGAACCCGCGCCAGGGCGGGGCGGCGCTCCTCGAATCGCTCTACGGGCACCTGATGGTCTCGGGCAACGCCTACCTCCAGGCTACAAACCTCGACGGGAGCCCGCGCGAACTCCATGCGCTCCGCCCCGACCGGATGCGGGTGGTGCCCGGCCCCGACGGCTGGCCGTCAGCCTACGAATACGTGGTTGGCGGCAGGACCCTGCGCTTCGACCAGGGCGGCGAGGGCGTGCCCCCGATCCTGCATCTGACCCTGTTCCACCCCACCGACGACCATTACGGCCTCTCGCCGATGGAGGCGGCGGCGGTGGCCCTCGACATCCACAACGCGGCGGGTGCCTGGAACAAGGCGCTCCTCGACAACGCGGCGCGCCCCTCCGGCGCCCTGGTCTTCGCGACCCAGAGCGGCTCGACCCTGAGCGACGCGCAGTTCACCCGCCTCAAGAGCGAGCTGGAGGCCAATTACCAGGGCGCCGGCAATGCCGGGCGCCCGCTGCTGCTGGAGGGCGGCCTCGACTGGAAGCCCCTCGCCCTCTCGCCCAAGGACATGGATTTCGTGGAGGCCAAGAGCGGGGCCGCCCGCGAGATCGCGCTCGCCTTCGGGGTACCGCCCCTGCTGCTCGGCCTGCCCGGCGACAACACCCACGCCAACTACGCCGAGGCCAACCGCGCCTTCTACCGGCAGACCGTGATCCCGCTCGTGCGCCGCACGGCGGAAGCCCTGGCCCACTGGCTGGAACCCGCCTTCGGCCCGGCCCGCCTGGAACCCGACCTCGACGCCATCGAGGCCCTCGCCCCCCGAGCGCGAGAGCCTGTGGCGCCGCGTGCAGGCGGCGGATTTCCTCACCGAGGCGGAGAAGCGCGCGGCGGTGGGCTACGGGCCGATGCCGGGCGGGTGAGCGAGATCGGTCCGCGCGAAGTCGTCGCCCTTGTAGAGGAGGGCCGCGCCGTGGGCCCGCGCGCAGGCATAGGCGTGGCAATCGCCCATGTTCAGGGCGGCCGGGTGCCGGCCCTTGCCGAAGCGGTCATAGGCCGCGATGGCGAGGTCGGACTCGGCCTCCCCGAGGGGCACGAAGCGGATGGCGCCGGCATCGAGGTAGAGGCGCACCTGCGCCCGGGCCGCCTCCACCGTGAAGGCGTAGCTGCGAACGAGACCGGCCACCGTCTCCCAGACCGAGAGGGTGGAGCACAGGCGATCCGCGTCGGCCTCCAGCCTGTCGCTCAGGGCATCGGCCTCCGGTTCGCCGGTGATGATGGCGATCAGGGCGGAGGCGTCGACGAAGATCGTCACGCGCCGCTCAGTTCGTCGAAGAACGCTTTGTCGGCCGCCTCGCCCGTCGGGGCCGGCAGCGGATGGCGGGCGCGCAGGGCGGCGAACCGCTCGCGCAGCGGCACGACGGGAGCGATCCGGGCGAGCTCCGCCGAGACGGCCCGGTGGACCGCCTCCGATTTCGTCACCCCGGCCGCCTCGGCGAGACGCGCGACCAGCGCCGCCGTGCGGTCGTCCTTGATGTAGAGCGGCATCGGCACCTGCGAATATCCCTCGATGCCGCGAGGATATCCCACCCCTGGCCAACTGTCACCGGACCTTGTCAGCGGAGTCACCCATGGACGGCCATTTCACCGGCTATGCCAGCCTGTTCGGCGTGCCCGATCTCGGGCGCGACGTGGTGGCGCCGGGCGCCTTCGCGGCGAGCCTCGCGGCGCGGGGCGCCGCCGGCATACGCATGCTCTGGCAGCACGATCCGGCCGAGCCGGTAGGGCGCTGGCTCAGCCTGCGGGAGGATTCCCGCGGCCTGCGCGTGGCGGGCCAGCTCAACCTCGCCGTCCAGCGGGCCCGCGAACTCGACGCCCTCCTCCGGGAGGGCAGCCTCGATGGGCTCTCCATCGGGTTCCGCACGGTGCGCGCGCAGCCCCAGCGTGGCGGCCTGCGCCGGCTGGAGGCGATCGACCTGTGGGAGATCTCTCTCGTGACGTTCCCGCTCCAGACCGGCGCGCGGATCGCAGCCCCGGACCGCACCTCCCTGGCGCAGGACCTCCACGCCCTTGCCCGCCGCATGGCGCCGCCCCGGCGCCCGGCTCCCCCCTCCACCCGGCCCGGGTCCCGGCCCGCCGCCATCCTCCCCGCCCCCTCCGCGAGGTTCGCATGACCGTTCAGATCCCGTTCGTTCAGGTCCCCTTCGAGACCCACGCCGCCGCGCTCCGTGCGCCCGAGGCGAAGAGTGCCCTGCCGCTCCTGGAGGATAAGTCCGCCGGGCACGCACCGCACGACCCGGCGGTGAGCGGCGCCATGGCCGAACTCTCCCGCGCCTTCGAGGCCTTCAAGGAGACCAACGACGCGCGGCTCGCCGCCATCGAAGGCCGCGCCCCCGGCGACGTCCTCACCGACGAGAAGCTCGCCCGCATCGACGCCGCCCTCGACACGGCGCGCACCCGCCTCGACCGCCTCACCCTCGACGGGCAGCGCCCGCCCCTGGGCGCCGGCGCGCCGGCTCCGCGCGACGGGGCGGCCGCCGAGCACAAGGCGGCCTTCGACCTCTACGTCCGGGCCGGCGAGAGCGGCGGCCTCAAGCGCCTGGAGGAAAAGGCCCTCTCGGCCGGCTCCGGCCCGGACGGCGGCTACCTCGTGCCGGCCGAGGTCGAGCGCACGGTGCTGAAGCGGCTTTCCAACCTGTCCCCGATCCGGGCGCTCGCCACCGTGCGGGTCATCTCGGGCGGACAGTACAAGCGCGCCGTCTCGGTGCGCGACGCGGTCTCGGGCTGGGTCGCCGAGGCGGCGCCCCGGCCGCAGACCGACGCGCCGGCGCTGTCCGAGCTGAGCTTCCCCGCGATGGAGCTCTACGCCATGCCGGCCGCGACCCAGACGCTGCTCGACGACGCCATCGTCGACATCGATTCCTGGCTCGCCGACGAGGTCGAGACCGCCTTCGCCGAGCAGGAGAGCACCGCCTTCGTCACCGGTAACGGGGTCAGCCGCCCGCGCGGCTTCCTGAGCTACGACACGGTGGCGAATTCCGCCTGGGTTCCGGGCAAGCTCGGCACGATCGCGACGGGGACGGCCGGCGCCTTCCCCACCGCGAACCCGGCCGACGTGCTGTTCGACCTCGTCTACGGCTTGCGCGCCGGCTACCGCCAGAACGCCAGCTTCGTGATGAACCGGCGCCTGCAGAGCACGATCCGCAAGTTCAAGGACGCGGAGGGCAACTACCTGTGGCAGCCGCCGCTGGCCGCCGACCGCGCCGCCACCCTGCTGGGCTTCCCCATCGCGGAGGCCGAGGCAATGCCGGATGCAGCTGCTGGCAGCCTCTCGGTGGCCTTCGGCGACTTCCGCCGCGGCTACCTCGTGGTGGACCGCGCCGGCCTGCGCGTCCTGCGCGACCCCTACTCCGCCAAACCCTACGTGCTGTTCTACACCACCAAGCGCGTCGGCGGCGGCGTGCAGGACTTCGACGCGATCAAGCTGCTGTCGTTCGCGGCGTGAACCACACCCTCCGGGCCCTCAAGCCCGGAGGGCCCCCGGAGGGCCCCCGGAGGCATCGGACGGCTGTGATTATCGGCGTTCGACGCCCAGGTTTCCGATGGTCCGTCCGGCCCCTCAGGGACGTCCCCTCATCGCCGTCCCGGCCGGGCCATCCAGTCCGACCGGGTCGCGCCGATGGCCGCGCCCGAGGGCATCCGGGCGAACTCGGCTGCGCGTTGGCTGATCCAGCCGGTATGCTCGCTCGTGGGCGTCACGGCGGTGAAGCCGCCGCAGGCGGTGCGGGCCTTGCGGTCCTGGCGCATGGCGCCGCTCGACCAGCTGACCACGCCGACGATCTGGTAGCCGCCGGGGCCGCCGCGCAGGATCGGGCCGCCGGAATCGCCGAGGCACGCGCCGGCGCCCGCCGTCTCGGCCATGCGGCGCCGGTCCGTCACCACCGTGACCCGGTTGGCGACCTGGAGCGATCCGATGGAGACGAGGTGGGCCTGGCGCAGGGTGCGGGCGGTGTTGCGCCGGTTCTCCGCGACCACGCCGAAGCCCGCGATGTCGACGGCGTCGCCGGTGTTGATGGCGCCGCCGCGCGGGTCGAGGGGCTGGAAATCACCGCCGAGGGGCTCGGCGAGCTTGATCAGCGCGAGGTCGATCCCCGGCTGGTCCTCCGGCGTGGTGCCGGGCACGAAATCGGGATGCATGGCGGCGGCGATCGCGTTGATGCGGCGCGAGCGGAACGCCCGGTCCACCACCACGACGCTGTAGCCGGCCTGGTGCATCACGCAATGGGCGGCCGTGAGCACGAGGTCCCGGGCGATGAGGGTGCCCGAGCAGATCTCGCCCTGGGTGCTCTCGATGCGCACCACCGAGGCGCGCAGGCCGTTCGGGTCGCGCGAGACCTCGCCGTTGATCACGGCCAGGGCCGGCAGCGGCGTCAGCGCGCAGAGAAACCCCAGGGTCGCGGCGAGCCGGGACCGGAGGGCTCTCACAGGGGCAGCCGTTCGCGGCGCGGTCGGCAACATCGTGTCTCTCCCGCGTCCGGCGATGTCCTGGACGAGAACCGTTGAACCGTATCCGAAGGCAATGGTTCGGCCAAGCTCTGGTTCCGTGCCGCGCGCTCCGGCCTCGCCCTCAGGGCTCCGCCCAGCGGGCGGCGGCCTGCCAGCCGGCCAGGGTGCGGTCGATCCAGGCCCGCTGCGGCCCCAGCAGGATGCCCTGCGAGACGCCGCCGCAGGCCTTCCCGCTCGCTGAAGCCTGGCCCGCGACCCAGGCCGAGACCGCCAGCACCGATGCGCTCGCGCCGATCGGACCGCCGGAATCGCCGTGGCAGGCGCTGGCCCCGCCGGGGCCGGCTCCGAGCCAGACCAGGATGCGGCTCGGGCCGTGGGGTTCGACCACGCCGAGTTCGACGCTGCGATAGGTGCCGGTGCTGCGCGCGTCCTCCGGCGCAGCGACGCCGTAGCCCGACAGGGTGAGGCGCTCGCCGGCCCGAGGCATCGCCCCGCTCACCGTGGCGGGCACGAAGCGGGCCGGCAGGGGGGCGGCCAAGCGCACCAGGGCGAGGTCGATGGAGCGGCGTCGCCCGGCCACCGCGCCGGCGTCGTAGCCGGGGTGGAGCGCGCGGGCGGCGATCTCGGCCAGCACCGGCGCGCCGGCCGCGTCCTTGTAGTGCACCCGGTGCTCGGCCCGGGCCGCGACGCAGTGGCCGGCGGTGAGGACCGCGTCGGGCGCCACCACGATGCCTGTGCAGACGCCGCCGTTGGACGACAGCACCATCACGGCCGAGGCCGCCGCCTCGGGCGCCGGGCGCCCGCCCACCACCGCCCCCGCCGGGGCGAGCCCGAGCAGGCACATCAGACCCGCAACAGGCGGCAGCAGCCGGCCGGAGAGCGGAGCCGTTCCGCGCGCCATCGCGATCCCTTCCTGACAACGCCCCCATACGGAGACGACGATGAACCCGATACGCGTCGAGGCCGCCATCGTCGAGCCGGTGAGTCTGGCGGAGATGCGCGGATTCCTGCGCCTCGACCCCGACGACGGCGGAGCCGAGGACGCCCTGGTGGAGCGCCTGATCGCGGCCGCCCGGGCCCAGGTGGAAGCCGCCGCCCGCCGCATCCTGGTGCCCGGGCGCTACCGGCTGATGCTCACCGCCTGGCCGGCGGACGGCCGGATGCCGCTGCCGCTCAGCCCCCTGGTGGCGGTGGCGCGGGCGGGCCTCGTCGACGCCGCCGGCACCGTCACCGACCTCGCCCCCGGGCTCGTGCGGCTGGGGCCGGACCCCGTCGAGGCACCGGGCCTCGTCATCGATCCGGCCGTGCCGGCCCTCGACCGGCGCGCCGCCCTGATCGAGGTCGATGCCGGCTACGGCGGGGCCGGGCCGCCGCTGCCGCCTCCGCTCGCCCAGGCGATCCGGCTCCTGGTCGCCCACGCCTTCGAGCATCGGGGCGACGGCGCGGGCGACGGCTCGCCCCCGCCCGATGTCGCGGACCTCGTTGCGCCCCTGCGCCGGCTGCGCCTCTAGCGCCCGTCCTCTCGGAAGGTCATCGCCATGTCCCAACCTCCCATCCGGGTGACCATCGGCGCGCGGCGGCGCCGCTTCGTGCTCGAACGCCCGCTGGAGACGCCAGACGGGTTCGGCGGCGTGGTGCGCCGGTTCGAGGCCGGCCCGCTCCTATGGGGCGCCATCGAGCCCCTCCGCTCCGTCGAGGGCACCCGCCTCGGACGCGCCGAGTTGGTGGCCACCCACCGGGTCCGGTTCCGCTTCGGGCCCGAGATCACGCCGGCCAAGATCACCCCCGCGATGCGGCTGGCGAGCGGCCCGCGCCGCTTCGCCATCCGCAGCGCGGGCGACCCGGACGGGCGCCGGCGCGAGCTGGTCTGCCAGGTCGAGGAACTCGTCGGCGAGGCCGGTGCCGCATGAGCCTGCCCCCCTCCCCCACCAGCCCGCTCCTGGCGCTGCGCGCCGCCATCCTGGCCTATCTCGCCACCGACGCGGTCCTGGCGCGCCTGATGGGCGGGGCCTTCCGCCTCACGGAGGAGCCCCCGCGCGGGGCGGGCCCGGTCTACGCCCTGTTCGGCGATGCCGAGATCCGTGACGAATCCGTCGACGGCGCCCGGCGCCACCGGCACGTCCTCGGCCTGACGGTGTTCGCCCGGCCCGGCTCCACCCGCAGCGCAGTCGACGTCGCCGAGCGCATCGCCGATCTCCTGCACGACGCGCCGCTCAGCCTCGCCGGCCACGCCCTGGTCCGCCTCGACCTCGCCTCCATCGCGGTGCGCCGCGATCCGGCGAGCGGCGAGACCCGCGCCGTCCTGAACCTCGGCGCGATCACCGAGCGCCTGCCTGCCTGATTCCCCAGAACCCTCGGAGCCCACCATGGCAGCCCAACGCGGCAAGGACCTGCTCATCCGCATCGCCTCCGGCAGCGGCTTTCTCGCGGTGGCGGGCCTGCGCGCCCGACAGATCGCCTTCAACACCGAAACGGTGGACGTCACGAACGCCGATTCCGCCGGGCGCTGGCGCGAGCTCCTGGCCGGGGCGGGGGTGCGCCGCGCCGCCCTCTCGGGCTCCGGCGTGTTCCGCGACGAGGCCTCCGATGCCCGCCTGCGGCAGGTGTTCTTCGACGGCGCCCTGGAGACCTACAACTCGTTCGCGATTAATCCGGGAACGTAGTGGAAGGCATCAGAGGAGGAGACCGCCCGAAATCCCTTCGACCGGAACCAAAGATGTCAGGATTGGAGTGTATGCAATGTTACAGACCGAAACGAGACACGAGATCGTTCCACTCCCTAGACGACAAACCACTATCCACTTGTGTAATGTCAACGCCGGCAATTTTCTTCCTCAGCACACCGATCGCGCTTGAGGAGAGGCTAACAGAATTGAGTCGGTATTCGATAAATGCCGAATACGTTTCAGGAACCCACAACTTCAAAATGTTTAGTAGAACCTCGGCATAAACCCTTATTTCGTACTGCGCGTGACTGTCAGCTCTTAGTCTCAGAAAATTTAAAAGATTATGGAGATCAGTCTTCCAATACCATTGAGTGTAGGAATTTAGGGTAAGATTCATCCGAGCGAGCTCACGAGCAATACCCGTACGCTCTTGATCTACCTGATTTCCATCGGCATTTTCGTTGAGCATCCAAAGATAGTGGTCGTAGTTTCGATCCGCATCCTCTCTAAGAAGCTCGAGAATCTTAGCAGCTTCTGACGGTCCAACGCGTCCATGCCGACCCTGTCTATTTGTTGCCGACTGAGCTGCCAAATGCTCAGCATCAGGCATATAAAACTCTCGATCTAAAACCGAATAACGAGCAGAGTACTCGTTAACGCTCGCAGTCCTATGGCGAATCCATTGTCGCGCAACAAATATTGGAAGCTTTACATGGAGCTTTATCGACGCCATTTCGAATGGAGTACTATGATAGTGACTCATGAGGTACCGAATAAGATTCCGATCCTCAGAAACCTTCCTGGTACCACGACCATATGATACACGTGCAGCCTGAACGACAGCTCCATCGTCCCCCATATAGTCGATAACGCGAAGAAAGCCGTGGTCGAGCAATGGAAAGGGTTCAAAAAGAACTTCTTCCAGGGCAGCTACGGTCGCACGGCGGGTGCTTTGAGAACCTTCACGCGCTTGCGCAATATGCCCCAGCTCATCGTCGGTAAGCGGCACGTTCAGAACTCCCAGAAACTAGATCTGCAACGGCCCACCAGCCAGCCAACAAAAATGCTATGCGGCACATTTCTGCTCGAGTGATGAGCGTCCTGCAATCGTATCAACTTCAAGCCGTATCTTATCACGACTCCGCTCGGGCACCACCGCACAAACAGCTATTCGGGCTAGAAACCGCTGGAGCCGAGAGAGCGTAATATACGGAGCACAGGTTCCGCTGTAAGCCTCATCAAGATCGACGTACCGATCTTTCATCCGTCCTATTAGATCAATCAATTCCGAGTTCGAGGCTGGTATTATCGCTATCACGCAATCTGTAAGGACCGATGTAGTTGATAAATTGTACTCGCATATCTTGTCGAGCCTAAATCTACCAACGCGTGGGATGAGAACGGCTGGAGAGGATATTGTAGACCGACGTGAATTCACTGTTCGAGCCGATGTAACAGAGTGTCTTTTCAAATCGGTGCTATGGATCAATGGATAGCGCCCAGAAGTTAAGATCTTTTTTGGGGGATTCGAGTAGGAACCTCTAACTAATGTCACGAATAGCGGAGATAGATTAGTCAGCATCGACGGGGGTTCAGTTGATGCAACACCTGCCGCCGCAACAGTACGACTTGTGAAGCGGACAACGGCAACACGTACATTGCAGTCCTTGAACGCTGAAGCTTGCAGCTGATCGATCACCTCTATTTCAAATTGACAGGATAAAGACTCCAGAACATGAGCGTCTTTCTGGCTCGACAGGCATGATAAAGGAAGAAGCGCAATGACTTGCCCGCCTGGTTTTAAATAAATGAGACTCCGTAAGACAAAAGCCAAAGCTTTACTTGATCTGTAGTTAATTCCATTCCACGACGTCTGGTGCGATGACCTTCCTTTACAAGAAAATGGAGGGTTTAGCAAGATCAGCGAGATTGAGCCTTCAAACTCTGAAAGCTGCATATCAATATACGATTCAGGTGGGTTTAGAAAATCGAGAGAAGCTGCATAGTGCACCCTAAGTTCACCACGAAGACACGCAACGGCAGCTTCATCTAAGTCGGTAGCGATCAGCTTCGCATGCGGCCAGCGAATCGAAGCTGCTCTTAGAAGCGCCCCTTCCCCACAAGCAAAATCGGCCACCAACTCCGGCGCTTCACCTGAAATAATGTTGGTAACAAATTCCGCGATATACGCGGGTGTATAGTGTCGGTCGTTCACGTCACAGACCTTTAACGCATAGGATTGCTGTTCAAGAAATCAGCAACATGATATACTAGACAATTCATTGATCCAGACGAGCTTGATCTATGCCGCTTTGGATGGTCGTAAACGATTTCAATTGGTCGATGACTAGCTAGACATTTCAGCAGCGCTCCTAGCGCATGCGGACGAGTACCAATAGGAGCGACTTTGATGTAAGCACTCTCGTAAGTTTCAATGACGTCAGTCAGCGCATAGAAGGCACTGAAAGGACAGTTTGCGGTAGCGAAACGAACTTTCTGCCACGCCCGCGTATTGCTTAGAGCAGGCTCATTACCGTGGTAAGTGTTGAACGGATATTCAACCCGGAAGCCAGGTACACCTATGATCGGTATGATCTTACTTCCAGGCGGATCCACCTGCTCGATCATGTATGCCAGACGCGCTCCTTCAAAACCTAGCAGAGGGATAAAACACACCGTTTGATCCTCGGGGTCCGACAAACTCGCAAAAAGCGGCACTGGCGCTATGCCGAGGGTTCTTTCGCTTAGATCGAAGATTTCTCCGCGCATAGGGTTGAGGCTGTAAGAATAATCTGCAGGTTCTATGTACACAACCTTCAGATTGAAGCTGAGATTAACAGCTACCTTGATTAGCGGCGCCCACACATGAAAACTGAGGCCCGTTATATCAAGATAAAGATCCACCGTACCAATAGATTTCAAAAATCCTTCAACTTTAGTTTGCTGGCGAAGCGAGAACTCCGGATACCCTCCCGTCACCGGCCGTACGATAGGAGTTGCTAGTTCTTCGAGTTCAATAAATCTAACTCCACTTGCCTGGGTCGACCAGGTTTCTACAAGCGAAGTCCGTTCCTCAAAGCGGCCGTATATATACGTGGAACCAGGTGGCGGCCGGAACGAGCTTGTATCCCGGATTAGCTGCGTAAACAGCGGACGATTAGGAATTTGATTCATAGTACCCGCCGAAAAGCGCAAGTTGATCTGGCACCGGGGAATCATCTGAACGGTGTTGTTTAGCCAAAATATCTCTAATCGCAATCGTAGGCTTTGTAATTAAGGCAGATATTTGATGCGGCGTCACAAGTATCTTGCGCTTTTTTCGATGGCTGAAAACAAAGAATGGCGCAAATATTGGATGAAGAGAGTAATCGTATTCCTTGATTTCGTCACGAAGAAGTTTGTTTCCAGTCGATCGCACCAGTGCGAGATGCATCACTCCCGCCTGGAGGATCTCGACAACTTCCTCCGGAATTTCGCCGGAGCCTGGAAAATGGAACTGATTAGCTTCTGGTGTGTGATTGATTGCATCCTGAGCCATGACCTGGAAGACACGTCCGAACCCAAGGACAAGCTTTGCAAGCTGCGCACCACGAACTGAAAGGCCTTCCAGTTCGGAAACGTTTTTCCTGCCCACATTCGACGCAGATCTAGTCTGCGTCTCATAACTGACCGGCTTGTTCAAAGTGCTCAGATCGACACTCTCGTTCGCATGAGCGATCAATGTTTGATCAACGAGCTCTATCAAGTACCGAATGTTGCGACCCGATAGAGAAACGAATGTTTCCCACCCGGTATAATACTTTCGAAGACCGGATTTCTTTTCCTTGATTGTAAACAGAAGCGCGTGCTTATAATTGTTGTAGGAAACTGACCACTTTTGACTATCATCTGCACGAGATTCAAGCTTTTCGTGCAATTCAATCGCGCTACTACAACCAGATAGAAGGTAATATAATTCGAGAGGAGGAATTGAACTTAGTTCCGTGGGAAGTGATTTTCCCCGTAAACCCAATCTTGACAGTTCATCTTTATTCTTCGCTTGAACTCCCAGGAGCTCAGCTTCTTCCTCAGGGCTCAATCCAGGTAACATATCTTGGATGCTGGCAACTTGCCCGCCCAACGATACGCCCAAATAACTCATGCGTTGGTTCAAAATTTCAGAAGCAAAATTTTCAAAGCGAGTGTCGTCAAGCTTTTCGGCGATCGTAATGAGGGCATAATCCGCCGGACTTGTTAGACGCTCGTTTACATTCGAGGTATGACGCGCCCGCCAACCGAGCTCTCGAACTCCTACTTTGAAGGTGTGAGGACCTCCTGAGTGTTTGATCAGAGTGTTAACAACAACCTGCTGATAGTCGAGAAAGTTCTCGTACTCATCCAGGAGAAAGAAAAATCGCTTACCTGCAAACTGGGGGATTACGCCTAGCTGTTCAACCAACAATTCGATCGGCGCACCTTGCAACGATAACGGAGGAAGGGAATCAGGATTTAAGTTGTTCAAGTAGGCTTCGAACTGTATCCGCGCTCCATTTAAGCTCGAAATTAGTTCGTCGATGTTGCGGCACGACTCTAGCCTTAGGCTGACTGCGATAAGCCTACAGCTTTCCGCGCTAAGACTTTCACTGCTTGGAAGAAGGTCCTTATACCACCGCAAAAAGCGAAAAGCCTGCGAGCAGAGCAGCATGTTCATGTAATGTGCGAAGAGCTTTGCCCATGTTTTGTCCGGTAAATCCGGCCCGCTGAACGCAGTCACTCGATTCGTATCAACGCGCATGTAAAAGCCATAGTACGGCCAGCTGCTTACATCTTCCGATGTATCCTTGTTCAAGGCATAACGGCCTTCATAGGATAGAGAACGTAAGACTGTTGTCTTTCCCGTACCTCTCCCCCCTACCAATACGCAAGGTCGTCCAGTTTCCAGTTCCGGAAAATAGGCAGGTTTTGTAAATAGATCGAAGATCTTTTCTTGTAGATACTCGGCCTTATAGTTTCCAAAGAGCTCACTGAGGCGCTCGATTGTCTCGGACGGCATTGACACAGCAGCTAGCTCCTTCTCACTAATGGTCGCCAACCATTTTTCTCCCAATAAAAAATTGGAAGAGTTGCATCGGGGGTCGAGTGTGCGAAGGCGATTGTGAGTCCAAGCTCATGGAAGCCGCGCCAGTCGTCGACCGCACCCCGATCGTCCGGAATTCCCGCACGCCTACTGACAGTCTCGATAAATTTGGGTCCAGAGGTGATCATTGATTTGGGCCACACGATTGAATCTATACAGACAGCGCTGTTCCGACGTGGAATCAAGTTGCCGTAACTAAGCATGACTGAACGGCCGCAGTATTGATAGATGGTTCTCTCTCCGCGCTCAGTACAAATTGCGGGAGTATAATAGGCGGTAGTAGAATTCGTTCGGATTAGAGAAGAGAAAGAGACGTAATTCCCATTGAGATTATAGCGCCGTCTCCAGGTATCGATGAATTGATTTCCTGAACCTACAAAGTCATCTACAAACAAAAGGTGTTTTGATGGATTGCTGTGCAACTCACGTATTGCGTCTTGAGGATGAAAAATCTCCTCCTCTGGGATACCTAGGAGTTGCCGTGTCATTCGAGCGAATTTATATCCGCTGTCCGTAGGATTGGGTTCTTCGCCAGTGACGTATGTCACAACAAGGTTTTGGCAAAAGGCATTCCACTTCAGTTTCGTCGCTGTGAAGCTCTCGCCAGGGATGTGTAAACCAGAGCTGAGTTTCTGAAAGGCTGCGGAAAAAAGCTGCCGCGTTAGATGCTCAGGATAGAACATGAAACTGTCTAGGAGAGCCAGTGCATGATCCAACTCGCTCGGCTCAAAATTGCTCAGCCAGCTATGAGGATCGACTTCGGATACTAGTGGCCACAGCCCAAAATCTACAAAGCTCTCGCACTTCTCTGCAAGGAAAGCATGACTGGTCTTTGAAGGCATCGCTTAGAGCCGCTCTCAGTTACCACTGAACCCATACGCGATGCCGAGAAGGTGGATATTCGGCGGCGCATTTAGGCGGTTTTCATTCCTCGCGACCACTATATGCATTCCGGGCTAAAACGCTAGTTGAACCTCGAATAGGTTGCTCGTCCAATGACCTGCCGGGCTGCACAGGCTTGTGTCGGATCGCTCGATGGCGAGCACTTCGAACAAGGGCTCTGCCTAAGCGGCAGACATAGACGACCCGTGAGCTCGCCTCGTATATCCGCCATCTCTACGTGCGTCGTCCTTGACTGGCGTCTTCGATGCCTTGAATTGAGCAGTAGCGGATCTTACCGTTCAGAATGGCCCACGTGTTTTCGACCGCCTAAAACACGGTATTGTAGATGCCTAATTTTCTCACGTTGTGTATTCAGGGATCGGATCCATTATAATAGCGCAAATGGTCTATTAGAATTCTGTCGGGATATTTTCCTGTTTTGCGCAACTCCGGGCTGCTGGCAGGTATCGGTACAAGGTTGACGGCGTGACTCCGAGCCTTCGGGCTATTGCTACAACTGAGAGGTTCCCGTCTCGCAAAAGCGCTTTTGCCGAAATTATATCCTCACCTGTTAGCGCTTTCGGCCGACCGCCGATTTTTCCTCGAGCTCTCGCTGCTAGCAGCCCCGCATTGGTACGCTCTCGGATAAGGGAGCGTTCGAATTCAGCGAGCGCTCCGAATATATGGAAAATGAGCTTCCCCCCTGGGGTTTCCGTGTCAACTGCTTCTGTCAACGACCGCAACCCCACCGCATTTGAATTGAGCGTGTCGAAAGTGTCGATCAGCTGACGGAGCGAGCGAGCGATGCGATCGAGCTTCCAAACCACTAGGGTATCGCCCGCTCGGGCAAATGCCAGAGCTAATTCTAGCTGGGGACGCTCCAGGTGTGCGGAGGATGCCTTCTCGATAAAAAGCTTCTCGCAGCCCGCCGCTGTGAGCGCGTCAAACTGAAGCTCGGTTTTTTGCTCCGCAGTGGAAACCCGCCCATACCCAATCAGCATCGATTCCTCCGGAAACACCCATTTGCGATGAAAGCAAGCGACCTAGTTTCGCGAGGGAATTTCAGGACATCAACACTGCGCGTAATCTCAATTTTCACCGTTCAGATGCAGACCTCTTCTAAACGTTGGTTTTTAGGAGAAGGCGTCGCTTACTTGAACTAGGAGTGTAGTCTGAAGATCGATGGGTACTATGCAGGCGGCGATTCGAGCCTCCTCACTAAGGAACCTTACCAAGCGTCAGAACGTGGCGATGACCGATGCGCCTTTGATCTCGTCAGACACGATAAGAAACGGAATTGATCCGAATATCTTGCATGCAACAAAAGGTTGTATTCTCAAGGAGATGAGGGAATTAGCGTCGGGATATCGTTTGACAGGAGGTCCTAATGAAATTTGGAATCGGCGAGCTTTCTCAGCAAGCTCGAGTGAAGGTTCCAACAATCCGGTATTATGAGCGTAATAGCCTAATTCCGTTGCCATCTCGCACTGATACGGGTCATCGTCTTTATGAAGCTCTCGACGTTTGTCGCTTACGTTTCATTCGATTTGCTCGCCTTCAGGGGCTTGCGATTTGTGAAATACGTGCGGTTTTAGAGATGCTAGCGGAGGGGAACAGCGAGGAGCTGGACATCATGGTAGAGTTCCTCCTCGAGCGCGAAACAGCGATCCATGAGCTCCGCAGACAGCTTACTGCAATCTCAGGCGCCATACGAAGCGGTGAGCTGGATGAGGCGAGCGCACTTGCTCGTCTTGCCGCCCTCGCCCAACCGGCCTCGCTCTCTAACAACTTCGCCGAGAACAGAACAAACGAGGAGGAAGCTATGCAGGCCACTACACCCGGTGTCAGAAGGAAGCGCGCAAAGTCCTAAAGGGTAATTTGCCGGTACCCCTTGTGTGAGTAGTCGCTGATCGTGCTCCTGCCCGGCAAGGGTGGGAGCATGCATCATATCAGGAAGCCAATGCGCCTGTTCCATCAATGCCGAATTTAGTGTTTATAGTTAGATTCAATAGTTATTCTAACTGCATATTCGGATTTATTTCATCAAATTAAATACATTTGATGGGGCAATCGGTTTCGTATAGATCTTAGTCGCCCAACTAAAGGAGACTAAGATGAATAGGCAATTTGTTACAATCAATCTTGTGTTCAAATTGATGCAGTTGACCGAACACGCAGGAGCAAAGGTTTTCGTCTCTCCAGGTCGGGGGCCTCGAGTAAAAGATCTTGCAAAGTTATTGATCAAAAACGGTATTGAACCGATTTTTATCAAATCTGCTTCGGAGTCTCAGGCGCAGTGGTCAAGCAACACGCAGGCTCGCGGCTTGATTATATTGGAAGATAACCCTGAAGAATGCCATCGCCAATTAACGACCTCTTGTCCTGCAATGGCATCTGTCGGGGCATTATACATCGGCGAAGAGCAAGTCCGACTGACGACTGAAGGTAATCTAGCGTCAGTGCAGGTTTTGAAGTTTGTGGAACCATCCTTGGCCCAGGACAATATAAGAATATCATAGTTAAAAAGGACTCTTTGTAAGTTTTTTCTAAACCAAGTGACCCGGTGGCATCGATGCCGATAAACAGCCTTTTCATAGCGCCTTTTATGTCGGGCGAAGCGCACGAGTGCCTGGAAGAAGCTGCCCCACCTAAAGTCGGAATTGCTAAAATCCAGGACCCTACAACCTCTTTGTCGGCCCCTTTTCTACAAGGTGGCACAATAGCATACACCGAGGAGCAGTTTGAGGCTCTTGCAGGGAAGGTTGCAGCCAGAACTGAAACAAAGTTGAGCGGCGAGCCCGAAACACCCGGCGATCAGGCGCTCGACGAACTGTGTTGGGAAGCATTTCTACAAACGGGAATTTGGCTTCCAGACACAAGCGGGAGGCACGATAGCTTATCACGGTCCGGACACGCAGCAAGCAAATGTGAGCTCGGTGCATCTGATTCCACTCATAGGGCGGACTCGGTTAGAACGCGAAATCGATCGCGGCGACAGAAGGCGATCGAAGCTCTGCGAAAAATGGTCGAGCATGATCCTGTCACATTGGAACTCCGTGAAGCTGAGAAGAAAGCGGAAGACCACCTCCTCAGCGAGGAGACAATCAACGGCAGCGCCTCTCCGCGCGCTGAACAGCTACGAGAGCGCTGCCTTGAGCTCGGCTCACTTGCGGAAGATTTTCATCTTACACATCTGAGCTCAATTGCAGAGTCTATCGAAAAGTGTGGTCAAACACTTGCGCATGCTTGCCAATCATACTGGTGCCCGCATTGCAGGAAGCGGTTTGGAGCACGGCTTCTTGAAGACACGCAAGCTCAACTCAGAGGGAGATACGGTCCTGATCTGGAGGTGGCGCGGGACCAGCTGTTGTTCGTCACTATCTTGAACGAAATCGTTCTTCCTGATCCAGATCAAATTGATGTTGGCGGTGATTTTTCTGCTTCTACGATCCGGCGTGATCACAGAGACATAAGACGCTATCTGGATCGTTGGAAGGCTGACAATCTTCGCGTGGTTTCTAGCATTGTTGCACGCCACAAGCTTAGTCTTACGCTTGTGATAGATTGGCTCGCACTAGATAAGCGCGACTGTCGATTTTATAGCCGAGAGAACATGATTGCGGATGCTCTACGCCTGTTTGAGCTCAACGAACAAATCTCGGTTGCAAAGGAACAGTTCAAAGGGCGGAACCGAGTTCGGCCGGACCTTGAGGCCGAAAGCTTTGTTTCGTCTCGGGACAAGGATCGGACCTGGGCTTACCTTTATCAGCTAAAAGGTGCTGAGCCATTTGAACGGCGAGAGATTTACCCTTTAGCGAGAGCATTGCAGTGCGTCTTTAGAGAGTTCCCAGGTATTACGAAAACAAGGTTCAAAGAAAGATTGAAATTTAAGAGTTCGATCGAGAAGGTGATGAAGCGTGAGCGGAGTAAGCTGTATCGCCTGGGAAGAGAACTGCCGAGGATCTCTTTGATCGGGCAATTCGAGCTGGAGTTGATCGATCTTCATCACGCCGTCGGAGGCTTACACCAGCACGCACGCAAATCTTCTACCCTTCGCGTGCTAGCCTCACAGGAACGCCAGCCAGGAAATCGAGCACGTAGTAGGGTCTCATCCGCTCGCCAGTCAGCGAACGATGAGAAGCGTCGATTGCTCGACAAAGCAAGAATGAAAATCGCGTCGAATCAGGAGCTCTCCGCTCAGGAGTTCCCAGGTCTAAAGTACGCAGTTCTCCTGCATATGCATGTCTTAGTTGATCTTAACGGAGTTGAGCGTGCTGATTTCGAGCGTTGGCTAACAGGAAAGAAGGTCGGTTGCAGGCGTTTCGCAGGTCAGTGGAAGTTACCGCTGCAGGTCATGACAAAGTCGCTGTTCCAAGACAAAACCATCGATAAGAGCCTTAGCGATATAAGCCGTTACCCGTTCAAAGATGTAGTTTCCTTTAACTATGATAACTGTGCTCCGAAGCGTGAAGACGGAAGTGCCGCCGAAGACAATACGAATAGTTTTCCGGATGAAGGCCTCGCCGTTCTTTGTTGGCTGCAGCACGGAATTGGACATGAGAGACTTCGAATCCAGATTAACTGGCCTGGAGTAGATCGAGAGCGCAGAGGTCGAAAGACGAGGTGCGTATCTGAGCCGATGATCCGTGAGGATGAGTTCTATCCCATTTTCGACGGCCTTCTAGCGAAGAACAGCTTGGGATGCCCGGCACCCGACCAAGGACAATTGGTTATCGATGAACTCTGGGAATTAGGTGCTCCCAACGACACTGCTGACTAGGCGGATAGCATCAGAACTCGTATAGGCTCCTAAAAATACCCTGCAAATCCAATAAGTTAGCTCTACATGAGGTGGCTTTTGTCCGAAGTGCAGAACAGACAACCGTCTAAAGCCACCATCTACATCGCAGCGGTCGACTCCGCGGCTTACTAGGGTCTCGTCATGATTTCACAGCCTTCACTACAAGCTCCAAAGGCGTATTCCTACGTGCGTATGTCCACTGATCGTCAGCTTCGAGGCGACAGCCTCAGAAGGCAATGCGAGATCTCAACTCGATACGCTGCTGAGAATGGACTGGACCTTGAAGTAGGTTTCCGTTTCGAGGACATTGGTATCTCGGCATTTAAGGGCGCAAATGCTGATACCGGAGCTCTTGGCGCTTTTCTACGATGCGTGAATGGTGGCGAGATCAAGCCGGGATCATACCTTCTGGTGGAGTCTTTGGACCGGATTAGCCGACAAGGAATCATGGACTCTCTGCCGCTGTTCATGAGGATCTCGCAAAGCGGAATCAATATTGTTACTCTTGCAGACCGCTTCGTCTACGAAACGGGCAAGGTGGAGCTCTTTCAGCTCATGATGTCGATGCTGATACTCAGCCGAGCTCACGAAGAATCTAAGACTAAAAGCTTTCGCGTGTCTCAGTCTTGGGCAAGCAGAAGAAGCAACGCGCAAAAATAGATTGTAACGTCGGTTGCTCCTGCTTGGCTGCGACTGGCAAGCGATGGGGCACGATTCGAGCTTATTCCTGAGAGAGCCGATACAGTATCGAGGATTTTTCAGCTTAGTAAGTCTGGCGTTGGGTGTTTTGCGATAACGCGGATGCTCAACGCAACTGGCTGTGAAACCTTTGGATCCTCTACAGGTTGGCATGATTCGTATGTGCATCGGATCCTGAAAAACAGATCCGTTATTGGAGAAATGCAGCCGTACAGGCTCGAAGGCGGCAAACGCATGCCGGATGGTGAGCCGGTACTTGGTTACTACCCGGCCGCTGTCGATAGCCCCACGTTTTTTCAAGTCCAAGCCTTGTTGCACCAACGCCGAAATCTGGGTGGTGGGCGGAAAGGCAAGTACGTCACCAATCTGTTCTCCAAGGTAGCTTCGTGCGCTTACTGTGGAGCACCGATGCGCATCCGCGCTTCAGGTAACAGAGCCAAAGACCATCTTTATCTCGTCTGCGATAGAGGAAGAAGAGGCGCCGGGTGTTTCACGACGCGCTGGAGGTATGATCACTTCGAAGCGTCCTTTCTTACATTTGTCCGGGAGCTCGATCTGGCCTCACTTGAGTCTAGAAGCGATCCTTCTGAGGAGGCCGCCCTTCTGGAATCAGAGTCGCTCTTAAGCGAGACAATCCGACAAAATGAGGAGAAACGTGAAAACCTTCTGGAGCTCATTTTAGGCCGCAATGAAAGATCAGAGTTTCTTGATGAAAAACTTAAGGAACTTGAGTGCAGCATTTACGAGTGGACCCGTGAGCTATCGGATACCAAGAGGCTCATATCGAATTTGAGGGAAGAAAAATACAAGTTCTCTGAGAGCAAAGAGAAAATTGCAGAACTTGTAATTCAAGCGCAGAACGCCGACGATCCGAGTAATTACCGCTTAAGATCCGCGATCGCGTCAAGACTTTCGTCTTTGATCAGTGAGCTTGTGCTTGCTAATGCTGGTGGTCGCCCAATCACTAGCGATACTATCGATCTGATATGTAGCGAGTCTTTAATTCGAAGTGGAGTTGATCGTTATGGGGCAGGCGCACAAGAAATGATTTGTCAAATCCGTCATGCGCTAGCTGACCCACTTAGCGACCGGCAGTTCTTTATCGTCAAATTCGCGGACGGGACTTTGAGAGGAGTTCGCCCTCGGAAGGATGATCCACGCGAGTTCGAAACGCAAATCTTTTCGGGACCAAAGGGCGTCCATCAGATTGATCGCCTCGGTTTTGAAAACGTCGCATCTACAGGAACGGATGCTATCGAATTAATCCTAGACCCAATGGTTCAGGTGGCGACCTTTTAAAATGCCCGCTTGGCCCGGTATTCGCTTAGGTTTTGGTGGATTCATTCATCTGCAGATGGGGCGGCGGTTCTTAGGCGGTCTAATCCCTTTTAAACACAGTCTCAGAACCTTCCTGCTGGCTGCTCAGACGTTGATCGATCGGTCGCTTGAGAGCTGAGTGATCTCGCGCCTGGCCGTAGACACATCATTTAAACGCTCTGAAGAGCTACCAAGTGGTGGTGCCGGGCTTCGGCACCCTGGAGGGCAGCTTCCAGATCACCAGCCTCGAATACCGGGGGGATCACGCCGGCGAGGTGACCTTCGACATGGCCCTCGACTCGGCCGGCCCCCTCGCCTTCACGGCCGCCTGATGGCCAACCGCAGGCGCGGCGAGGTGGCCCTGGCCCTGGGGCCCGAGCGCTACACCCTCTGCCTCACCCTCGGGGCGCTGGCCGAACTCGAGGACGCCCTCGGGGCCGCCGATCTGAGCGACCTCGCCGCCCGCTTCGCGGACGGCCGGCTGAAGAGCCGCGACCTCGTCGCGCTCCTCGGCGCGGCGCTACGCGGCGGCGGCCACGCCCTCGACGATGCCGCCGTCGCGGCCCTGCCGCTGGCCGGCGACCTGGAGGCGATCGGGACGGCGATCGGCGCCGTGCTCGCCGCCGCCTTCGGCGAGGCCTCCGAAAACCCTTGAGTTCCACGGGCGGGACTGCGCCGGAGCCGCCCTCCGCCTTCCCGTGGGACGAGGCGCTGGCGCTGGGCCTCGGCCGCCTGCGCTGGCGCCCGCGCGATTTCTGGCGCGCCACGCCGCGCGAACTGATGGCCGCCGCCGCCCTGACCGGACCCCGTGCCGCCCTCGACGGGGCGGCCCTGCGGGACCTGATCGGGCGCTACCCCGACCCGACTTGACCCGAAGGACCCCGCCATGGCCGAGACCGAGACCGACCGAACCGCCGCGGCCCGCGCCCGTCAGCTGGAGACCCTCGACCGGCTCGCCCAGCGCTTCGGCCAGAGCCTGTCGAAGGCCCTCAGCACCAATGTCGGGGCCGGGCGCCAGCTCGACAGCGTGCTCGGCACCCTGGCGACGAAGCTCTCCAGCGTGGCGATCAAGGCGGCCCTGACCCCGGTCAAGGCCGGGATCACCCGGGTGGTGAACGGGCTGATCGGAGCGGGCGCCGGCACGGACACGGCCTTCGCCCGCGGCGGCGTCCTCCAGCAGGGCCGCGTGCGCCCCTTCGCGGCCGGCGGCGTGGTGGCAGCACCCACCTACTTTCCCATGCGCGACGGCCTCGGGCTGATGGGCGAGGCCGGGCCGGAGGCGATCCTGCCGCTCAAGCGCGGCAGCGACGGGCGCCTCGGCGTCGCGGCCGGCGGCCAGGGCGCCGCCCCCGTGACCATCCACATCGCCACCCCCGACCTCGAGAGCTTCCGCCGCTCGGAGGCGCAGGTGGCCGCCGGTCTCGCCCGCGCGGTGGCCCGGGGCCGGCGCGGCTTGTGATACCAACGGCCGTTGACTTCGACTCTTCGGCGATCGGCCGAAGGCCAAGCGCGAATGCGCGCCGCCGCTCGTGCGGCGGAACGCCTTTGACCGGTCACGGTCAACGGCCGATGGAACGAGGAGGAGCGCACCATGGCCGATGCACCGCCGAGCGACTTCCACGAAGTCCGCTTTCCCCTCGATGTCGCCCTGCGCGGCAGCGGCGGCCCGAGCCGGCTCACCGAGATCGTGACCTTGGCCTCGGGGCGCGAGCACCGCAACAGCCGCTGGGCCGATTCGCGCCGGCGCTACGACGCCGGCTTCGGCATCCGCACCCTCGATGCGCTCCACGCGGTCTTGAGCTTCTTCGAGGAGCGGCGGGGCCGGCTCTACGGCTTCCGCTACCGCGACCGGGTCGATTCGACCTCCGGCCCGCCCTCGCGGGGAATCGCGGCCACCGACCAGTTCCTCGGCCTCGGGGACGGAACCACCCGCGTGTTCCAGCTCGCCAAGACCTACGGGACCGGGCCGATGCCCTACCGCCGGACCATCGCCAAGCCGGTGGCCGAGAGCGTGCGGGTGGCGGTGAACGGCGTCGCGGTGCCGCTGGCCAAGGTCGCCTGCGACGCCGCAACCGGCCGCCTCACCTTCTCGGCCGACACCGTGCCGGGACCGGGCGCGCGCGTGACGGCGGGCTTTGCCTTCGACGTCCCGGTCCGTTTCGACACCGACGACCTCACCGTCGACCTCTCGGCCTTCGCCGCGGGGGAGATCCCACGGGTGCCGCTCATCGAGATCGTGCCGTAGGGGGCGAGAAGCGCAGGGGCCAGGCGCCGGGACGCCGGACCACCGTGCGGGGCGTGAAGCGCCAGAGCCGTTCGGCGCCGGGGAACGCCGCAAGGTCGGGGGCGTCGAGGACCACCTGCGCGTGCCCGGTCGTCTGCACGAGATCGCCGGTGGCGAAGTTGATGAACAGCAGCCCGGCGCGCGGATTGGCGAGCATGTTGCCGAGCGTGTTGAAGAACCGGTTGCCGGAATAATCCGGCACCGTCAGGACACCGTCGGCATCCACCCGGACGAAGCCCGCGGGGCCGCCGCGATGCGAGACGTCGACCTGCCGGGTGCCGTCCGCGCCGGGCGCGTAGCTGGCGACGAAGAACGTCTCGGCGTTCGCCACGAGGGCGCGAGCCTGCGCGTCGAGGCGATGCGACACGAGCGGGGCGGCCGCCGCCGCCGGGACCGGCTCCGGATCGGTCCGGACCCGGATGTATTGCGGGCAGTTGCCGAAGCTCTGCGCCACGCGGATCGAAAAGCCGTCCGCCGCCGCGCGCGCCACGGTGCCGTTCAGGCGGTTGCGCCGCCGCGTGCCGAGGTCGATCCCGAGGAGGCCCACGGCGGCCCCGTCCGCGAGCCCCACCTCGGCCGGATCGCCGGGTTCGGGCGCCGCCCGCACCCGCAGGTGTTCGGGGTCGGGCGCGTCGAGGAAACCCGGCGCCCCGGTTCGCACCGTCGCCCAGGCCTCGCCCTCCGGGTCGACCGCCCCCAGCACCACGAAGGGCAGCTGGGCGTAGAAGGCGCGGTGCTGCTCGATCAGGTGGTCGCGGATGACGCGGGGGCCGAGCTCGGCCATCCGCTCGGCGACGCCGAGATGCGCCTGGATGGCGACCTCGCCCGCGTGCCAGGGCGCGGTGGGCGATTCGGAGAGAGTCATATCGGAGAGGGACATCGGCGTTCTCCTCGGGTCTGGGGTGAGGCTCAGGCGGCGCGCAGGCCCGCGCGCGTCTGCGGGAAGGGCACGAAGCCCGGCAGGGCCTCGATGCGGGCGAGCCAGGCGCGGACCGCGCCGTAGGGGGTCAGATCGACGTTCCCCTCGGGGGCGGCGACGACGTAGCTGTAGAGCGCCACATCCGCGAGGGTCGGGTGGTCGGCGGCGAGCCAGGGCCGGTCGGCGAGTTCCGCCTCGATCCGGCCCAGGATGAGATGGGCCCGGGCGATCACCTCGGCCGCGTCGAAAGCGGCGCCGAACACGGTGATGAGACGCGCGGCCGCCGGGCCGAAGGCGATGGGGCCGGCCGCCACCGAGAGCCAGCGCTGCACCCGCGCCGCGCCGGCCGCGTCCTCCGGCAGCCAGTCGGTGCGGCCGAGGCGCTTGGCCAGGTAGACCAGGATGGCGTTGGAATCCGGCACGACCGTCTCGCCGTCGACGAGCACCGGCACCTGGCCGAAGGAATTCAGCTTCAGGAAGTCCGGCGCCTTGTGCTCGCCCTTCGCGAGGTCGACCTCGACGATCTCGCAGGGTTCGCCGAGGAGGGACAGGAACAGGCGGGCCCGGTGGGCGTGGCCCGACAGCGCGACATGGAACAGCTTCATGGGAGGTCTCCGCGAGGGTCGGCCGGGGCACCGGCGACACCCGCATTCAAGCCCCTGCGCCCGGCGATGAGAATGCGCTTTCCACGCAAGCCACTCTTCCGCCAAATGGAACAATCGAGGGTCCGCGGAGGACGGCATGGATCGGTGGCAGGCGATGCGGGTCTTCGTCCGCGTGGCGGAGAGCGGGGGGTTTGCCGGAGCGGCACGCCAGCTCGGCATGAGCCCGCCGGCCGTGACCCGGGCGGTGGCCGCCCTTGAGGACAGGATCGGGACCCGGCTCCTGACGCGCACCACCCGCACGGTGAAGCTCACCGAGGCGGGCGGGCGCTACCTCGAGGATTGCCGGCGCATCCTGGCCGAGATCGAGGAGGCGGAGGCGGCCGCCTCCGGCTCCACCGTCACGCCCTCCGGAACCCTGACCGTCACCGCGCCCGTGCAGTTCGGCCGCCTCTACGTGCTGCCGGTGATCACGGAGTACCTCGCGCGCCACGCCGCCGTCAGCGCCCGCGCCCTGTTCCTCGACCGGGTGATCAACATGATCGACGAGGGCGCCGACGCGGGCATCCGCATCGGTCCACTGGCCGATTCCGGCCTCACGGCGATCCGGGTCGGCACCGTCCGCCGCGTGCTCTGCGCGGCGCCGGACTACCTCGACCGGCACGGCGCCCCCGCGACCGTGCGGGATCTGCGCGACCACGCCGTCATCGGCTCGGCCAGCACCGGGTTGGGTGGCTTCGGGCAAGGGGGCTTCGGCCCGAAGCCCTTCGGCCCGAAGCCCCCTTGCCCGA
>NZ_BPQL01000096.1 GCF_022179225.1 Methylobacterium goesingense
CGCCTGCGGACGCTGGAGGCCCTCGACCGCCTCGGCGCGGGCTTCGCCATCAGCGCCCGGGACCTCGATCTGCGCGGGGCGGGCGACCTCGTCGGCGAAAACCAGGCCGGCCACGTCAAGCTCATCGGCCTCGGGCTCTACCAGCACCTGCTGCACCTGGCGCTGCGCGCCGCCAAGGGCGAGCCCGCCGAGGACTGGAACCCAGAGATCCGCCTCGGCCTCTCGGGCGCCGTGCCCGCCGACTACGTGCCCGAGCCGGAGGTGCGGCTCAGCCTCTACACCCGGACACTGCGCCTCGCGAACCCGGAGGAGGTGGAGGCCCTGCGCAGCGAGGTGGTCGACCGCTTCGGCCCGCCGCCCGAGGCCTTCGAGGAGCTGATCGCCCTCGCCCGGCTCCGGGTCGGCTGCCTGGCGCTCGGCATCCACCGCCTCAGCGGCGGGCCGCAGGGGCTGGCCGCCGACCTGCGGCCGAACGCGCCGCCCCTGCAGGTCCCCGCCCACGCGCATATCGTGCGCAAGGACAACCGCGTGCTCCTGCGCCAGGGCAGCGAGGACCCGGCGACGCGCGGACGCCTCGCCGCCGCCTTCCTGGAGCGCCTGGGGGCACAGGGCGAACGCCCGGTGCCGCCCGTCGCGGCGGCGGCCTGACGGGCGCTCGCACGAGGCCGTGAGGCACGGAACGGCGGTCCCTGGGGGTCGATTGACGGAAGGCAACGGGGCGCCCGACGGCGCCCCCGGACCCCTTACGAGACCCGACGCCCATGACGGACTTGTCCCGCCGAGGCCTGCTAGCCGCCACCGCCGCCGGGGGATCGCTGTTCACCGTGGCCGGAGCGCAGGGCCAGCCCGCGGCGCAGAGCCCGATCCGGGGGAAGGACGGCGCCTCGATCCTCGGTCCCCGCAACCCGGCGCGGGAGGCCGAGGACCCCTTCACCCTGCGCCCGCCCCGGACCGACCACGGCACCATGCCGAACCTGAAATGGTCCTTCGCCGACAGCCACATGCGCCTCGAGGAGGGTGGCTGGGCCCGGCAGACGACGGTCCGCGAACTCCCCGTCTCGAAGGCGATGGCGGGGGTGAACATGCGCCTCGGCGCCGGCGTGGTGCGGGAGATGCACTGGCACAAGGAGGCCGAGTGGGCCTACATGTTGAAGGGCCGGGCCCGGATCACCGCGGTGGACGCGCAGGGCCGGACCTTCGCGGACGATGTCGGCGAGGGCGACCTCTGGTACTTCCCCTCCGGCATCCCGCATTCCATTCAGGGCCTGTCCGCCGACGGCGTCGACGGCTGCGAGTTCCTGCTGGTCTTCGACGACGGCGGCTTCTCGGAGGATTCCACCTTCCTCCTGACGGACTGGATGGCGCATACGCCGAGGGACATCCTGGCCAAGAACTTCGGCCTGCCGGAGAGTGCCTTCGCGGGTGTGCCGGAGAAGGAACTCTACATCTTCCCCGGGCCGACCCCCGGGCCCCTGGACGCCGACCGCATGGGCGGCGCCGGCCCGGTGCCGGAGCCCTTCAGCCACCGGATGCTCGCCCAGGCGCCCCTGAGCCTGCCGGGCGGCAGCGTGCGCATCACCGATTCGTCGGTGTTCAAGGCCTCGAAGACCATCGCGGCCGCCCTGGTGGAACTGGAGCCCGGGGGCCTGCGCGAGTTGCACTGGCACCCGAACGGCGACGAGTGGCAGTTCTACATCGCGGGCCAGGGCCGCATGACGGTGTTCGGCTCGGAATCGAAGGCCCGCACCTTCGACTATCGGGCCGGCGACGTCGGCTACGTGCCCTTCGCCATGGGCCACTACATCGAGAACACCGGCACCACGCCGCTGACCTTCCTGGAGATGTTCCGCAGCCCGCGCTACGCCGACATCTCCCTTCGCCAATGGCTCGCCCTCACCCCGCACGCCCTGGTGGCGGCGCACACCCACCTGAACCCGGCCGACCTCGATCGCCTGCCGGGGGTGAAGGCGCCGGTTCTGCCGGGTTGAGCCCGCCCCTCAGCTTCCGGGCTTGCGCACCGCCGAGGCCACGTCGAGGGGCTTGGGCAACAGGCCGAGGCGGTGGAAGGTGTCGGCGACGCGTTGCTGGTCGGCGGTGGTCTCGGCGTTCAGGGGCGTGACCCCGTAGGTGAGGCGGCGCAGGGCCACCGTGAGGATCGGCGCCGGGATGCCCACGGAGGGGCTAAGTTCGGCCGCCACCGCGTCGGTGTTCTCCTTGGCCCAGGCGTCGATCTCGCCGATGGCGGCCAGGGTCGCGTCGAGGGCCGGGCCGTGGGCGGTGGCGAAGGCGCGGGTCGAGAGATAGAACTGGCGGTTCGGCACGAGGTCGGTGCCGTCGGCGAGAATGCGCCCGCCGGTGCTGCGCTCGCCCGAGGCGAGGTAGGGGTCCCAGATCGCCCAAGCGTCGACGGCGCCCCGTGCGAAGGCGGCGGCCCCGTCGGCCGGCGCCAGGAAGGTCGGGGTCACCGCCTCGTAGGGCACGCCCGCCTGTTCGAGGGCGCGAACCAGGAAGTAGTGGACGTTCGAGCCCTTGTTGAGGGCGATCTTCTTGCCGCGCAGGTCCGCGACCGTTCGGATCGGGCTGTCCTTGGCCACCAGGATCGCCTCGCCCTTGGGAGCGGCCGGCTCGTGGCCGACATAGAGCAGGTCCGGGTTGGCGGCCTGGGCGAAGATCGGGGGCGCCTCGCCGGCCGAGCCGAGATCGACGGCCCCGGCGTTCAGCGCCTCCATCAGGGGCGGCCCCGAGGGGAACTCGGCCCAGGTGACGCGGTAGCCGAGCGGCTTCAGGCGCTGCTCCAGCAGGCCCTTGCCCTTGAGGAGGACCAGCGTGCCGTATTTCTGGTAGCCGATCCGGATCACCCGCTCGTCCGCGCGGGCGTGCAGGACGCCGAGGGTCAGCAGCGCCAGGGCGGTGAGCAGGATCCAGGCGCGGCGGGTGCCGGCGGGGTGGAGCGCCAGGGCGCGGGTGGCGGCGGGCATGGGGGCTCCTTCGGGGCAACGAACGGTCGGCGGACGGGGATTCCCCTCTCCCCGCTTGCGGGGCGAGGGGATGCATGACGACAGCGAGAGGTGTTTCCCTCAATGCGCCGCGATGCGGCGGCCGGGCACGATGTCGTTGGCGATGACCTCGCCGAACGGGCCGTTGTTGCGGGCGTTGCTCGGAGCGACGCCGGTGGTGGCGCGCAGGGGGAGCTTGGGAAAGACCAGCTCGGCGAAGCGGTAGGCCTCCTCGAGGTGCGGGTAGCCCGAGAGGATGAAGCGGTCGATGCCGAGGTCGATGTATTCCTTCATCCGGTCGGCGACCTGATCCGCCGAGCCGACAAGGGCGGTGCCGGCGCCGCCGCGCACCAGGCCGACGCCGGCCCAGAGGTTGGGCGAGACCTCGAGCTTGGTGCGGTCGCCCCCGTGCAGGGCCATCATGCGGCTCTGGCCCACGGAATCCTGGCGCTTCAGGGTGGCCTGGGCCTTGGCGATGGTCTCGTCGTCGAGGCGCGAGATCAGGTTCTCGGCCGCCGCCCAAGCCTCCCCTTCCGTCTCGCGCACGATGACGTGGAGCCGGATGCCGTAGGAGAAGGTCTTGCCCTTGCGGTCGGCGGCCTCCCGGGCCTTGGCGATCTTCTCCGCGACGCCGGCCGGAGGCTCGCCCCAGGTCAGGTAGACCTCGCAATGCTCGGCCGCGACCTCGATGCCGGCGGGCGACGAGCCGCCGAAATACAGCGGCGGATAGGGCTTCTGCACGGGCTGGAAGATCACCCGGCCCTCTTCCACCTTGAGGTGCTTGCCCTCGTAGCTGACCGTCTCACCCGACATCAGCCCCCGCCAGATGTGCAGGAACTCGTCGGTGACGACATAGCGCTCGTCGTGGTCGAGGAAGACGCCGTCGCCGCGCAGTTCGACGGGGTCGCCGCCCGTGACGACGTTGATGAGCAGGCGCCCATCCGAGACCCGGTCGAGGGTCGCGGCCATGCGGGCGGCCATGGACGGCTCCTGCAGGCCGGGGCGGACGGCCACGAGGAAGCGCAGGCGTTTCGTCAGGGGCGCCAGCGCTGAGGCCACCACCCAGGAATCCTCGCAGGAGCGTCCGGTGGGCAGGAGCACGCCGTAATAGCCGAGCTCGTCGGCGGCTTGGGCGATCTGGCGCAGATACGCGATCGAGACGTCGCGGGCGCCCTCCTGGGCGCCGAGGTAGCGGCCGTCGCCGTGGGTGGGGAGGAACCAGAGAACGTCGGTCTGTCCGGTCATGGGAAATCTCTCACGGGGTTGGAGGCGGCCGCGCTCAAGCCGGCGCGCGCTCGGACAACAGGTGGTCGAGGATGCGGCCTTCGAGGGCCGCGAGGTCGGCGTCACCCCGGCGGCGGGGCCGGGGCACGTCCACCGCGACGTCGAGGGCGATGCGGCCGGCCTCCACCACGAGAATGCGGTCGGCCATCGCCACGGCCTCGGCGACGTCGTGGGTGACGAGGATCGCGGTGAACCCCTGCGCCCGCCAGATCCGCTCGATCATCGCCTGCATGTCGATGCGGGTGAGCGCGTCGAGGGCGCCCAGCGGCTCGTCGAGGGCGAGCAGCCCCGGACGACTGACGAGGGCGCGGGCGAGTGCCACCCGCTGGCGCTGGCCGCCCGACAGGGTCGCGGGCCAGTTGCCGGATTTCTCCGAGAGACCGACCTCGGCCAGCGCCGCCTGGGCCTTGGCGCGGCGCTCCGTCTTGCGGCCGACCTCGCCGAGGCCCACCGCCACGTTGTCGACGACCCGGGCCCAGGGCAGCAGGCGCGGCTCCTGGAACATGATGCGCTTCGGGGGCGTGCGCGGACCTTGCGCTTCGAGGGCGATCCGGCCGGCGCTCGGCTGCTCCAGGCCGAGGATCAGGCGCAGCAGGGTGCTCTTGCCGCAGCCCGAGCGCCCGACCACGGCCACGAACTGCCCGGCCGGGATATGGAGGTCGAGGCCCTCGATCACCGTGTGGCCGTCGAAGTCCTTCCGCAGGTCGCGGATCGTGACGCCGATGCCGGTGGCGGAGGGCGCGGGCACGGCGCGGGCCGGCGCCTTCGGGGCGGCGACCCCGCGGGGTTTCGGGTCTCGGATCTGGCTGTCCTCGGGGACGCGGAAGGCGGTGGCGAGCATGGGGCGGACCGTCGAAGGGGAGATGGGTTTGGGAAAGAAGCCGCGGGGCGTCGAGGTTCGGGCGCGCCCTCCCCGCAAGGGGGAGGAGAGCCGCCGCCGGGTCACGCGTTCCGGTAGGCCGGGTTCCAGGCCAGGAACCGGCGCTCCAGCAGCCGGGTCACCGCGTCGGCGGCTTTACCGAGGCCGGCATAGATGACGATCGCCAGCACCACGACGTCCACCAGCATGAACTCGCGGGCCTGCATCGCCATGTAGCCGAGGCCGGAGGAGGCCGAGATCGTCTCGGCGACGATGAGCGTCAGCCACATGATGCCGAGCGCGTAGCGCAGGCCCACGAAGATCGACGGCAGTGCCCCGGGCAGGACCACGCGCAGGAACAGGGTGGTGGGCGACATGCCGTAGACCCGGCCCATCTCGACGAGTTGCGGGTCCACCGAGCGGATGCCGTGCAGGGTGTTGGCATAGACGGGGAAGAACACCCCGATGGCCACGAGGAAGAGCTTGGCCTCCTCGTCGATGCCGAACCACAGGATCACGAGCGGGATCAGCGACAGGTGCGGGATGTTGCGGATCATCTGCAGCGTGGTGTCGGTGAGGCGCTCGGAGAGCCGCGACAGGCCGTTGGCGAGGCCGAGCGCGAAGCCGATGCCGCCGCCGATGAG
>NZ_BPQL01000097.1 GCF_022179225.1 Methylobacterium goesingense
GGAGCGGAGTTTCCGGCGCTAAATTGCGCGCCGGAAACTCCGCTCCCATGCAGGGAAGTGCCACTTCTTTCGCCGATCCTCCGTGGAGGCGTTGCGGCCTCCGCGGGGACCGGAGCCCGATCGAACGTCCCGGCAAGCATTTCACCCCGGAGCCGGCTCGTCCGGAGGCTATTTCTTTCGTTATCCGCCGAAGATGGAAAGATCGTTTCGTTGATCGCCCGGCCTGAATACGGTTGAATATCGGTCTTCGGGGCGCCGTTGATTCGGTCCGCTCGCGCACCCTTGCGTGCGGCCCCCGTGCCCCGATCCTCCCCACCCTCGTGCGGATTCCGTCCCATGTCCCCCGCCCATGCCCCCTGACGCCCTGCGCCGGCTTGCGCATCGACGCAGTTTCCTCCGCCTCGCCGCTGGTGCGGCCGGTGGGGTCGGGCTCGCCGCAACGGCCCGTGCCACGGGCGCCGTCGGACCCCTGGAGGTTCCCCAGTGGAGCCGCACCCCCGGGGCGCCGGTGGCCTCGCCGGCCTACGGTCAGCCCTCTCTCTTCGAGCGGCTGGGACGTCGGCCGCGCACGCCGCCGCACTTTCCGGGGGCGGCCTCGACCGGCACGCCGCTCCAACACCTGCACGGGATCATCACGCCGAACGGCCTACATTTCGAGCGTCACCATGCCGGCGTGCCGGCGATCGAACCGGACCGGCACCGGCTGGCGATCCACGGTCTGGTGGAGCGCCCCCTCGTCCTGACCCTGAACGACCTGCTGCGGATGCCTGCCGTGTCGCGCATTCACTTCTTGGAATGTTCGGGCAACACGCCCTGGCTCGGGGCCAAACCGTCCTGGACCCTGCAGGAGAGCCACGGCCTGCTCTCCTGCTCCGAGTGGACCGGGGTCGAGCTCTCCACCTTGCTCGACGAGGTCGGCGTGAAGCCGGGCGCCGCCTGGATCCTCGCCGAAGGCGCCGACGCCTCCGGGATGAGCCGCAGCCTTCCCCTCGACCTCGCTCGCGACGGCGCGATCCTGGCCTATGCCCAGAACGGCGAGCGCCTGCGACCGGAGCAGGGCTATCCGCTGCGGCTGTTCGTGCCGGGCGTGGAAGGCAACCTCAGCGTTAAGTGGTTGCGTCGCCTCAAGGTCGGGGACCAGCCGTTCCAGACCCGCGAAGAGACCGCGAAGTACACCGACCTGATGCCGGACGGGACGGCCCGGCAGTTCACCTTCGTAATGGAGGCCAAATCCGTCATCACCACGCCTTCGGGCGGCGAGCGCCTGGGCGAGCCGGGCTTCCGCGAGATCCGGGGCCTCGCCTGGACCGGGCGGGGTCGGATCGCCCGGGTCGAGGTCTCTACGGACGGGGGCGCCCGCTGGCAGGCGGCGACCCTCGAGGGTCCGGTCCTGCCGCGCTGCCTCACCCGGTTCCGGCTGCCCTGGCGCTGGGAGGGCGGCCCGGCCCAGCTCCTCAGCCGCGCCACCGACGAAACCGGCTACGTCCAGCCCGACCGCGCCGCCCTGGTCGCGGTGCGGGGCACCCAGTCCTTCTACCACAACAACGCGACGTTCGGCTGGCAGGTCGCCGCCGATGGAGGCGTCAGCCATGCGGGTTAGCCTCCTCGGAACCCTCGCCTGCCTTGTCCTGACCGGTGCGGCCCTGGCCGATCCCAGTGGGCCCGCCGCCAGTCTGCACGGCCCGTCGGATCGCCTCGGCATCGGCCAAGCGGCCACACCCGAACGCTTGGCCGCCTGGGATATCGACGTCCGGGCCGACGGCCGGGGCCTGCCTCCGGGCCACGGCAGCGTCCGCGACGGCGCTGCCCTGTTCGGGGCTCGCTGTGCGGCCTGCCACGGGGCGAAGGGCGAAGGCGGCGCGGCCGACGTTCTCGTGGGCGGCCAGGGCTCCCTCGCCACACCGAAGCCGGTCCGGACGGTGGGCAGCTACTGGCCCTACGCCACCACCTTATTCGACTACATCCGCCGCGCCATGCCCTTCGATGCGCCGCAATCCCTCGGCGCGGACGAGACCTATGCCCTGAGCGCCTATGTCCTCCACCTCAACGGCCTCCTGCCGGAGGACGCCGTGCTGGACGCCGGCACGCTCCCGGCTGTGACGATGCCGAACCGGCACGGCTTCACCGGGGATGCGCGCCCCGACATTCCGGTGCCGGCCCGCTGAGCCGGCCGGAATCGGCCGCGCAGGACAAGCCTGCTCCCGGGGCCCGTTAGGGAGGAAGGCTGTGCCCGCAGGCGGCCGATCTTTGGAAACCGCTCTCATTGACCCTGGAGGCCCCGGATCGGCACACTTCCCCGAGGCGCGGCGCTCCCGTCCGTGCCCCGCGAAGGTCCGTCCGCGGACCCCGGACCGCGCCACCGGCACCCCCTCTCCACCCTCCTCAAGCGACGACGTACAGACCGGAGAAAACGATGGTTCTTGGAGATCAGGTTGTGTTCGCCCGGCTCGACGTGGCCGATGCCCTCGGGATCTGGCGCCACGCCACCGGGCGCATCGTCGACGTCCTGCCGGCCCGGGACGGGGCGCAGGTCGTGGACGTACAGTTCGACGGACACGGCCTTCTCGTGGGCTACATCGCCGCCCTCTTCCAGCGCGTCGGTTGAGGCCGATGTCGCCGCGCGCCGCCCGGACCTCGCGATCCGCATGAGCCTACTCGCATGACCGCTGGCAGCCAGGCCTCGCGCGGTCCCAGCAACCTCCTGCGCCCGCCCCTGCGCAGCGTGAGCCAGACCACGGCCGGCTCGGACGTCTGGCGGGCGATGCGCGCCGAGGCGGAGGCGGCCTTGATCGAAGAGCCGCTCTATGCCGGCATCATCCAGGCGACGGTGCTCGACCAGCCGAGCCTGGTCCACGCCTTCGCCTACCGCCTCGCCCATCGCCTCGGCGACGGCGACCTCGCGCGGCTCTCCACCCGCGACCTCTGCCTCTCGGCCTTCGAGGCCGACCCACATGCGGGCGAGCACGCCGTGCGCGACCTCGTGGCCATCCGCGAGCGCGACCCGACCTGCCGGCGCTACCTCGACCCCTTCCTGTTCTACAAGGGGCTCGCCGCCCTGGAGGGCTACCGGGTGGCGCACTGGCTCTGGCACCAGGGCCGCGCAACCCTGGCGCTGCACATCCAGAGCCGGATCTCCGAGGTGTTCGGCGCCGACATCCACCCGGCGGCGCGGATCGGCTCGGGTGTCTTCATCGACCACGCCACCGGTGTCGTGATCGGCGAGACCACGGTGATCGCCGACGACGTTTCGATCCTGCAATCCGTGACCCTGGGGGGCAACGGTAAGGAGAGCGGCGACCGCCATCCGAAGATCGAGCGCGGCGTCCTCCTCAGCGTCGGCGCCAAGGTGCTCGGCAACATCCGGGTCGGCGAGGGCGCGAAGGTGGCCGCCGCGGCCGTCGTCCTGCACGACGTGCCGGCCCACACCACCGTGGCGGGCGTGCCGGCCCGCGTCGTGTCGCGAATCATTGCCGCCGAGGACCCCGCCCAGACCATGGACCAGTTCTTCGCCGACGGAATCTGAGGGTTCGGGGGCCGGACGGGCGGACTCGAGGGCTTCGGCGGAGCCGACTTTCCATCCTCGGGCAAACGCAGCGACCTGCCGCGTGCACGGGTCACCCCTGCTAGGCGGATGGCTCACGGGCCAGATTGTTCCAACCGTTTCTCCAGATCACCCTCTTTGGAGAATGGTATTCTCTGTATATCCAGCTCATAAGCAGCTTATTTTGCATACGAACGAATTCGAGGTAGTTTCTTCTAGTATCGCATCAAATTTGGAATATTATTCCATTGACGCTGGGTCGCTGCCGCGGTTAGTACCGCATTACGTCCGGCGCAGTGCAAATAATCGTGCCGGATATGACAAGACTTCGACGTGGTCGCTGCAGCGTTATTATTAAGCGCGCAGTCGCTCGACTGTGGTCGCGCCGATCCATGGCCGGATTCGCACGCCATCACCCGACAATCCAGACGGAGACGACCAACCATGAGCGGACAGGGGCAGAGCGTGGGCGCATCCGCAGCACGCAATCTATCGACGGCGACCGTCACGTCGGTCCAGAACCTCGCCAACACCCCGCGCTGGCTCCTGCGGCTCCTGCCCTTCGTCAACGTGGATGGCGGCGTCTACCGCGTGAACCGGCGCGCCGTCGTGCTGGCCAAGCCCGGCCGCATCGCGTTCGCCGCCGCCGACAAGGCACGCGCGATCAGCCCTGCTTCCTTACGCGCCGTGCCGCCGTTCAGCCGGCTGGGCGATGCCGAACTCGCGGCCCTCGCCGACCGGTTTACCGAGAGCAAACACAGCGCCGGCGAGACGATCTCGGAAGGCGGCGCGGGCGACCGCAGCCTGACCATCGTCGCCGACGGCACCGTCGAGCTGTCCCTGTCCGGCCCGTACCAGAACCGGCTGCGCTCGGGGCTCGCCACCCGGGGCGACTTCTTCGGCGACGACACCCTCACGGGCGACGGCCAGCCCGCTCCCGCCGTCAAGGCGCTCTCGGCCGTCACGCTGCTGACCCTCGACCGGGCGGCGCTGGGCGACGACGCCGTCAAGAACCGCATCGCGCAATATGTCGAGGAGCGTGATCGCCTGAGGGGTCACACCAACAGCCACGGCGAGCAGGGCATCGAACTGCTCGCGGTGCAGACCGGCGCGCCGCGCCTACCGACCACCTTCGTGGATTACGAGATCGACCCGCGCGAGTACCACCTCTCCACGATCCAGACGATCCTCAACACCCACACCCGCGTCACCGACCTCTACTCCAACGAGATCGATCAGCTGCGCGAGCAGATTCGCCTCACGGTCGATGCCGTGAAGGAGCGTGAGGAGTGGGAACTGCTCAACAATTCGGAATTCGGCCTGCTGAACGAGGTCGGCGGACGTCAGCGCATCCCCACCCGTGGCGGCCCACCCACGCCGGACGACCTCGACGAACTGCTGACGCTGGTCTGGAAGAAGCCCGCGTTCTTCGTGGCGCATCCCCGGGCCATCGCGGCCTTCGGACGGGAAGCCACCCGCCGCGGCGTGCCCCCGGTGGTGATCCACCTGTTCGGCGCGCCCTTCATCACCTGGCGCGGCGTGCCGCTCGTGCCCAGCGACAAGCTGCCGATCGACACCGATCCGCTCACCGGCGCCCAGACCACCTCGATCCTGCTGCTGCGCGTCGGCGAGGGCGAGCAGGGCGTGGTCGGCCTGCAGAAGTCCGGCGTCACCGGCGAGATCGAGCCCGGCCTGTCGGTGCGCTACATGGGCACCAACGACCATTCCATCGCCTCGCACCTCGTGACCCGCTACTTCTCCGCCGCCGTGCTGGTGGAGGATGCCATCGCACGCCTCGATAACGTTCTGCTGGGTAACTACCATGACTACGCCTGAGCCCGGCGTCTTGGGAACGTCCAGCTTCGGCCTCCCCACGGGAGCGGCCGGCGACTCCGCCGGTTCCTTGGCGCATGCCGACCTCATCGGACGCCTCGCCCGCGAAATCTACGGCCAGGGGAACGCGGCTTCCGCGCCGCTGACCCCCTCGCTGCCGGCTTCGCCGCAGCTGCCTCAAGGCGCTGAGAGCCTTCCCCAGGGCCCCGGGCAGCCATCGCTTCCGGGGGCCGCCATCGGCACGCCCTCGGTGCCCTCGGGCGCCCTGCCGTCGGGCCTCCAGCCCAACGCTGCGGCCCTCGGGGCGCGCAACGTCGTTCGCCCGAGCGTCGGGCTGCCGGGCCTGACCGGGCCGTCGGCCGCCAACCCGTTCGGCGCCACGTCCGCGCCGCCGGCCGCCGGCTTCCTCGACACGGCGACGATCCCCTCGGTCCATCCCCTCGCCGACCCGTTATCGGCCCGGCACGGCCTGCCGGAATTCTTCGTGCCCACCGTGCCGGAAGTGGCCGCCTTCCTGCCCGGCGGCTCCGACCTGCACCGGACGATCGCGAAGGATCATCCGCGCGCGAACGCCTTCGCGCACGCGATCGCACCGAGCTTTGTGCCGGCCGATCCGTCGAAGCACGGCGGGGACGTCGCCCAGGAAAACTATCGGCGCACGGGGTATCTTTCGGGGGAGCCCGTCCACGCGACGCAAGCGGGCAGCGACGCGGCGTCCGCGTCTGGCGACTACTATTTTCTCTCGGGTTCGTCCCCGGCTCAGTCCCGGCGCGCCTCGAAGCCGCACGCCTCCCCGCGCGCCGAGCCCTCACGGCACGGCGGGCCTGCCCCGCGCGTGACCGCCCACGGGTCGAGCCCGGTGGCTGCGCCCTTCGATGTCGAGCGCGTCCGCAAGGACTTCCCGGCCCTTCACCAGAGCGTCAACGGGCATCCCCTGGTCTGGCTCGACAACGCGGCCACCACTCACAAGCCGCAATCCGTCATCGATGCCACATCGGAGTTCTACGGTCGCCACAACTCGAACATCCACCGGGCCGCCCACACTCTCGCGGCGCGCTCGACGGACCTGTTCGAGGGGGGGCGCGAGAAGGTCAGGCGCTTCCTCAACGCCCCCTCCAAGGACGACATCGTCTTCCTGCGCGGCACCACCGAGGCGATCAACCTCGTGGCCAATTCGTACGGTCGCGCCAACATCGGGCCAGGCGACGAGATCATCGTCAGCCAGATCGAGCACCACGCCAACATCGTGCCCTGGCAGCTCCTGACCCAGTCCACGGGCGCGATCCTGCGGGTGATCCCGGTGGACGACCGTGGCGAGATCATCTTCGAGCAGTTCGCGGCCCTGCTTTCAGGCCGCACCAAGATCGTCTCGGTGACCCACGTCGCCAACGCGCTCGGCACCATCAATCCGGTCCGGGAGATCATCGCGCTGTCCCACGCCTACGGCGTGCCGGTGCTGGTGGATGCGGCCCAGTCCTCGCCCCACATCCCCCTCGACGTGCAGGCGCTCGATGCCGATTTCCTCGTCTTCTCCGGCCACAAGGTGTTCGGGCCGACGGGCATCGGCGCCCTCTACGGCAAGAAACACCTCCTGGAGGCGATGCCACCCTGGCAGGGCGGCGGCCACATGATCGAAGACGTCACTTTCGCGAAGACCGTCTACAAAGGCGCTCCGGAGAAATTCGAGGCCGGCACCCCCGATATCGCTGGCGCGGTCGGCCTCGGCGCCGCCCTCGACTACCTGGAAGGGGTCGGACTACCCGGCATCGCCGCCTACGAGCACGACCTGCTGGACTACGCGCAGGCCGGCCTCGCCGACGTGAAGGGTCTGCGCCTGATCGGCACCGCCCGCCAGAAGGCGAGCGTGATGTCCTTCGTCATCGACGGGTACGAAAACGAGGCGGTGGCCCACCATCTCGACGCAGGCGGCATCGCGGTGCGCTCGGGCCACCATTGCGCCCTCCCCGCCCTGCGCCGGTTCGGCGTCGACCAGTCGGTGCGGGCCTCGCTGGCTTTCTACAACACCCGCGCGGACGTGGACGCCTTCCTGAGGGCGCTGCACAGCCTGCCGCGGCGATAGGAAAGCGGCCTTCGCTTTGGTTCGCATTCCGAGGGGACCGGTCGTTATGGTCCGCAATCAGGCAGCCATGACGGCAGAATGTACGACCGGGTCAGATCAGAAACTGCGTGCCTGGTCCGCAGCCAGGCCGGGTGTTTTTACGATGGTTCGCGTACAGGCTGTGTTTTTCGGGACCGGATGCTGAAGATCATCGAGGCGAGCCTTCGTGCGTGCCCGCCTGTAACCTTGCGAGCACACAGCGTCGGAAAGCCTTTGCGTGCCATTGACGGCGGATCGTTCGGTCTGGCCTCCTGGCGATCGACGGTTCCTCCCCGGAGGATCAAAAGGGAACGCGGTGAGGGTGGAAGCCCGATGCCGCGGCTGCCCCCGCAACTGTAAGCGGCGAGCCCTTCACCACTTACGTCACTGAGCCCCTTGCTCGGGAAGACGGTGAAGGGTGACGACCCGCGAGCCAGGAGACCTGCCGTCAGTCGTGGTCACACGCGAAACGCGCTGGGCGGGGTGTCCCGGCGGGTGCGGAAGCATGCGCGCGCGCGTGGTTCGGTCTCGTTCGCGGTGACGTGCCACTGCCGAGGCCGTCCGTTTGTCCCGTCGTCCATCAAATCCGTTCTGGCCCGCGCTGGTCTTGGCCTGTGCGATCCCCTCCGCCGTTGCAGCGCAGGGCGGGCGTTCCGGCGAGACCGCCGTGGTGCTCGATGCGCTCTCCGTCGAAGGCACCTTCACCGCCACGCCGACCTATCGAGTGCCCGAGCTCTACAGCGGGACCAAGACGGTGACGCCGCGCCGCGACGTGCCGCAGCAGATCGACGTGTTGCCCCACGAAGTCCTGATCGACACCGCCGCGACCCGGGTCGAGCGCGCCCTCGACTATGTGCCGGGCGTTGGCAAGCAGAATGATTTCGGCGCCCAGAACCTCGCCCTGTACTCGGTGCGGGGTTTCGCCACCCAGGACATCTTCCAGAATGGGTTCAACATCGCCCGGGGCTACAACGGCGCCCCCGACACCCAGAACGTCCAGTCCATCGAGGTCCTGAAAGGCCCGGCTGGTGCCCTCTACGGGCGCAGCGACCCGGGCGGGACCGTCAACATCCTGACCAAGCAACCGGTGGCGCGCCCCTTCGTCGAGATGGGCACGCTGTTCGGCAGCTTCGGCACCGCCAGGACAACGGTCGATGCCGGCGGCGCGCTGAGCGAGGACGGCAATGTGCTCTACCGTTTTAACGGGGTGCTCGCCCGCCAGGACAGCTTTCGCGATTTCGTCGACGGCGACCGCGTGCTCTTGGCGCCGGTGGTGAGCTGGCAGGTCACCCCCGACACGAAGATCACGTTCGAGACGCAATACCTGCGCAACCGCCAGACCTTCGACCGCGGCACGGTGGCGGTGAACAATCGCCTCGGCCTCGTCCCGCGCTCGCGCTTCTTCGGCGAGCCGGGCGACGATTCGGTGTCCGAGAGCGCGCTGCTGCAGGTGCGGCTGGAGCACGCCTTCAACACCGACTGGCAGCTCCGCGTCGCCGGCCATCTCAACACCGGCAGCCTCATCGGCCTACAGACCGGCGTGACCGGCATCCTCGACGATGGCCGCACGCTGCTGCGCGAGTTCCGCCGGCACGACTTCACCTGGGGCGTCGCCATCGGCCAGGCCGAACTCGTCGGTCGCTTCGAGACCGGACCCTTCGCCCACACCTTGCTGCTCGGTCTGGAGCATGAGCGCTACAACAGCACCGAGAACCTCCTGCGCTCGACCCCGCGCCTCGACCCCTTCGCCATCGATCTCTTCAATCCCGTCTACGGGCAGGCCAAGCCCCCGTTCACGCGCCGGTACAGCGCGAGCAAGAACGTCGGCAACACGGCCCTCTACCTCCAGGATCAGATTGCGCTCAGCCCTGAGTGGAAGCTGCTGATCGGCAACCGCACCGACTTCTACAACCAGACCTTCCGCGACAAGGTCGCGAACGAGCGCACCGAGCAGGACCGCACCGGGTTCTCGCCGCGCGCCGGCCTCGTCTACCAGCCGCTGTCGTTCCTGGCCCTCTACGGAAACGTCGCCGCCTCGTTCCGCCCCAACACCGGCTTCGACAGCGCGTCCCGCCCCTTCGCGCCCGAGACCGGGTTCGCCTACGAGGTCGGGACCAAGGTCGACCTGTTCGACGGCCTCAGCGTGACGGCAGCCGCGTTCCACATCGAGAAGGAGAACGTGCTCACCACCGACCCGGCGGACTTCTTCTTCCAGATCGCCGCCGGGGCGGTGCGCAGCCAAGGCTTTGACGTCAGCCTCGTCGGACAGGTCACGCCGGAGTTCCGGGTCATCGGGGGCTACGCCTTCATCGACGCGGCGGTCACCCGTGACGAGGTGCTGCGTGTGGGCTCGCCGCTCCTCAACATACCGCGTCACAGCGGCTCCCTCCTCGGCATCTATGAGGTTCGGGCCGGCGACTGGAAGGGCTTTGGCATCGGCGGCGGGGTTCGGGCCGTCGGTTCGCGCCTCGGTGACAGCGGCAACGAGCGCTTTCGCCTGCCGGGCTACGTCCTGACGGATGCGCTGGCCTACTATCGCTACGAGAACCTGCGTTTCGGGATCAACGTCGACAACATTTTCGACGAGACCTACTACGAGCGCTCCTACAACAGCTTCTGGGTCGGCGTCGGCGAACCGCGCCGGGTCACCGTCAGCATGACCGCAGGATTCTGATGGCCGCGCATGCTCTGACGTCCGTCCCGCCCGCCAGCGGCCGCCTCCTCTCGATCGATGCCCTTCGGGGCCTCGTCATGCTGCTCATGCTTGTCGACCACGTGCGGGAGTTCGTCTACCTGCACGGCCAGGTCCGCGACCCCATGGATCTGAGCCTCACGCCGCCGGACCTCGTCCTGACCCGGCTCACCTCGCATCTCTGCGCGCCGGTCTTCATCCTGCTCACCGGCCTCTCGGCCAGCCTCCACGCGCACAAGCACGGCGACCGGCGGGCGACCAGCGTGTTCCTAGCCAAGCGCGGCCTCCTGCTGATCCTGTTGGAGGTGACGTTGGTGAACTTCGCCTGGACCCGCAGCCTCCTGCCGCCGATCCTCTACCTGCAGGTGATCTGGGCCATCGGCCTCAGCATGGTGGCGCTGGCCGGCCTGCTCTGGCTGCCGCGCGCTGGACTGATCCTCTTCGCCCTGGCGGTGATGCTCGGCCACAACGGGCTCGACGGACTCGTGCTCGGACCGGGCGACACGGGTTACATGCTCTGGTCGATCCTGCACCAGCGGGGCGTCATCGATTTACCCTGGGGCGTGGCGCGGACCTCCTACCCCGTGCTGCCCTGGTTCGGCGTGATCGCGGCGGGGTACGCCCTCGGGCTGCTCTTTGCCGGACCGATCGCGCCGGCCACCCGCCGCGCGTGGCTCCTGGCGCTCGGCGGCGCGGCGCTCGCCGCCTTCCTCACTCTGCGAAGCTTCAACGGCTACGGCGAGCCGGTGCCGTGGCAGACAGGGGCGACGCCGTTCGTGACCGCGCTTTCCTTCGTCAATCTGACCAAGTACCCGCCCTCGGCCGACTTCCTGCTGCTGACCCTGGGCCTCGGCCTTTGGCTCCTCGCCCTGTTCGAGGCGGTGCCGCCGCAAGGCCTCGGTGTTCTGCGCACCTTCGGGGGGGCGCCGCTGTTCTTCTACTTGGCCCATCTCTGGCTGCTGCGCCTGCTCCACGACGGCGCCCTGGCGCTCGGCCTCGCCGGCCCCTCCGGGCGGATCGAGGCGGCGGCCCCGTGGCAGATCTGGCTGGTCGCGGCGATCCTAGTCACGCCCCTCTGGCTCGCGTGCCGCTGGATGGTCCGTCTGAAGCGCCGGGCGGCCTGGTCGGCATTGAGCTACCTGTAGCGCCCGCCAGAGGTCCGTTTCGGAGGCTCCGGCAGAGGCGCTGCCATGACGTTCCGTCCGCTCTATGGCTGCATCGGGTAAGCCTTTCCGGCCCGCGCACGGGAGACGGAACCGTAAAGATCACGCTTTGCTTGCGAAGCGAAGACGCGCGGACCAATCACAAGCATGCGTCGCATGGCAGAAAACGAGGGGACAATGACGTTGTGAGGGCGGATGGCCGGTGCAAGGATCGCCGCTATGGCATCCCTTCGCCGCGCATCGTCGCGTGACCTTCGATCCCGGCGGATTCTCGTCCTCGCGGCGGCTCCTGCCCAGCTTCTGGACATCGCAGGCCCATTGGCGCCTCGAAGCCGAACGGGCCAACGTTTCCGCTGTTGCCCTGCTCTGCGGGGTTCGAACCCACGTAACGATGCGGCGCGCCTCTCTGCGTCACGTCGGTGTCCCACCCGGCGGGTCCCGCGACCGGTTTCGCGAGAGACGCCCCACAATCAACCACGTCCTTGAGGGAAGGCTTTCGGCATGATCGATCCAGACCGCCATCTTCAGATCGGATCCCTGCTGTTCGAGGGCATCGATCAGATCGATCTGACGGGGCCGTTCGAGGTCCTGTCCCGGATCCCGAACGCGACCTACCGGATCTACGCGAAGGACACCGAGCCGGTCCGGGATCTTCGGGGCCTGCGCCTGGTCGCCGATGCTGAGCTCGAACAGGCCCCGTCCCTCGACGTGCTTCACGTGCCGGGCGGCTACGGCCAGGAAGCCCTGATGGAAGACGAACAGGTCCTCGACTGGATCCGGCGGCAGGCCTCGGGTGCCCTGTGCGTCTTCTCCGTCTGCACCGGCGCCCTGATCTGCGGGGCCGCCGGGCTCCTGAAGGGACGCCGGGCCACGAGCCACTGGAGCGCCCACCACCTCCTGCACCACTTCGGAGCCACCCCGGTGAACGCGCGCGTCGTCGAGGACGGCAACATGGTGTTCGCGGCCGGGGTCACTTCGGGGATCGACGGTGCGCTGACGGTCGCGGCCCGCTTGCGCGGGGTCGAAGCAGCCCAGCTCATCCAGCTCTACATGGCCTACGCGCCCGAACCTCCCTTCGACGCGGGCACGCCGGAGAGCGCTCCGCCGATCGTGCTCGAACGCGCGAAGGCGGCGGCAGCCGAGATCACCGCGCGGCGCGCCGAGACGGCCCGCAGGGTTCAGGACCGGCTCGGGCTCTGAGGTCCCGAGAACGGTTCAGGAGACCACGCTGCGCCCGGGGCTCATCCCGGACGGATGTGGGCGAGAGGATCATCGGCGAGGCGGATCGGCTCCCCCTGCAGAGGCGCCGCCGCCCGCGGGAAGCGGCGCGTGACGGGAATGGCTGTGATCGTGCGCCCCGCTCGATCTCCGGGCGGCGTCGAAGGAGACGCGGGCCGCGCCCGTCACGCGGCCAGCCCCATGAAGGCGCGCATCGGCGCCGGGTCGGCCCGCAGCGCGGCCGCCGACCCTTCGTAGACCACGTGGCCGTTGTTGAAGCCGTAGACCCGCTGGGCGAAGCTGAGCACCGCGGCCACGTTCTGCTCGACGACGACGATGGTGCGGCCCTCCTCCGCGAGGCGGCGCGTGAGCGCGATCAGGTCCTGCACGATCAGCGGTGCCAAGCCTTCGAACGGCTCGTCGAGGAGGATGATCCGAGGATCGCGGATGAGGGCCCGGGCGATCGCCAGCATCTGCTGCTCGCCGCCCGACAGGGTGCGGCCCCGCGAGGTCCGGCGCTCCTTCAGGCGCGGGAAGACCTCCCAGACCCGGTCGAGGGACCAGCCATTCGGCGCGGTGAGGCGGGCGACGCGCAGGTTCTCCTCCACCGTCAGGGTGCCGAAGACGGCGCGCTCCTCCGGCACCAACTGCATGCCGACGCGGGCGATCTTCTCGGGTGGCAATCCCTGGATCGGCCGGCCGTCGAGGCGGATCGTGCCGCTGCGCGGCGCGAGTGCGCCCATCAGGGTCCGAAGGGTCGTGGTCTTGCCGGCCCCGTTGCGGCCGAGCAGGGCCACGACCTCGTTCTCCTCCACGTGCAGGGAGACGTCGAAGAGGACGTGCGAGTCGCCGTAGAGGGTGTTGATGCTCTCGACCTCAAGCAGGCTCATGCATGGCTCCCACGATCGCGGTTCCCTCGCCGGCGGCCTCATCCGGCGCCGCACCGAGATAGGCCTTCTGGACCGCCGGATCGCGGCGCACGACCTCGGCCGGGCCGTCCGCGAGGAGGCGGCCCTCGCTGAGTACGGTGATCCGCTCGGCCAAATCGAAGACGGCGTCGAGGTCATGCTCGACGAGGAGGATCGTGCAGGAGCGGCCGATCCTGCGAATGAGCGCGCAGGTCGCGACGCGTTCCGAGGGGCTCATCCCGGCCAGAGGCTCGTCGAGGAGAAGCACGTTGGGGCTGGTCGCCAGGGCCATCCCGATCTCGAGGCGGCGCTTCTCGCCGTAGGCCAGCACGCCGACGCGGGTCTCCGCACGCATCCCCAGGTCGAGGACGCCCAGCATGGTCGCGACCTGAGCCTCGACGTCCGCCCGGCCCTGGACCGGGGCCAGGAGGTCGAGGCGGAAGCGGCCCCGCGCCCTGGCGAGCGCCGCCACCCGCAGGTTCTCCCGCACGGTGAGATTGAGGAAAAGCTGGTTGAGCTGGTTGCTCTTGGCGACGCCGCGCTGCGTCGCCTCCGTCACCCCTGCGCCCGTGAGCTGCTCGCCGAACAACAGGACCGCGCCGGCGCTCGGGCTCACCTCATCGGACAGCATCTTGAAGAGCGTGCTCTTGCCGGCGCCGTTCGGGCCGATGACCGCATGGATCGAACCGCGGCGGACCTGGAAGCTCACCCCGTCCACGGCTTTGAGGCCCCCGTAATGCCGGGCCAGCCCCTGCGCCTCCAGGGCGATCTCCGCGTGGGCGGTGCGACCATCGATGACCGGCCGGGGCATCGGCAGAGTGACCTCGGGCAAGGCAACCTCCGACGGACTGTGCGGCGGCACGGCGTCCCCCAAGGCGGCTGCCGCCTCGATCGCCTCGGTCCGGGCCTTCGCGGCCCGCAGGCGGGCAGCCTCGCCGCGCTGGCGCCAGCGATGCAGGATCTCTCCGCAGATGCCCCGCCGCAGACCCATCACGAGGCCGATGAAGGCCACGCCGAGGATCAGCTTCCAGAGCGAACCGAAGCCGGGGATGAGCTGGAGGTTGTCGCGCAGCCAGAGCCACAGCGCCGCGCCGACGAGGGGCCCGACCAGGGTCCCGACCCCACCGACGATCGTCTGCACCACCAGCTGGCCCGACGTCTCGAGCGCGAAGGCGTCGGGGGGCATGTAGCTCTGGAAGGAGCCCAGCATCGCGCCGGCCAGACCCGCGTAGAGGGCCGCGATGGTGAAGGCCGCGAGCTTGTAGGCCGGTACGTCGTGGCCGAGCATGGCCACGCGCGGGGTGTTCTCCTTGACGGCCTTCAGGATCAACCCGACCGGCGAATGCACGATGCGCCGGGCCAGCACGAAGCCGAGGAAAAAGGTCGCCGCGAGAAGGGCGTACATGGGCAGCCCGGCGGTGATCCGAACGGCCGACGCCCCGAAGCCGATCACCGGGACCGGAACGCCCGCGATGCCGTTCTCGCCGCCCGTGTAGTCGGAGAGCGGCGAGTTCTGGACGAAGTAAGCCATCTGCCCGAAGGCCAGGGTGATCATGGCGAAGTAGATGCCGATGCGCCGGACCGCAAGCCAGCCGACCGCGAGCCCGAACAGGCCGGCCGCCAGCGTGCCGATCAGGAAGGCGAGCCAGACGCTCTGGACGAGGCCGGAGACCAGCAGGTAGGCGGCGACGAACCCGCCGGCTCCGTAGAAGGCCGCCTGTCCGAAGGAGAGCAGGCCGGCCAGCCCGAACAGGATGTCGAGGCCGAGGCCGAACAGGGCCCAGTTGAGCGCCCGGGACAGCAGGTCGTGCGAGAAGCCCAGCGGGGGCAGCAGCACGGGGGCGGCGAGGAGAACGACGAGGAGGGCGAGTTCGGGCCAGGCGGCGCGCAGCGGGCGGGAGAGCATCAGACCCGGCCCTCCGTGCCGAACAGACCTTGCGGCCGCGCCACCAGGACGAGGGCCATCAGGCCGTAGAGCATCACCTCCGAGTAGGCGGAGTTGAAGGCGCTCGTCAGGCTGATGATCTCGCCGGCGATCAGGCCGCCCACGATGGCGCCGGGAAAGGAGCCGAGGCCGCCCAGGACGATCACCACGAAGGACTGCACCATGAAGCTCGCGCCCATGTCGGGCGTGACCGCGACCACGGGGGCGTAGAGCATGCCGGCGAGGCCGACCGCGACGATGCCCACCGCGAACACGAACAGGAAGGTGCGGCGCACGTCGATGCCGAGAATGCCGACCATGCCGGCATTCTCGATGCCGGCCCGCACCACGAGGCCCACGGACGTCCGGTATAGGACAAGGTAGAGACCGACCAGCAGGGCCGCGATGATGCCGATGAGCTGAAGGCGGTAGGTCGGGTAAACCAGAAAGCCGAGCTTCGTCGCACCGGTACCCCAGGACGGGACCGGCACCCGCTGGCTGTTGCCCCCGAACCAGGTTCGCAGGCCCTCCACCAGCACCATGCCGATTCCGTAGGTGACGAGGATCTGGTCCTCGTCCGGCCGGGCGTAGAAGTGGCGGATGACGAGCCGCTCCATGGCGAAGCCGATGATGAGCATGACGGCGCAGCCGCCGAGCAGGGCGAGCACGAAGGACTGCGTCGCCTGCATCATCACGAAGGCGGTGTAGGCACCCACCGCGAACAGCGCGCCGTGGGCGAAGTTCAGCACGCCGAGCGTGCCCAGGATGATGGTGAGCCCGCTGGAGACGAGCGCCAGCAAGCTGCCGAGGGCGAGGCCGTTGAAGGCCTGTGACAGGAGGACGGCGGTGCTTGGCATGATCGCGGGCCTCAGGTGTAGGGGCCGAGCTTGCACCCGAACAGGTCGGGCGGATTCATCACCGTCTCGCCCTCGACGAGGTCAACGATCTCGTAGAAGTCCTCGGGGCCCTTCATGGCCGAGGGCGCCTTGCCGCGCAGGATCGGGATCGGGCGGACCATCTGGTGGTCCTCGGCGCGGTAGTAGACCCGGCCGATCGTGGTTTCGTAGGGTTGGGACTTCGAGCCCTCCATCACCTTGATGATGTCGACCGGGTTGAAGCTTGCCGCCCGCTCCACCGACAGGGCCCAGAGGTAGGTCTGCATGTAGGCGATGTGGGCGCCCCAGCGCGGGCGGTACTTGTTCTTGGCGTAGAATGACTCGACGAAGGTCTTGGCCAGGGGATAACGGTCCTCCAGCGTCCACCAGAAGTCGCAGGATCCGTAGACGCCCTGCATCAGCTCGGGCCCGACCTCCTTGTCCTGGAACGAGGACAGGTTGGGCACCACGAGCTTCATGCTGGAGAGGACGCCGAACTGCTCGGCTTGTTTCGTCGAGGCCACCGCGTCGGACCCGAAGCAGATGTTGACGAAGACATCGGCACCACTGTTGGCGATGTTAAGGAGGGCCGAGCTGTAATCGGCCGTGCCGAGGGGAACCGTCTCCTTGAGGACCTGCGTCCAGCCCTGCTCCTTCGAGAACTTCGCGAACGAGTCGTAGACCGTCTGGCCGTAGGTGTAGTCGGGGACGAGGAAAGCCGCCTTGAGCTTCTTGCCGAGGGCCTTGGCGACGACGGGCGCGAGGGCCTTTGCGGCCATGTAGGCGTTCTGCTGTGAGCGGAAGCCGTAGCGCTGGCAGTTCTTGCCGGTGACGTCGTTCGAGCCGGCGATGCCCACCATGTAGAGGACCTTGTCGCGGCTCGCGAGTTCCTCGAGGGCGATGGCCTCGGCGCTGCTGACGGAGCCCTGGAACAGGATCGCCTTGTCGCGTTGGATGAACTGGGTCGCGGCCTGGACCGCGACGTTGGGCTTGCCCTCCGTGTCGGCAATCTTGTGGAGGATCTGGCGTCCGAGCACGCCCTTGCCCTTGAGGCCCCAGGTGGCGGGGATCTCGCCGCCCGCGTTGATCTGCGCGATGGCCAGTTCGTAGCCGAGCTTGAGGTCGCTACCGTCGCCGGAGAACACGCCAGTCAGAGGCATGTTGAGGCCGACGAAGACCGAATCCGTGCCGACCCCTTCCGGGAAGGTGCCGATCCGGGCGGGGCTCTGGGCGAAGGCCCCGCGCAGATCCGGCAGCATCAGGCCGGCGGCGCCTCCGAGGATGAGCTTGCGGCGATCGAGCATCATGGGGCCTCTCCGGTGTGGCTTCAGGGATCGTGGATGACGGTCTCGGTCAGGGAGGCGGCGAGCAAGTCACGCGCCGCTCGCCACCGGCGGCACCGGTTC
>NZ_BPQL01000098.1 GCF_022179225.1 Methylobacterium goesingense
GGCGCGGGCGCCTCGGCCGGCTGAGCCTCGGGCTCCGGCTTGGACGCGACCGGCAGATCCTCCGCCTGGGTCACGTGCCCTTCCGAGAAGGCCGGCGCCTGCGCGGGCTCGGTCTCTCCGGTCGAAGCAGCGGCGACCGCCTCCGCGCTCACCGGCTCCTCGCCGCCGAGGAAGGCGGACGGCGCATCGCTCGCGCCCTGATCGCCGTCGATCGAGCCGACGGGCTTGTCCTGGGGAGCCCGGTCCTCGGAGACCGGCTGCCCGAAGGACTCGTCCCGGGGCGTCTCGTCCTGTGCGACGTGATCCTGGGCGCTGTGGTCCTGAGAGGTCTGGTCCCGGGAGCCCTCGCTGCCCTCGCCGTCACGTGAGCGGCCCTCGCGGTCACGGCCACGGCCGCCGCGACGGCCCCGGCGACGGCGGCGTCCGCTGCCGTCGTCATCGCCCGCGGGCGGGGTCTCGCCGGCCGTAACGACCTCGTCGCCCTCGGCCTGGGCGGCGACCTCGTCGGTCTCCTCGCCCTCGACGTCATCCTCGCCCTCGGACGCGGCCCCCTCGGTCCCGGACGATTCGCCGCCCTCGGGACGGCCGCCGCGCCGGCGACGGCGCCGTCGACGACCGCCCCGGCCCTCGCCGCCCTCGGCGGATTTCTCGCGGGCCTCCTCGCGGGTTTCCTCGCGCGCCTCGTCGGACGCGCCCTCGGCCTCGACCTCGTCGCCCTCTGCCTCGATCGCCTCGATCTCGGGATCGAAATCCTCCTCCGGCTCCAGGGCCGAGTTGATCGCCACGGCGCGCACGCCGGTCGCCGGGCCCTCGAGCCGGCTCGCGGGCTCACCGCGATCGAGCTGGAAGGCGGAGGTGGCCGCCAGGCGCTCGTCGGCCGCGATCGTCACGGAGACGCCGAAGCGCACCTCCAGTTCGCGCAAGTGGGCGCGCTTCTGGTTGAGGATGTAGAGCGCGACCTCGGTCTTCGTACGCAGGATGAGGTTGTGGCTGGTGCTCTTGAGGAGCGATTCCTCGATGGCCCGCAGGATCTGCAGGGCCACCGACGCGGTGGCGCGGACATAGCCCGAACCGCCGCAATGCGTGCAGGGGAGGGAGGAGCTCTCCAGCATGCCGGTGCGGATGCGCTGGCGGCTCATCTCCAGGAGGCCGAAGGGCGAGATCCGGCCGACCTGGATGCGGGCGCGATCGTTCTTCAGGCACTCGTTGAGCTTCTTCTCGACGGCGCGGTTGTTGCGCTTCTCGTCCATGTCGATGAAGTCGATCACGACGAGGCCGGCGAGATCGCGCAGGCGCAGCTGGCGGGCGACCTCCTCGGCCGCCTCCAGGTTGGTGCGCAGCGCGGTGTCCTCGATGTCGTGCTCGCGGGTCGAGCGGCCCGAGTTCACGTCGATGGAGACCAGCGCCTCCGTCGGGTTGATGACGAGGTAGCCGCCGGATTTCAGCGTGACGTGCGTGGAGAACATCGCGTCGAGCTGCTGCTCCACCCCGTAGCGGGCGAAGATGGGCGTCGACTCGCGATAGGGCTGCACGACCTTGGACTGGCCCGGCATCAGCATGCGCATGAAGTCGCGCGCCTCGCGGTAGGCCTCGTCGCCCGCCACCAGGATATCGTCGATGTCCTTGTTGTAGAGGTCGCGAATCGCGCGCTTGATCAGCGAGCCTTCCTCGTAGACCAGCGCGGGGGCGGACGACGATAGCGTCAGCTCGCGCACGCTCTCCCAGAGGCGCATCAGGTACTCGAAGTCGCGCTTGATCTCGGGCTTGGTGCGCGAGGCGCCGGCCGTGCGCAGGATTACGCCCATGCCGTCCGGCACCTCCAGGTCCTGCGCGACCTCCTTGAGGCGCTTGCGGTCGGCGGCGCTCGTGATCTTGCGGGAGATGCCACCGCCGCGTCCCGTGTTGGGCATCAGCACCGAGTAGCGGCCGGCGAGCGACAGATAGGTGGTTAGCGCCGCGCCCTTGGTGCCGCGCTCTTCCTTGACGACCTGCACCAGGATGATCTGGCGGCGCTTGATGACCTCCTGAATCTTGTAGTGCCGGCGGTAGGTGCGCGGACGCTCGGGGATCTCCGCCATGGCGTCGCCGCCGACCTGGGCGATCTTCTGCCGGCGCTCGCCGTCCTCGCCCTCCTCTTCGTCCTCGTCCTCGTCGTCCGAATCGTCGTCGTCGTCCTCCTCGGACTCGTCGTCCGAATCGTCGTCGTCCTCGTCCGAATCGTCGTCCGCGTCGGACTCGTCTTCGGATGCGGCCGGAGCCTCGGCCTCATCGGCGTCCGGGGCCTCCTCGGCGACGGCCTCGCCCATGGGCGCGGCCTCGAGGGCGAGTTCGGCGGCGGGCGCCACCGGCGTCTCGGCGGTCGCGCCTTCGAGCATGCCGTCCTCGGCCGGCTTCATCTCGGTCTCGGGGGACGCATCCGCGGGCGCGGCATCGACGCGTTCGGCCTGCGGCAGATCGGCGGCGGCGTCGCCCTCCGGCGTGGTGGTCTCTTGCGCGGCGGACTCATGCGCCGCGGTCTCGTGGGTCGTGGCGAGGCCGCCTTCCAGGAGGGCGTCAGCCGCGCCGATCGCCGGATCGCCCTCGGGACGGTCTTCTGACGCCTCGGAGGTCACGCTCTCGGAGGTTCTGGCCACCTTCGCGGCATTGCCGTCGCGACGGCCGCGCGAGCGGCGGCGGGGCTTGCGCTCCTCGCGCTCCCGGTGCTCCTCCGCCTCGCGGGCGTCGTCCTCCAGCAGCGCCTGCCGGTCGGCCAGCGGGATCTGGTAGTAGTCGGGGTGGATCTCGCTGAAGGCGAGGAAGCCGTGGCGGTTGCCGCCGTACTCGATGAAGGCCGCCTGGAGCGAGGGCTCCACACGGGTCACCTTGGCGAGGTAGATGTTACCGCGAAGCTGCCGCCGGTTGGCGGCCTCGAAGTCGAATTCCTCGACCCGCGACCCGTGAACCGTGACGACCCGGGTCTCCTCCGGGTGCATCGCGTCGATGAGCATCTTGTTGTTGGCCATGACGAACTTTCGACATGGCGGTCGACGTCGTTCTCCTCGAACCGCGCGGTCCCGATGGTGCGCCCCCCGATCCCGACGCGTCGGATGGTGGGGTCAGCGCACGTGACGACCCGGGGAAGGGGGTCGCGGAAGCTGTGGGGAAGGGATTGCCGCCAACCGCCGTAGGGCGCCGGATCTCGGCGCGCGTGGGGTTGATCCTGGCCAGGGTCGACGAGAAGGCGGCGCCACGCGAAACGCGCAGGCGTTGAACACGAGCAACGGCAACCGATGCTGTGTGTCCGCTCATTCTCTCCCTGACCTCGCGAAGACTGTGTGTGGGCTCGTCCGAAGACAGGCCGTGCACTCCAAGAACGGTGCGGCGGCCCGATCGGAAGCCGCCGAATGAACCGACTCCCGCCCGGATTTGAAGCGCCGCATCGTCCGACGTGAAACGGTCTGACGCGAAGAGCCGACTGCGAAGGCGATCCCGCGTGAAGCCGGACCGCGCCCGCGGGCCGCGGAGCAAACCGCGCGGCACCGGGAAGGGGACCCTACCATTACAGAGCGTCGCGACCTTTTGGCAAGGACCTTGATTTGAAAGAGCTCATGCCGGCGCGGTCCTTCACCGGCTAGGATCCGCTTTCGTGAGGCGGGCCGGCCTGTCGCCGAAGGGCCACAAGGCCCCGCGAATCGGAACGCGGGGTTTGAGGAACGGTTAACCATCCCGTCCGTATCCCTTAAGCGCACGGCTCACCGAAGCGCGTTCGCGAGCCAGCTCCTCCAGGGACGAAAGCCGGACCGATGCCGATACGCTCGCCCCTGCTCCGCTCCGCCGCCGTGGCCCTCCTGGCCGCCGGCATCCTGCCCGCCGGCACCCTGCGTCCCCTGGCCCAGGATGGCGAAAAGGGCCGCGCGGCCGCGCAGGGCGGCCAGGCCGCCGTCGCCATTGCGGCCGAGCTCTCGACGAACGCCGGCACCACCCGGCTGACCCTGACCCTCTCGAAGGCCATCGAGGCCAAGGCGTTCGTGATGGAGCGGCCGGACCGGGCCGTGATCGACCTCGCCGAGGTGAACTTCCAACTCGGCCCCGAGACCGGACGCAAGCGCGATGGGCTCGTCTCCTCCTTCCGCTACGGGCTGTTCGCCCCCGGCCGCTCGCGCATCGTCGTCGACCTCGCCCAGCCCGCCAGCGTCGGGCGCATCGAGACCGTGACCCGCCCCCGCGACGGCGCCGTGCTCCTCAGCGTCGAGTTCCAGCGCGCCGACCGCGACGCCTTCCGCCGTGCCGCCGTGGCGAGCGACCCGGCACCCGCCCAGCGCAAGGCCGCCGCACCGGAGGCGATGGATGCCCGCCCCCTCATCATGGTGGATGCGGGCCACGGCGGCACCGACCCGGGCGCCATCGCGGCCACGGGCGTGTTCGAGAAGGACATCGTCTTCGGCTTCGCCCAGTCCCTGGTGACACGGCTCGAATCCGGCGGGCGCTACCGTGTGCGCATGACCCGCGACCGGGATGTATTCGTGCCGCTCTCCGAGCGCGTCCGCCTCGCCCGAGAGGCGAAGGCCGACCTGTTCGTCTCGATCCACGCCGACTCGATCTCTTCGGCCCCGCAGGTGCGCGGCGCCACCATCTACACCGGCTCCGAGAAAGCCACCGACGCCGAATCGGCCAAGCTCGCCGAGCGCGAGAACCGGGCCGACGCCGCCGCCGGCACCGAATCGAACGAGGGGCCGGGCCACGTCGCCGACATTCTGCAGGACCTCACCCTGCGGGAGACCCGCACCTTCTCCTCGGGCTTCGCCAAGGGCCTGATGGCCCATCTCGGCCCCGTGATGGAGATGAGCGCCAAGCCGCACCGGGAGGCCGGCTTCCAGGTGCTGCGCTCGCCCGACGTGCCCTCCGTGCTGGTCGAACTCGGCTACCTGTCGAGCAAGCGCGACCTCGATCTGCTCCAGTCCGAGGGCTGGCGGGCCGAGGTCACCGGCGGCATGGCCAAGGCGATCGACGCCTTCTTCGGCAACCGCACCTCCCTGACCCGCCCGGTTCCGCCTCGGCGCTCGGCGGCAATCGCCCCAGTTTCACCATAGAATGGTTGTGAAACCGGGGCTCGCAACGCCCCGGTCGGATCGACGTCGATGAGCCTCGACGGGAACCGTCGCGGGCACCCTGAGCCTACGCCACCCATCGCACGCGCCTCGCCCGCACAATCGCGGCGAGACCCTTGCATCGAGGCCCTTGCATTTCGGGCCGGGACACGGTCCAGGGAGCACACGCCACGGTGGCGGGTGCTCTCGCGGCCGGCGGGCGGCGGCGGATCATCGACGGACGGGACCCGGATGCGCTTCATCCTTCGTTTCTTCGGCTTCCTGTTCAGCATTGGCGCGATGGTCTTCGTGATCGGCGCGGCAGGAGCGGCGTTCTTCTACTGGAAGTTCAGTCAGGACCTGCCGGACCACGCCGCGCTCGCCAATTACGAGCCGCCGGTTATGAGCCGCGTCCACGCGGCGGACGGTTCCCTGCTCGCCGAATACGCCACCGAGCGCCGGCTCTACCTGCCGATCCAGGCGATGCCGAAGATCGTGGTCGCGGCATTCCTCTCGGCCGAGGACAAGAACTTCTACAAGCACGGCGGCGTCGACCCCGAGGGTCTGGTCCGCGCCGCGCTGACCAACTTCAAGAGCGGCAAGAAGCAGGGCGCCTCGACCATCACCCAGCAGGTGGCCAAGAACTTCCTGCTGTCGCCGGAGCAGACCTTCGAGCGCAAGGCCAAGGAGGCGCTGATCGCCTTCCGGATCGAGGCCGCCTACTCGAAGGACAAGATCCTCGAACTCTATCTCAACGAGATCTTCCTCGGCACCATCGTGCCCGGCCGCAACCTGCACGGGGTCGCGGCGGCCGCGCTCGATTATTTCGGCAAGTCCGTTCACGAGTTGACGATCAACGAGGCGGCCTACCTCGCCGCCCTGCCCAAGGGGCCGAACAACTACCACCCCTACCGCCAGACCCAGAAGGCGCTCGACCGGCGCAACGAGATCATCGGCCTGATGGCCCAGAACGGGTACATCACCAAGGAGGAGGCCGAGGCCGCCCGCAAGATGCCGCTCGGCGTCAACCCGCGCGTCGCCTTCGCCAACGCCGCCAATGCCAACTACTTCACCGAGGAAGTGCGCCGCGAGATCGCCGAGCGCTACGGCGAGAAGAAGCTCTACGAGGGCGGCCTGTCCGTGCGCGCCACCCTCGACCCGAAGATGCAGGCCTGGGCCCGCAAGGCCCTGGTGGACGGCCTGATCCGCTACGACCAGTCCCATGGCTGGCGCGGCGCGCAGGCCAAGGTCGACCTCGTCGGCCGCGACTGGGGTCTCGCCGTCTCGGAGGTCTCCGGCCTCGGCGACGTCGCCCCCTGGCGCCTCGCGGTGGTGCTGAGCACCACGGGCGGCGCCGCGCAGATCGGCCTCCAGCCCCGCCGCGAGGCCTCGGGCCACGTCTCCAAGGACCGCGAGACCGGCACCATCGGCGCCGACGGCACCCGCTGGACCGGGCGCTCGCCCGCCGCCGCCCTGAACCCGGGCGACGTGGTCTACGTGGAAGCCATCGACGGGGGCCGGGGCCTGTACCGCCTGCGCCAGCGCCCGGAGATCTCCGGCGCCATCGTGGCGATGGACCCCTATACGGGTCGCGTCCACGCCATGGTCGGCGGCTTCTCCTATGACGAGAGCCAGTTCAACCGCGCCACCCAGGCGATGCGCCAACCCGGCTCATCGTTCAAGCCGATCGTCTACTCGGCGGCCCTCGACAACGGCTACACCCCGTCCTCCATCGTGCAGGATTCGCCGATCACCATCGAGGCGGGCCCCGGCCAGGAGGCCTGGACGCCCTCGAATTACGACGGCAAGTCCGGCGGCCCGCACACGCTGCGCTACGGCATCGAGCACTCGAAGAACCTGATGACGGTGCGGCTGGCCAAGGATGTCGGCATGCCCCTCATCGCCGAGTACGCCCGCCGCTTCGGCGTCTACGACGACATGCTGCCCGTGCTGCCGATGTCGCTGGGTGCGGGCGAGACCACCGTCATGCGCATGGTCACCGCCTATTCGATGCTCGCCAATGGCGGCCGGCGCATCCGCCCGACCCTGATCGATCGCATCCAGGACCGGGTCGGCGAGACCATCTACAAGCACGACACCCGCAAGTGCCTCGGCTGCGACGCGGAGAAGTGGTCGGGCCAGGACGAGCCCAAGCTGGTGGACGATTCAGAGCAGGTCCTCGATCCGCTCACCGCCTACCAGATGACCTCGATCATGGAGGGCGTGGTCCAGCGCGGCACCGCCACGATCCTGAAGCAGGTCGGCAAGCCGCTGGCCGGCAAGACCGGCACAACCAACGACGCCAAGGACGCGTGGTTCGTGGGCTTCTCGCCGGACCTGGCCGTCGGCGTCTATCTCGGCTTCGACAAGCCGCGCTCCCTCGGCGACCGGGCCACCGGCGGCGGCCTCGCCGCCCCGATCGCCCTCGACTTCCTGAAGCAGGCGCTCAAGGACAAGCCGCCGACACCGTTCCGCGTACCCCCGGGCATCAAGCTGATCCGCGTCTCGGCCTCCTCCGGCATGCGGGCCGGCTCCGGCGACGGCCCCGGCACGATCCTGGAGGCATTCAAGCCCGGCACCGCCCCGCCGGACGCCTACGTGGCCGCGCCGTCCCAGAACAGCGCCCCGGCTGCCGTGCCGCCGGACGCGGACCGCGCCGCCCAGGCCGGCGGGCTGTACTGAAGTCACGCCGCGCGCCGCCGGGACGATCACGGTCCGGCGGCGCGCGTTCTCGCTCACGGTCAGGGAACCGTCCCATCGGCGGCGAGGGCCCCGGAGGCGGCCTCCAGGCTCAGTTGGCCGTCGGCGACGAGGTGGGCGAAGCCGTGGACGATGGCCCAGGCGCGGAGCGTCGCCGGCCCGATGGTCCGGGATTCGGACGCATCGCCCCCGGATACGGCGCGGCCCGAAGCGACCCGGTCGAGCGCCCGTAGGGCCTCGAGGGCGGCGCCGGCGAGGTCGGGAAAGTCCGCCTTGCAGAGGCTGCTGCCGAACATCAGCAGGAAGCACGGGCGTTCCGCCACGGCGAAGGCGAGGTAGGCTTCCCCCATCGCCGCGAGATCGTCACCCGCCGCCTCGAGGCGCGCGCGCAGGCGGCCGAACCCCTCGGCCGCGACCCCGGCCAGGAGTGCGTCCCGGCTCGGAAAATGCCGGTAGGGCGCGTTGTGCGAAACCCCGGCTGCGCGTGCGACCTCGCGCAGGCTCACCGCCCCGATACCGTCCCGATGCAGGATCCCGGAGGCCGCGTCCAGCAGCGAGCGCCTGAGATCGCCGTGGTGATACGGCGCCTTGTCGGATGTTGACACTGCCAACTTCTGCCCTCATGTTGTCTGCGTCAACATAGCAGATGCGCGGAGAGACGGCATGACGCTCGAGCCCCTGATCGCTTCGGGCCCCGTCATCCAGGCCCATGCGCTGGCGGCGATTCTCGGGATCGGCCTCGGCGCGCTCCAGTTCGCGATGCCGAAGGGCACGCCGGGGCATCGCCAGCTTGGACGGGTCTGGGTCGGCCTCCTCGCCTTCGTCGCCCTCTCGTCCTTCGGCATCCACGAATTGCGGCAGGTCGGCCCCTTCAGTTGGATTCACGGCCTCTCGATCCTCACCCTGGGCGTGCTCGCCGTCGGCATCGCCCTGGCCCGGGCGGGGCGGATCGCTGCGCATCGCTGGACGATGATCGGCCTGTTCGTCGGCGGACTTCTCATCACCGGCCTGTTCACGCTGGTGCCGGGCCGGATCATGTACCGGGTCTTCTTCTCCCCTTAGACCAAGTCTCAGTGAGCCTGACCCATAGGTCAGCCTCCCTGAGGTCCGGCGGACGACCGCCGCCGCGCCGTCGCGCGGACGGACCTCGATGAATTAGGCTCATCGAGGTCCGGTATTAGAAGGCCGCCCGCACCCCGCCGAAGACGCTGCGGCCGACGCCCGGATAGAAGGCCACCGGACCGCCGGCCACGGCGGCGGCGTTGGTGACCACGCTGATGTCGGAGACGTAACGGGCGTCGGTCAGGTTGCGAGCATCCACGAACAGCGAGACGCCGTTCGCGAAGTCGAACCCCGCTGCGAGGTTGAGCACCGCGTAGCCCGGCACCTGCAGGGTGTTGGCGTGGTCCGCGAAGGCGCCCCGTGGCACCCAGTCGAGGGATGGGCTGATGTGGAAGCCTTCGCGGTTCCGGTAGGTCATCACCGTCCGCAGGACGTCGTCCGGGATGCCGGCGATGCGGTTGTTGGCGAAGACCGGGTCGCCCACGAAGCGGAAATCGTTGTGGGTCCAGATCTGCGAGACGACGAGGCCGTCGCCCTGTCCGAACAGGTCGCGGGCGAGATCGAGGGAGACGGCCGCCTCGACGCCCTGGTGGCGGGTGCGCGGCGCGTTGAAGGTCGCGGCAGGGATGTTGAGCCCGGGATTGATCGAGAAGTTGATCAACTCGTCGCGGATCTCGGAGCGGTAGAGCGTCACGTCCCAGGAGAGCCGGTCGATGCGCCCCCGTGTTCCGGCCTCGTAGGTCACCGCCCGCTGGGCCCGCAGGGGCACGAAGGTGGTGTTGAGGGTATTCGTCTGCACGAGGTCCGTGAAGTCCGGAACATCGCGCGAGCCGGTGACGTCGCCGAAGACCTGGATCTCCGGCAGGGGCTGCCAGAGCAGGCCGAGCTTCGGGTTGATGCCCTGGTAGGTCTCGTCGGCGAAGGAGGCGCGCGCGTTGGCGCCGGTGAATCCGCCCTTGTTGCTGTAGGTGCGATTCGACGAGAACGCCTTGGCGCCGGTCATCAGTGCAACATCCGGCAGGAACCAGAACCGGTTTTCGCCATACGCCTCGTAGTTTGATGCACTCTGGACCGAGCGCAGAGTCTGGGCGCCGCGCTGGCCGCCATTGTTGACGAACTGGAGCGCCGAGTTCTGGCCGGCGAAGGCCCGCAGCCCCAGGATCGTATCGTTGCGGAAGCCTCCCACGTCGAAGCTGCCGGCCCAGCGCGGCGCGATGCCGTAGGTCCAGCCATCCTGGTCGATGACCTGAAAGATGGGGTGGTACAACGACTTGTGGATGGCCCAGGTGTCGATGTCGAGCTTGCCGACATCGAGCGCGAAGGAGGTCCGGTTGGCGATCCGCTCGGTCTCGACCTTGCGCGACTGGTTGCCCGAGATCGCCGTGGGGTTGGCGAGCGTCGGGTTGTTCAGGGCATTGAACAGGCTCAGCGTGCCGGGAAGCTTCTGGTCGGTCAGGTAGATGCCGGCAAAGAATCGCGTCTCGACGCCCGGTGCGAGCTGGTAACCGAGGTTGGCGTTGAAATTCTGCGTCCGTTGGGTCTCATGATTCCGATAGCTGTCGGAATTCGTAATCGTGCCGTTGATCAGAAAGTCGGCCGGGCCGGAAATTCGGGACGCCTGGAAGTTCTCTCGAATTGTATTGAAGGCGCCTCCGTCGATGCGCAGGATGTTAGGCGCGAAGGCCGTATAGGCCGTCGGCGTGACGAAGTTGATGGCGCCGCCGAGCGTCGTGGCTCCGAAGGTGAGGGCGTTGCCGCCCTTGTAGACCTCGATCGAGCGCAGGCTCAGCGGGTCGATCTGATAGAAGTCGCCGCTGCCGTCGGCGAGGTTCAACGGGATGCCGTCCTGCAGGAGCTCGAGTCCCCGCAGGTGGAAGCCCCGCGAGATGCCCGAGCCGCGCACCGAGATGCGCAGTTCCTGCCCGTAGCGCTCCTGGACGTAGACGCCCGGCACTTCCTTCAGGGTGTCGCGCAGGGTATTGGCGTAGCGGGTTTGGAAGGCGCTGGCATCCACGAAGGCCACGGAGCCGACCGTGGCGTTCACGGCGGCACGCTGGGCGGTCACGCTCGGCACGGTGAGGGAACCCGCCGCCACGCCCTCGACGCTGAGTTCCGCGAGCGTCGCGGCGGCGGTTTCCTGCGCGGCGGCCCGGTTCATCGCAAGACAGATCGCCAGGAGCGAGACGCCCGCGGCAAGGGTACAGGACACGGCAAGGCGGGGTAGGGGAGCGGACATCGGATAGACTCCGGACCACGGGCCCGCGCTCTGCGACAGGTGCGGAGGGGCCGGCGTGATCCCGGTGAGAGAAACCAGGGGGCTGGGACAGGGCCGATGCCCCGCGGCGTGAACCACGCCGAGGGGCAGCCTCGTGCGCTGGCCGGGCCGAACCGGCCCGAGCGCCGGGGGAACGCTCAGTGGTCGTGATGACCCGGCGAAGCGGGAGCGCCGGGCTTCGACGCCCCGATCGGCGCGACGCTGAAGCTCACCGGCACGTTTCCGGCCCGATCGAAGGTCAGGCTTCCGGGAATCACGTCGCCGGCCTTCGGCGCGCCGTTGAGGCCCTCGAACATCAGGTGCAGGCCGCCCGGCTTCAGCTCCACCGTCTCGCCGGGCTTGATGGCGAGGCCACCCTCGATGGGGGCCATCTTCATCACGCTCCCCTCCATGGTCATGGAATGGATGGAGCCGCGGTCAGCGAGCGGAATCGCGGTGCCGGTGAGCCGGTCGGCCTGCGTGCCGGTGTTGGTGATGCGCACGTAGCCGCCCGCCACCTTGGCGCCGCCGGGGGTCGCCCGGATCCAGGGCGTCTCGATGGTGAGGTCCCCGGCCTTCACGCTCGTGGAGCCTGCCGCGCCGGCGGGCGCCACCTTCGCGGCCGCAACGACCCGGACCCCGGGGGCGGGCGATTTGAGAGCGTGAGCGTCCTGGCCTGCGGCCGGGATCTCGCTCCAGCGATACTGTCCCTTCGCGCAATCCTGCTCGATGGGGAAATAGACCGTGGCACCGGGGGCGAAGGCATCCGTGACCCGCGCCAGGAATGTGAACTCGTCGACCTGATCGTCCGGCAGACTGCCCCCGGTCCAGGTGATGGTCTTCACGCCCTCGCGGATGTCGCCGTGGAAGTAGGGATAGGCGCGGGCGTAGGCGCCCTTCTCGGTGGTCACGGTCCAGCCGGGCTTCGGCATCGGCTTGGCGCCCACGACCCCTTCCGGGATGGTGACGCTGACGCGGTTGGTCGGCTGGCCGTCGCAGCCATGGGTGATCTGGACCACGCCGCGATAGCTGGCGTTGGGCGTCGCCTCCTTGCGCTCCAGGGTGGCGTGCGCGCGAGCGGCGGAGGTGGTCAGCACAAGGGAAAGCGCGAGGCCGGCGAGGGGCGCGGCGCGAAGAATTCGGGTCATGGGTCGAGTCCGTGTCGGAAGGGATCGGAAGTGTGTGATCGCTTCAGACGACGGGAGGACCGCGCGGTTGGGGTATCGCGCCCGGCGGACCGCGCACGAAGTGGGCGACCTTACGCTGCCACGCGATGCGGCTCAGGACGGCGCGGGGCGGCCAGACGACGGCGTGGTCATCGATCTCCGGCAGGGCCACCTGCAGCATCGGCCCGGCCACGGTGCAGCAGGACTGATGATGGGCGTGGGACGGATCCGGCACGGCCGGACTCGCGCCGTCCACCTGCCCGAGACACAGGACGCCGTGCGAGATCGAGACGGGCAGAGGGACGAGCCCGCCCAGGATGGCGTTCAGCACGAACGCGTACAGCGCGATCACCGCAGTGACCGCGCGCAGCGGGGCCCAACCTCCGTGGCCTACCTGATGTGCCGGGAACGTCATTGTGACTCGACTTACGCCATCGGGCGTCCGGGCGCCATGCTGATCACGAAACGCCGCACGGTGCTGTGGCACACGGGCCGCAGTCGAGAGGCTGTGTTCGGGGATCACGGGGATAAACCCCGCCATGCCACAATGTGGCCGGGTGACCATGAGTTCTTAACCCCACCCCGACACGTTCGCGACACGGGGAGTTCCAAGTCCCGGCGCGGCGCGCGTTCGGGATCATGGGCGCCACATGTCGCTTCGTAAATCAGATCAGAGTTCACGTCCGATGCTGAAACAGGCTTTCCACACCCGGTCGCTCGGCCTTGCACTGCTCGCATCGGCGGGCGTCCTCGGTTCGTCCGCGATGGCGCGCGAGGCCGGCGGCTTCGCCCAGGCCGAATGGGCGCAGGATTACGCCTCGCCCGCCGCCATGCAGGTGCAGCGCTCCTCCACGCCGATTCTGTCGCCCCAGACCGTGACGGCCACGGAGCAGATGATCGAGCGCTACCGCGACATCGTCAATCGCGGCGGCTGGAAGCCCGTCTCGGGCGCCGACCGCCTGCGCGTCGGCGCCAAGGGCCCGGCGGTCGCGGCTCTGCGCCAGCGCCTGATCATCACGGGCGATCTCGACCCGGCCTCGGGCGGCTCGGGCGTATACGATTCCTACGTCTCGGCCGGCGTGAAGCGCTTCCAGGCCCGGCACGGCCTCAGCCAGACCGGCGCCATGAGCCAGACCACGCAGGCGGCCATGAACGTGCCCGCCGACGTGCGCCTGCACCAGCTCGAGATCAACGTGGTGCGCCTGCGCTCCTACGCCGGCAACCTCGGCAACCGCTTCGTCATCACAAACATCCCCGCCGCCCTGGTGCAGACGGTGGAGAACGGCCAGGTCGTGACCCTCCACGCCGCCGGCGTCGGCAAGATCGACCGTCAGTCGCCGATCATGAACACCAAGGCGACGCAGATCAATTTCAATCCCTTCTGGACGGTTCCGGCTTCCATCGTGAAGAAGGACCTCATCCCCAAGATGCAGAAGGACCCGTCCTACCTCACCGAGAACAAGATCCGCATCTTCGCGGGCGACAACGAGATCTCGCCGGCCTCGGTGAACTGGAATTCGGACGAGGGCACGCGCTACCGCTACCGCCAGGATTCGGGCGCCGACTTCAACTCGATGGGCATCGTGCGCATCAACATCCCGAACCCCTACGGCGTGTTCATGCACGACACGAACTCTAAGGGCGTGTACGGCGACGACTTCCGCTTCATCTCCTCGGGCTGCGTCCGCGTGCAGAACGTGCGCGAGTATATCACCTGGCTGCTCAAGGACACGCCCGGCTGGGGCCGCGACCAGGTCGAGCAGGCCATCGAGAGCGGCAAGCGCGTCGATGCCACGCTGTCCTCCCCGGTGCCGGTCTACTGGACCTACATCACCGCTTGGTCGACGCCGGACGGCCTCGTTCAGTTCCGCGACGACATCTACAAGCGCGACGGCGTGAACGTGCCCTCGACCCTCTCGGCCCCGACCCCCGTCGCCAGCGCCGAGCCGGTCCAGAGCTTCGAGCCGGGCGACGAGGAAAACTAAGCACAAGCGAGACGCCAAGACTGTCCGCGATCTGGGCCCGCGCTGCATAGCGCGGGCCTTTTGCGTGGCGGATGCGACGCCACGACACGGGTTGTTGCGTCCGCGAGACTTCACGTCGCGCTCTGTGCTGAATTTTTTTAACGGCCCGCGAAAAAATGCCTGTGCTTGGCCTTGGAACCGGGCCCGTGTAGTAATCCAGCCTTCGAACGCCCGCCCGCCCCACGCCAGCGGATTACGGGTGCGTCCGCCCGTTCAACAATCGAGGCTTTCCATGAGCGCCGGTACTGCTGCCGACAAGCACTTCTCCAACTCGTTCTTTGCGGCCCCCCTCTCGGACGCGGATCCGGAGATCGCCCAGGCAGTCGCCCAGGAACTCGGCCGCCAGCAGCACGAGATCGAGCTGATCGCCTCCGAGAACATCGTCTCGCGCGCCGTCCTCGAGGCGCAAGGCTCGGTGCTCACCAACAAGTACGCGGAAGGGTATCCGGGCCGGCGTTACTACGGCGGCTGCCAGTTCGTCGACATCGCCGAGAACCTCGCCATCGAGCGCGCCAAGCGCCTGTTCGACTGTGGCTTCGCGAACGTGCAGCCGAATTCCGGCTCCCAGGCGAACCAGGGCGTGTTCATGGCCCTGATGCAGCCGGGCGACACCTTCATGGGTCTCGACCTCGCGGCCGGCGGCCACCTCACCCACGGCGCCCCCCCGAACGTCTCGGGCAAGTGGTTCAAGCCGGTCTCCTATACCGTGAGCCGCGACGACCAGCGCATCGACATGGAGCAGGTCGAGGCCCTCGCGCACGAGCACAAGCCCAAGGTGATCATCGCCGGCGGCTCGGGCTACCCGCGCCACTGGGACTTCGCCAAGTTCCGCGAGATCGCCGATGCCGTCGGCGCGTACTTCTTCGTTGATGCGGCCCATTTCGCGGGCCTGATCGCGGCCGGCGTCCACCCGTCGCCGTTCCCGCACGCTCACGTTGTCACCACCACCACCCACAAGACCCTGCGCGGCCCGCGCGGCGGCATGATCCTCACGAACGACGAGGCGCTCGCCAAGAAGTTCAACTCGGCGATCTTCCCCGGCCTCCAGGGCGGCCCGCTCATGCACGTCATCGCCGGCAAGGCCGTGGCGTTCGGCGAGGCCCTGAAGCCCGAGTTCAAGATCTACGCCAAGCAGGTCATCGAGAACGCCAAGGCGCTCGCCGACACCCTGATGTCGAGCGGCTACAACATCACCTCGGGCGGCACCGACAACCACCTCATGCTGGTCGACCTCACCAGCAAGGGCCTCACCGGCAAGGCGGCGGAAGCCGCGCTCTCCCGCGCCGACATCACCTGCAACAAGAACGGCGTGCCCTTCGATACGCAGAAGCCCACGATCACCTCGGGCATCCGCCTCGGGACCCCGGCCGGCACCTCGCGCGGCTTCGGCGTCGCCGAGTTCAAGCAGATCGGCGGCTTCATCGTCGAGGTGCTCGATGGGCTCGTGGCCAAGGGCGATGCGGGCGATCCCGCCATCGAGGCGAGCGTGAAGGAGCGGGTGCACGCCCTCACCGACCGCTTCCCGATCTACAGCTGAGACGAGACGCCCCGGAGGGGTTGTTCTCCGGCGCTTGAATCGGCGCCCCTCACCATGCCATGCAACGGCCGCGGACCCTCGGGTTCGCGGCCGTTGCCATTCTGTCGATCTCCGGCTCAACCCAGGTGTCCGTCCGATGCGGTGTCCCTATTGCGGCGGTCCCGACACCCAGGTGAAGGATTCGCGCCCGAGCGACGACGCGGCGGCGATCCGCCGGCGCCGGGTCTGTCCGGATTGCGGCGGCCGTTTCACCACCTTCGAGCGGGTGCAGCTGCGCGAACTCACCGTGCTCAAGCGCTCGGGCAAGCGCGTGCCCTTCGATCGCGACAAGCTTCAGCGCTCCATCGGAGTCGCCCTGCGCAAGCGCCCCGTCGACCCCGAGCGCGTCGAGCGCCTGGTGAGCGGCATCACCCGGCAGCTCGAGAGCAGCGGCGAGGCCGAGATCGGCAGCGAGGCCATCGGGGAACTCGTGATGGAGGGTCTCAAGGGTCTCGACGACGTCGCCTATGTGCGCTTCGCCTCGGTCTACAAGAATTTCCGTGAGGCCAGCGACTTCAAGGCGCTGCTCGGTACCCTCGCCCCGCCTGTCGCGCAGGAGTCGGCAGCCCCCGAACCGGAGTGCGATGCGCCCTCGGGCGAACTTCCGCCCCAGGTCGAGCTTCCGCCGCACGTGACGCCGCTCCGGGCCAAGCGCCAGACGCGGTCTTCCCCGTGAGCCAGCCTTCGAACGTGCCCGTCAGCGCCGCCGATCGGCGCTTCATGCGCCTCGCCCTCGCCCTGGGGCATCGCAACCTCGGACGGACTTGGCCGAACCCCTCCGTGGGCGCCGTGGTGGTCGCGGGCGAGCCGGGGGCGGAACGCATCGTGGGGCAGGGCGTCACCGCGCCCGGCGGCCGACCGCACGCCGAGCCCATGGCCCTGGCGATGGCCGGTGCGGCGGCGCGCGGCGCGACCCTCTACGTCAGCCTGGAGCCGTGCTCGCATCATGGACGCACGCCCCCCTGCACGGACGCGATCATCGGAGCCGGAATCACCCGGGTCGTCACCGCCCTGACAGATCCCGATTCCCGGGTTGCCGGCCGGGGGCACGGGCTCCTGGCGGAAGCGGGCATCGCGGTGACCACCGGTCTCCTGGCGGAAGAGGCGGCGCGGGATCACCGTAGCCACGTCACCCGCGTGACCCTGGGACGGCCGAGCCTGCACCTCAAGCTCGCCCAGACCCGGGACGGTTTCGCCGGGGCGCCCAACGAGCGCCTGCGCATCACCGGGCCGATCGCGGACGGGGCCGTCCATCTCTGGCGCGCCCACGCCGACGCCATCCTGGTCGGCATCGGCACCGCGCGGGCCGACGATCCCGCCCTGACCGTGCGGCTGCCGGGCCTGTCCGACCGCTCGCCCCTGCGGGTGGTGCTCGATTCCTCCCTGCGCATCCTGCCCTCGACCTATCTGGTGCGCAGCGCGCGGGACGTGCCGACGTTGATCGTCACCACCCGCCGCGCGCCCATCCACGCCAAGCGGATGCTCGCCTCCTTCGGGGTCGAGGTCATCGCCGTCGATTCCAGCCGGACCGGGCGGATCGACCTCGACGAGGCCTTGCGGGCCCTGGCCGATCGCGGCCTGACGCGAATCTGCTGCGAGGGCGGCCCCGGCCTCGCCGATGCCCTCGCGGAAGCCAACCTCGTCGACGTTTTCACGCTGATCACCGGCCCGACTGCCCTCGGCGGCGCCGGCGGCCTGCCGGCGGTCGGCGCGGCCCTTCAGGAACGTCTGGCCCACGGCCATCTCAGAGCGATCGAGACCCGGTCCCTCGGGCCCGACCGGGCCGTCACCTATGAGCGGAGCGTCTGAGATGTTCACCGGACTCGTCACGGATATCGGGGAAGTGGTGTCGGTCGAGGGCGACGACCGCCTGCGCCGCATCCGCATCCGCTCGCACTATGATCCGACCTCGATCGCGCTCGGCGCCTCCATCGCTTGCTCGGGACCTTGCCTCACGGCGGTGGCGGTAGAGCCCGTGGCGGGCGGCTGCATCTTCGCGGTCGACGCCGCGGCCGAGACCCTGGCCCGCACCCATGTGGGTGCCTGGCGGAAAGGCCGGCGCCTGAACCTGGAGCGCTCCCTCAAGATCGGCGACGAACTCGGCGGCCACCTCGTCACCGGCCACGTCGACGGTCTCGCCGAACTCGTCGCCCGCGATCCCGTCACGGGCGGCGCGGGCGATCCGCAATGGGCCCCCTCCGACCGTTTCACCCTCCGGGCTCCGGCGCAGCTTGCGCGCTTCATCGCCGAGAAGGGGTCCGTCTGCCTCGACGGCACCTCGCTCACCGTGAACTCCGTGGACGACGACCTGTTCTCGGTGCTCCTCATCCCGCACACCCTCGCGGTCACCACCTGGGGCGAGCGCCAGGCCGGGGACCGGCTCAACCTCGAGGTCGATCTCATCGCCCGCTACGCCGCCCGCCTGTCCGAGAGCCGGCCTGCGCGCGACGCATGATCTCGGCGCGGGGCGGGCCCCCGCGATGCTCAGCCTTGTCGCAACGGCACCTTCGGTCTATCGCTCGCGCCTGCGATCGAGGGATTCTCCCGCCGGTCGAACCGCGCACGTCGGCATGCGCCGCTCCGTCGGGCTGCCGCCCGGGACGGACCGGCGGCGCACCGAGCGTCGATCGCATCCGTGAAGGCCCCTCGATGGTATCGCACGCCTACGCCGCCCGCACCGCCCCCGCCAACGTCAAGGGCGCGCGCGTCCTCGTGGTGGAGGCCCGCTATTACGAGGACCTCTCCGACGAACTCCTGGCCGGCGCCGAAGGCGCCCTGGCGGCGGCCGAGGCGGTGGCGACCGTGGTGACGGTGCCGGGTGCCCTGGAGATTCCGGCGGCCATCGCGATCCTGGTCGAGGCCGCCGCCCGCGCGGGCCAGCCCTACGACGCGGTGGTGGCCCTCGGCTGCGTCATCCGCGGCGAGACCGGACACTACGACATCGTCGCGGGCGAGAGTGCGCGAGCGCTGATGGACCTGTCCGTCACCCTGCGTCTGCCGCTCGGCAACGGCATCCTGACGGTCGAGACCGAGGCACAGGCACAGGCCCGCGCCCGGGTCGCCGAGATGAACAAGGGCGGCGGTGCCGCCGAGGCCGCGCTCGCGGTGCTGTCGCTCAAGCGCGACGCATCGGCGGCGTCGGTCGGAGAGGATTGAACATCATGGCCAAGAATTCCGAGTCCAAGAATTCCGGGTCCAAGAATTCCGAGTCGAAGAGCTCCGAACGGAGCGGCGCTCGCCTCGCCGTGGTGCAGGCGCTCTACGACATGGAGATCTCGGGCAAGGGCGTGATCGAGGCACTGGCCGAGTTCGAGACGTTCTGGATCGGTCGCGAGGTCGACGGCATCGCCCATCCGCAGGCCGAGATCGCCTTCTTCCGCGACCTCCTGCGTGGCGTCGTCGACGAGCAGCGCGCCATCGACCCGCAGCTCGACGGGGCGCTCGCGGCGGGCTGGCCCCTGAAGCGCATCGAGGCGGTGCTGCGCGCCATCCTGCGCGCCGGGGCCTACGAGCTGATGTACCGGCGCGACGTACCGGCTCGCGTCGCCATCTCGGAATACGTCGACGTCGCGCACAGCTTCTATGACGGCGACGAGCCGGGACTCATCAACGGCGTCCTCGACAAAGTCGCGCGCGAGGTCCGTGGCAATGAGTTCGCCGGCCTTCCGGCCTCCGGGCGGGCCTGAGCCGCGTGGCCGAAGACCGGTCGGAGGCCGGCGGGCCCCGGCCCGACGAGGACGGCCTCATCGCCCGCTACTTCGCGCCCCTGGCGGGCCCCGGCGCGGACGGCCTGCGCGACGACGCCGCCACCCTGACCCCGAGCCCGGGCTGCGACCTCGTCCTCACGGCCGATGCCATCGTGGCCGGCGTGCATTACTTTCCCGACGACCCACCCGCATCGATCGCCCGCAAGGCCCTCGGCGTGAACGTGTCGGATCTTGCCGCCAAGGGCGCCAGCCCACGCGGCTATCTGCTCACCCTGGCCCTGCCGGACGAATGGAGCGAAGACTGGCTCGCGGGCTTCGCGGCTGGGCTCGGCGCGGGGCTCGCCGCGTTCGGCGGCGTGCTGCTCGGCGGCGACACCGTGCGGGCGGCCGGCCCCGCACTGATCGGCGTCACCGCCATCGGCGAGGTGCCGCGCGGCACCATGGTCCGGCGCCTGGGAGCCCGGATCGGCGACCGCATCTGCGTCAGCGGCACCATCGGCGATGCCGCCCTCGGGCTGCATCTGCGCCAAGCGCCTCCGGCGACTTGGTCGGAGGCCCTCGACGCCTCCGACCGTGCCGCCCTGATCGACCGCTACTGGCATCCACGTCCACGCATCGCCCTGGCGCCCGTCCTGCGCGCGCATGCGCGGGCCGCGATGGACGTCTCGGACGGACTCGCCGGGGATCTCGCCAAGATGCTCAAGGGTGGGACGCCGGACGAGCAAGGGCTCTGGGCCGACATCGACCTCGCCGCGATGCCCCTGTCCGAGGCGGCGGCCCGCGCCCTGGCAGCGGCCCCCGAGCTGCTGACGACGATCGTCACCGGGGGCGACGACTACGAGATCCTCTGCGCAGTGGCGCCGGAGCACCTGAACGCCTTGCTGGCGGAAGCTGGGGCGGTCGGCGTGCCCCTGACCTGCATCGGGACGGTTACGGCGGGGCAGGGGGCACCGGTCTTCCGGCAGGCCTCCGGGCGAGCGCTCTCCATCGGGACCGGATCGTTCAGTCACTTCTGACGATCGGCGCGAAGAACCCGGCATCTGGCCTGCTCGTTCGATCGGTGCGGGCCCACGCAGACGCGGAGCCGCGACGGACGAGATCGGCCTGGACGACTTGGGAACATCACGGCATGGCCCGACGAAACCGGACGTCTGACGACCCGCGTCCTCGACACCGCGAACGGCATGCCGGCATGACCATCGACTCTTATTGGCGAAAGGGCGAGACCTTCAGGACCGGCAGCGACCCGATCGTCGTCCATGTCGCAGCACAGGACCGGCGCCTCCGTCTCCGGGCAGGAAAGCGCGGGCTTCGACCGCATAAGCCCAACGGAGTTCGATCACCTCAACGCGGCTCATCGCGCGCGCTTTGGCTTCCCCTCCATCATCGCGGCGCGCGGGAGCGGACGTGCCGAGATCCTGTGGGAGTTCGAACGCCGTCTCGCCCCTTCGCCGGGGGCGGAGCCGGACGCAGCCCTCGCCGAGATCGCGGCCATCACCGGAAGCGCTGGGGCACCGCTGGGCCCTGATCCGCGTCCGCCCCGACGACAGGCCGGGCATGCGTCCGATCTCCTCTTGCCAGACGCCGATCTGCTGCGACCGCTCACGCACCGAACGTCCGCACGCCCCATGAAAATTGCATTATTATGCAATTTGTCCCATCTGCTCCGTGAGGAGAACGTCGAAACCCGGAAAGACAAGAATCCTTACGAACGCGTAACGTCGCAGCAAAATCACTTATCCTGCTGACTCCATCAATATTCGCGAATGCTCACGACGAAGTTTCTGTCCGCAATGCTACGCTATCCTGAGAGGTGACAAGGGCCTCAACTCGCTGAAGAACCCGTCGCACGACCCGGAGCCGGCGCGCACGATCCGAAACGTCGACGGCCGACCACACACCGATGCTGCAACGCACAAATATTCGCGGATGAAAAACCTAAGCGGCATTTGCAAGTGTCTCGGAAGTTTGGCACTCAGAGCAGGCACGCGCTGAAACGACACACCAATACTGGCGAGATGCGAGCTCCCGAGCGCGCCGCTCAAGCTCGCCATCGCCGCCCGGGAACCAGAACGGCCAGAAAGTCCAAGAAACAGCTGATACGATCAAGAATACGCCGCAGCTCTCACCGGACATCATCCAATCAAGGACGGTCGCATGACAGCATTGGTGCTCATCATCCTGGGCGGGCTCTGTGCCGTCGCCTACGGCATTCTGACGATCAACGACGTCTTACGGCGCGACGCCGGCACCCCGCGCATGCAGGAAATTGCAGGTGCCATCGCGGAGGGTGCGCAGGCCTATCTCCGGCGCCAATACGCCACCATCGCGATCGTCGGGCTCGTGCTGTTCGTGGCGCTGGCCTACTTCCTCGGGCTGAAGGTCGGCATCGGTTTCCTCATCGGTGCCGTGCTGTCGGGGGCGGCCGGCTTCATCGGCATGAACGTCTCGGTGCGCGCCAACGTCCGCACCGCGCAAGCCGCCTCGACCTCCCTCGGCGGCGGTCTCGACGTGGCGTTCAAATCCGGCGCCGTCACCGGCATGTTCGTGGCGGGCCTCGCGCTCCTCGGGGTCGCGCTGTACTACGCCTATCTCACCCGCATCGCCGGCCTGTCGCCGGCCAGCCGCGACGTCATCGACGCCCTGGTGGCGCTGGGCTTCGGCGCCTCGCTGATCTCGATCTTCGCCCGTCTCGGCGGCGGCATCTTCACCAAGGGTGCCGATGTCGGCGGCGATCTCGTCGGCAAGGTCGAGGCCGGGATTCCGGAAGACGACCCGCGCAATCCCGCCACCATCGCCGACAACGTCGGCGACAACGTCGGCGACTGCGCCGGCATGGCAGCCGACCTGTTCGAGACCTACGCGGTGACGGTGGTCGCCACCATGGTGCTCGCCGCGATCTTCTTCTCCGGGCAGACCGATGTGTCCGGGCGTAACGTGCTCGAGACAATGCTGCTCTACCCGCTGGCCATCGGCTCGGCCTGCATCCTCACCTCGATCGCCGGCACCTACGCGGTCCGGCTCGGGGCCAACCAGTCGATCATGGGTGCGCTCTACAAGGGCCTGATCACCGCCGGCTTGCTCTCGGTCCTGGCCATCGCGGGCGTGAACTACGCCCTGTTCGGCGGCCTCTCGACAGCGTTCACCACCAACGCGGGCGTCACCTTCACCTCGGGGGCGCTCCTCGGCTGCGCGGTGATCGGCCTCGTCATTACGGCTCTGATCGTCGTCATCACCGAGTACTACACCGGCACCAATTTCCGGCCGGTGAAGTCCATCGCGGACGCCTCGGTGACGGGCCACGGCACCAACGTGATCCAGGGCCTCGCGATCTCCCTCGAATCCACCGCGCTCCCCGCACTCGTCATCGTGGCGGGCATCATCAGCACCTATTCGCTGGCCGGGCTCTTCGGCATCGCCATCGCGGTCACCGCCATGCTGGCGCTCGCCGGCTTCATCGTGGCGCTCGATGCCTTCGGCCCCGTCACCGACAACGCGGGCGGCATCGCCGAGATGGCCGGCCTGCCGCCGGACGTCCGTAAGTCTACGGACGCCCTCGACGCGGTCGGCAACACCACCAAGGCGGTGACCAAGGGCTATGCCATCGGCTCGGCCGGTCTCGGCGCCCTGGTGCTGTTCGCCGCCTATACCTCCGACCTGAACTACTTCATCGCCAATGCGAGCCCGACCCAGTACCGCTTCTTCCAGGGCGTCACGGTCGATTTCTCGCTTTCCAACCCCTACGTCGTGGTCGGACTGCTGCTGGGCGGGCTCATTCCGTTCCTGTTCGGCGGCATGGCGATGACGGCGGTGGGCCGCGCGGCGGGCGCCGTGGTGGAGGAGGTCCGCCGGCAGTTCCGCGAGAAGCCCGGCATCATGCAAGGCACCGACCGGCCGGATTACGGCCGCGCCGTCGACATGCTGACCCGGGCGGCGATCAAGGAGATGATCGTACCGTCGCTGCTGCCGGTGCTGTCGCCGATCGTGCTGTTCTTCGTGATCCAGCCGATCGCCGGCAAGAGCCAGGCCTTCGCCACGGTGGGGGCGATGCTCCTCGGGGTGATCATCACGGGGCTCTATGTCGCCGTCTCGATGACCTCGGGTGGCGGCGCCTGGGACAACGCCAAGAAGTACATCGAGGACGGCCACCATGGCGGCAAGGGCTCGGAGGCCCACAAGGCCGCGGTGACCGGCGACACGGTCGGCGACCCCTACAAGGACACCGCCGGCCCCGCGGTGAACCCGGCGATCAAGATCACCAACATCATCGCCCTGCTCCTCCTGGCGGTGCTGGCCCATAGCTGAGAGACGGCCGAACCGGAGTTCCGCCTCGAACCGCGAAGCTCCTTGTTCTGAAAACCTAGCGTGAAACGGGGCGCTCCATAGCTGGGGTGCCCCGCAGACATCAGATGGAAAGCATCATTCCCGATCCGCGAGCACGGGGTTCGGCGCACGTTCCGAATCTGCCGGTTGGCACGATGGTCCGCCGGCCCGATCTGCGCGCGAAGATTGTGCGATCCTGGGCTCTTGGCGTAGTTGGGGCGGGCGAATCGGACGGACGGAAAGCGGCCTGACCGGGTTGCGTTCCTCGGGCAGCGACGCGTCCCGATTCATAGCCATCGCGTCTTCCCGATAATCGGCGTATCAGGGACCATCATTGGCTTCGGTCCCGGCCGCCAGTGCCTGAGAGTCGCGAGCGCTCCCGCCCTGAACTCGCGGAGCACGTCTGTGTCAGACAACAAGCCTTTGGCTATCCTTATCGCGGAGACAGACTCGCTCGTCAGTATGGTCACGGCCGATATGCTGACGGATCTCGGGTATCAGGCCATAGAGGTCAGCACTGCCGCCCAAGCGCTGGCGGTTCTTCGCGGACCGGCCAACGTCCGCATGCTGATCACGATGCTGCGCCCCGTGATCAGCATGCGGACG